>JAQYWG010000460.1 GCA_030145085.1 Thermodesulfobacteriota bacterium
AATGTACCCATTGTATTTTATCCTGGTCTCGACCTCGTCGGCAACCTGTTCCTCTGTTTCACCAATATCTGGATCAAAGAAACGGAGATGTTCAAAAAATATGTTGTTTCTCTTTAAGAGCTGCTCCAAAGAGGTGGCATTTTTTATTGGGGGGGAGCCCAGCTCTCTTAGCCGATCTGCGACCTTAGGTCCTGGTCTCAGCGCGATCTTTTTCAGCCGCACGAGAAGGGTTTCAACTTTCTCTCTTTTCCTGCAAAAGTCTTTATATACCTTATCTGGAACTAGGCCTAAACCAAAGCCAATGTCTCGAAGCCGAAAATCTGCATTGTCTTCCCTGAGGAGGAGACGGTACTCGGCCCTGGAGGTAAACATGCGGTAAGGTTCCATCGTGCCCTTAGTAACCAGGTCATCGATGAGCACGCCGGCATAGGCCTGTGATCTGGAAAGGATGAGGGGCTCTTCACCACGAATTTTCAGAACTGCATTAATCCCTGCCATAAGACCTTGTGCGGCCGCCTCTTCATA
>JAQYWG010000461.1 GCA_030145085.1 Thermodesulfobacteriota bacterium
TACTATGTCCCTTCCTCCACCTCAATGACCTCGTCCGCAACGCCACCGTGGGCCTCACAGTGTACCGCTTTGGCCGCTTCTTTGCTGGGAGCCTCGCACAAACAGAAGACGGCGCCTTCGCCTTCGTTGTACCAATATTTCAGGTACTTAACGCCGTGCTTGTCCTGAACCTCGAGGTCCTTTTGGAGGGCTTCGGCGAGTTTTTCTGAAGTAACTCCTTTCACATTTCTGTGAATATCCATATAGAGTGGCATCTTAACGTTCCTCATTTCTCACTACGTGTTCCACTCCCTTTTTTTAACCTTCTGAATTAACATGTACTGAAATTGGCTCGAAAAATGAATAAGGTGAATTACGTATTTTGCCATAAAAAATACCGTATTTTTTGGCCACGTAACTGCCACACCTTGTAAAAGAGGGAAAGTCTTCATTCTTCACAGACAGGGTAACCCTCACCGCTCCATTTCACTCTTGAATAATCTTCACTAAGATCAAGTTTGACCTACGGCCATTGAATTCACCATA
>JAQYWG010000462.1 GCA_030145085.1 Thermodesulfobacteriota bacterium
GTCGCCTCGCGCCTGCGGCTGAAGTTTATTGGCCTTTTGGGTGTCCTCATAGAAGCGAAGCACGCGGGTCTCATCCTCGCCGTAAAACCGATCCTGGACGATTTGATTGGCAAGTCGGGCTTTTGGATTACCCGCGCGTTGTATGATCGTGTCCTACAAGTCGCCGGAGAATAGACCTTTCGACAGGACTTCGGCGTGCCCTCGGCGTGAGCTCGGTCGAACGCTCAGGATGATTTCTCGCTCGACACCAAACTGGGAAATTGTTTTTTGCGACTGACTTGCTTCCCATTCCCCCCCACCACACGTTACAAATCCCAACTTTTATGTTAATCTCCTGGCTATGCGAGACAGGATTCTATGTGCTTTGATCGGCCTTGCCGCCGCCAGCCTGCTGGTACTCAATCCGAGGGTGGGTGTAGCCCAATCACCGCCGCCTGATCCGCGCTTCGGCATCGTCGAGACCTACGTCAATGCGGCGGCTGCCACTGAAGCCGGGGCCGGCTACACGCGTATCTTCTTCCGCT
>JAQYWG010000463.1 GCA_030145085.1 Thermodesulfobacteriota bacterium
GGTATCATGCAGTAATCCTGTGACCACGCTAGGCGTATCTAACCGGAGCTTTGCCAGGACGTTTGCGACTTCCAAGGGGTGAATGAGGTAAGGTTCTCCCGAGAGGCGAACTTGTCCTTGATGAACCTTGGCCGAGAAGACGTAGGCCTTCTTGAGGAAATCGGTGTCCGCCTGGGAGTTGTAAGAAATGACCTGTTCCAATACGTCGTTAAATCTGATCATAAGACCATATTAATAATATCTGCAATGTATTGAAAAATCAATCATTTTCAGCTCTTGACTTCCAAGGCTTCATAGGAAATTTTTTCGTAAACTATTGACTCTATAGGCACCCATGGGCTTTTCTCCAGCCGGAACAGGCTAACTGGAATACCAGTTGGAATGGTGGAAAAATGGAGCGATGGAGTGATGGAATATTGGGTATCAAGAACGAAAAAGCATTACTTTTGGTTCAGGAGCGCTTCGCTTGAGGATCGCTTCGCTGAGGCACGAGGCAAAGGATTCTTGGCCTTCAGCCTCAAG
>JAQYWG010000464.1:0-233 GCA_030145085.1 Thermodesulfobacteriota bacterium
GGGATGCGTTTCAGCAGGGGGTCTTCCTTAATCTCCGCCAATACCTCGTGGCCATCCTTTTTCGGCAGATTTAAGTCGAGCAGAATGAGATCAGGATGCGGCACATCGGAATATTTACCTTCTCTATGTAGAAAGTCCATGGCCTCTATCCCATCGTTGGCGATATGGAGCCGGTTACGCACCTTACCTTCCTTAAGAGCTTCTAGTGTCAGCCGAACATCGCCCGGGTTATC
>JAQYWG010000464.1:243-519 GCA_030145085.1 Thermodesulfobacteriota bacterium
ATTAATAGGCCGGACCGCTGTGTCACCGTTCACGGTGTCTCACTCCCGATTAGCGGGATTGTAAAATAGAATGTCGCGCCTTCTCCGGCTTGCGATTGCACCCAGATATGTCCCCCATGCCGCTCCACAATCTTTTTGCAGATCGCCAGACCCATGCCGGTACCAGAGTACTCTTCTCGGGTATGCAACCGCTTAAACATCTCAAAGATACGCTACGCATGCTGCGGGTCAATACCAATCCCATTATCCCTCACGGAGAAGACCCATACCTCACCC
>JAQYWG010000465.1 GCA_030145085.1 Thermodesulfobacteriota bacterium
GTGTACTCTAATGGGAAATGGGAAGGTGGGTCAAGTCAATATCAGAGATTTTCTGGGAAAGTCGCTCCTCGCTGCTCAAAACCTTTTTGCTACCATTCTAAAGTTTGCTTCACTGTAGTTGCGGTTCTGCGGTGTTGCAGTGCTGCAGTTGTGCAGTTGACCCTTACACATTTCAATTCAACTACGTTTTTCCCACGTTTGCGGAGGTCTCAAGGATGGAATTTGACAAATCTCGCTATTAGGTCAAAATGGTAAATAGAATGTTCACACTGCTTTGTTCGGGATTGACCAGCACTCCGTCCGGCTGAAGGGAGAAAGGAGGCAAAAAACATGAGATTGAGAAGTTTGGCTCTGTGCGCATACGTAGGGATGATTTGGGTCCTACTCAGTTGTTCTAACCCGTCATCGCAAATGGTTGAGCTAAAGCAGTTTCCCATTGACAGCATGGAGGGCATCATTACACGGGGGGGCGTCAGGATCGATAAGGACATTTCAAGTGATGGCAATGGCTCTTTG
>JAQYWG010000466.1 GCA_030145085.1 Thermodesulfobacteriota bacterium
CCTCGATCTTCTCCCGCCCCACCAGTAGCCCGAGTGCCATCAAAGCGCCGATTATGGCGCCACAAGTTTCCCCCTGCCGGAGAATACCGCCGGATAGGACGGTGGCCGATTTCAACACTTCCCTGTTCCCGATAAAAAACTCCTTTTGAATGCTATCCAGGACGGACTGCGAACAACCGTGATAATCCCTGTCACTCTCCAGTGCCCTTGCGTAGATCCTATTCACGATTTCGTCTTTCGTTGACATCTTGCTACCCCCTGAAGTGTAGTGGCCAGATAAGGTACTGACGACATGCATCTCTATATAATCATAGACCATCGGCCTAAGAACAGCTACTTCAAAAAGAAGGCGAGTGGCTATCGAATAGTCTATGGAATACCTGGGCCGCCTGACAATAACTTGAAGAATATAAGACCTAAACGTAATGGTCTCGCAAAAAGTCATAAATCAGACGGCACGGTAAAAAGCTCCAGATGCAAGGCGCGCGAATCTATAGGAATGAGGCGTACTT
>JAQYWG010000467.1 GCA_030145085.1 Thermodesulfobacteriota bacterium
GGAAACGTTCCACCTCCGTGGCTTGATCAAGATCTTTCTTTGTGGCGGCGATTACCCGGGTATCGACATTGACGTTTCTGTTTCCGCCGAGCCTCGAAAATTCGCCATCCTGGAGAACCTGAAGGAGTTTGGATTGTACGGAGATATCGATTTCGCCAATTTCATCCAGGAAGATGGTCCCGCCATTGGCCAGGTCGAATTTCCCAGGCTTTTTGGCATGGGCCCCGGTGAAGGCCCCTTTCTCATACCCGAAAAATTCGCTTTCCATCAGTTTCCGAGGGATAGCAGCGCAGTTGATCTTGACGAAGGGCTTTTCACCTCTCAACGATTTGGAGTAGATGGCCCTGGCGACGAGCTCTTTTCCCGTTCCGCTTTCCCCCGAAATCAATACCGTAGCCCGGGCTCTGGCAATCTGAGTAATCAAATGTTTAAGGTCCTGAATTTCCCTGCTTTCTCCCATTATATTTTCAAAGCGGTAATCTTTTCCGACCTCCTCCCGCAAGTATCTTACT
>JAQYWG010000468.1:0-247 GCA_030145085.1 Thermodesulfobacteriota bacterium
ATGGCCGTATCGATTCCAGGATCGCCCGTGTATAGTCATGATGACGAAAAAGGTTGTCATATCCTCCACAGTAAATCGAGAGAGTTCCATTAAAGTGCTTGTAGATCATACTTGGATCCTGAATGTTCCAAGAAGGCCTGCCCTTTCCAATCCCTGTTTCCCAGTAAAGTGCATCACCCCTCTCATATCCATGCCAGAGGATAAAATCCCCCAGGTTCCAACGCATTCCTGGATATGTATCCCTATG
>JAQYWG010000468.1:273-511 GCA_030145085.1 Thermodesulfobacteriota bacterium
CATAAAGCTCTCCAAATCCGGGGAATTTTAACGGATCGAAATAAACGCTTCCTCGATACCGGTATGCGACCTTGAGGTCGAGGAGGCAGTCTATAATCTCAACGGCTTCATGGATGGCATCGGAGGCCTTGGGAAGGTAATCGGGTATCTTTATATTGAGAAGATCCATTTCCTCTATAAATTTCCCAATATTCTCCTCTGTAAGATGGGTTACGCTTTGCCCTCTGTTTTTGGCCTC
>JAQYWG010000469.1 GCA_030145085.1 Thermodesulfobacteriota bacterium
GATGGGAAGGAGGGCAGGGATGAGACAGGGGACACCTCGGGAGGCGAGTGGCGGCCTTCCTCAACCCATCACCGAGCCGGGCCGGGGGACCTCACAGATAATCACGGTTCGCTCACAGCGGGACTCCTTTGCTGCCAAGCGGTGAATCAACGGACTGCTAGCTGCTAGTTTACCATAGAAGAGTTTTGGGGGCAATTCGCGAATGCGTGAAACGTGAAACGTGAAACGTGAAACGTGATGCGTGATGCGTGATGACGTAATGCGTGATGCGTAATCGCGTGTTGCGTGTTGCGTGTTCCGTCGCCACCCGAACGTCGGACATCGGACATCGCACATCGAACATCGGACATCCGGCATTTGTCATTTGTCATTTGTCATTTTTCATTCTTATGTTCACCATGGCCGTCATGCCCCAGCGCAGCTCTGGCACGCGTTCGTCCAACTCGACGACCACCGGGTAGACCACGTCCCCCCGGTAGTCCTCGCTCTGCTTCTCGATCCGCACCACGTG
>JAQYWG010000046.1:0-16981 GCA_030145085.1 Thermodesulfobacteriota bacterium
CCTCCCAAAGCTCGGCATTCTTGAAGTATTTCATGATTTCGATTTTGGTATTTTTTCTGGCGGGAGCCGAAGAGATGAGGAGCTGGCGGATCGAGCTTACATCATACTTACGCTTTACCCCTTCAGGAAGGGCCAACATCATGATGTAGTGGGTGGGGACTAATGAGGTGAACGTTATCTTCTCCTCGTCAATGGTCCGGATAAGATCTTCGGGGTAAAAACTGATCATGTTATAGACGAAGCAACTTCCCCCCACATATGTATACGAAAATGAGTAAAAGATGGAGTTGATATGGCACATGGGCATGACCAACATTACCTTATCATCGGGCCTAACGGCCATATTGATATCGTTCAAGATATACTGTGCGATATTACTTTCGTGGGTTCTCACCACGCCCTTTGGCCGTCCCGTAGTCCCCGACGTATACATAATGTTCCAGATATCCGCGGAATCAACGACCACATCCGGCTGGCTTGGCGCCCCTTTTTCCATGAGATCCTCGTAGTGAAGATACCCCTCGGGTGGCTTTCCGCTCCCCATATAGACGTAATTCTCTTGGGGAACGGACAGCTTATCCCGCATGCCGGCTATTATTTCGATGAACTCCTCTGCAACCAGAAATGCCTTGCTCTCGGAATGGTTGATGATGTACTCGATTTCAGGTGGGGCCAAGCGAAACATAACGGGAACGGTAATCTGTCCTCCCCTGGCGGAAGCGGTATAGATCTCCATCCATTCTATGCAATTGTAAGCCAGAATGGCAAAACGGTCGCCCCTTTTCACCCCCAGATCGGATAGGGCATTGGCCAAACGATTCGCCCGCTCGTCCCATTCCTTGAAGGTGGCCTGCCTGAACTTATCCTTGATGGCGACCTTACCGGGGACGTTTATGGCGTGCATCTTAACCACGTCTCCCGCGTGTAACCACTTGCTCTTTAACACCATTTCTCTTTCCCCCGTGGCTTTGTTTTTTTTTGTATTCTAATCCTGTGTTTTATTCTTGTCAATCTTTTTCGACCTCTTTTTCGACCTCTTCCAACAAGGACCTCCATCCCCCGTGTTCGAATCCAAATCCACGAGCTTGAAAAGAATTCCGTGATCGGCTATCATCCATGCACATATTTCCGCACTTTTCCTCGGAGGTGAACATGGAAATCCTTATGGAACCCAAGATCCGCTTGTTTCTCGTCCCCTTTTTATTCTTCCTCATATCCGTCCTGACAAACCTCATTCAGCACCATTACTACAGGAGACGGGCGGATCACTTCCTCAACAAGCAAGAGTCCCTCTTCCGTTCCCTTACAGGGCTCCATAACTCCCTGGGCAAGCTGGAGAACGCCTGTGCCCTGGAAATGGAGCTCACCACCTCCCTAAAAGACATGGGGAAAGCTATTCATATCGCCCGAGCTCAACTGAGCTCCTCCATCGCGGATATCGAGGGGAGCCTCCGCTCTTTTCGGGAGTACAGGGTGAGGGAAAAACATAAGCGGGGATTAGACACGGGCCGAGGAAAAAAACCGTCGAAATAGACCAGATATGAGATCAAGGATCGATCGAAAGGCCGATTTTCCCCGACAGATTCGTAAATCCGCAAGAACTTCCTTGTCTTTTCCAAAGGATTCAGCTATAGAACTAGTGGTTTTCGGAACGGGAGGGAATCGCCATGGAAATCGAAGGGTATCATTTTCCTGATGATCTCTACTACGACAAGGAGCACTGCTGGTGTCGCGTGGAGGGCAATGTAGTGGTAACGGGAACAACGGACTTCGCCCAAAAAATGGCCGGGGAAATCGTCTACGTCCAATTACCCCTGATTGGCAAATCAGTAACACAGGGGAAACCCTGTGCTGCCCTTGAATCGGGGAAGTGGGTGGGTCGGATTTACGCGGTTGTATCAGGCAAAGTCGTGGAGGTGAATGAGGAGCTCGAGGATACTCCCGAATTAATCAACGGAGGACCCTATGAACAGGGATGGATATTCAAAATCGAACCGAGCAATCTCGAGGAGGATTTGAAAAATCTGATGCAAGGCGATGATCTTGTTCAATTCATCAAATCCGAGATCATTCGAGTAGCAGCAGAAAAGAAATAGGGTTCCACTTAATCGAGAAGGATCGATCAGATGTATCTCTTCGACTTGGGAAAGCTGCCGGGGCAACAATCGATGCTCATCTTCCATGTACTGGCGAGAATGGGAGTAGAAGCCTTGGTCATCGTTTCGCCCAAGAATCCCTTGGTGAGCATCGGATATTTCCAAGATGCCGAAAGGGAGATCGACCTCTCCTTTTGCAGGGAAAATGGGATTTCCTTCATGAGACGTGAAGTCGGGGGCGGAGGAACCTATCTGGATGAGAATCAGGTATTCTATCAACTCATCTGGAAGAGGTCGAATCCACGATTCCCCGTCGAAATGAGGCGGATTTTTGAGGAATTCTCAATCCCAGCGTGCGAGACTTACGGGAAGTTCGGCATCGAAGCCTCCTTCAGGCAGGAAAACGATATCGTGACTCGAGACGGAAAGAAGATTGCCGGTGAAGGAGGGGGAGATATCGGTGACTGTATGATCTTGGTCGGGGGGATCCTCCTCGATTTCGATTATGAGACCATGAGTAAGGTCCTCAAGGTGCCCGATGAGAAATTCAGGGATAAGGTTTACAAGAGCATGGAGGAAAACCTTACCACAATGAAAAGAGAGCTGGGTGATATCCCCCCGAGGGAGGAGATCGTTCAAACGTTGATCCGTGAATATGAGAAGGTCATCGGACGCTTTGAGTCGGTAGCGCTGGATAATCGGATTATGGAGCGCATGAAGACGTTGGAGAAAAAATTCACCTCGGACCGATTTCTATTCAAGAAGACCCGTAAAGTCCCGAAGGGGATAAAAATAAAGGGAGGTGTTGAGATCCGTTACGGTATCCATAAGGCCAAAGGAGGCCTCATTAAGACGGTCGAAGAATTGGAACAAGAGAAGATCAAGGAGATCGGAATATCGGGGGACTTCCAATTTTACCCAAAGGACGACCTTTCGACCATGGAGGTCGAATTGAGAAAGACCGAATTCGACCAAGGAAAAGTCAATAACAAAATCGAACAATTCTATGAGGAGCACCGCATCCAGGCACCCGGTGTCATGCCCGAGGATTTCGCAAAGGCTATCGTCCAGTCAGAATCGGAGGGGCCAGAATAGTCGCCTCCCCTTCCCCACAATTCATTACTCCACCATTGCCAATAGTGTTCGAGCCATCCCTTCCATATAATCCATAGCGGGTAGAATCCAATCCCCATCGATGAAGAGACCCTAATCTGTTCTTTGCATAAGAAAAATAGGCAATTGAAAAAGGAGATGAAAAGAATATATACTGCTATTTACTTCCACATTCATTTTTCAGGTTGGAGGTATCATGGATTACATCGAGAAAATCGAGGGAATTGTGGGAGGGGAAAACGTCCGAAGGGATGAGATCGAGAGGCTCTGTTACTCCAGGGATCTATCGGTCCACGAGGCGATTCCCGATGTGATCGTATTCGCAAAGAGCTCGGAGGAGGTTTCCAAAATTCTAGCCGTAGCCAATAAGGAGAAAATCCCCGTGACACCAAGGGGTTCGGGCACGAGCGCAGTAGGGGGTGCTTTGGCCGCAAAGGGGGGAATCCTTTTGGATCTCAGTCGAATGGACCAGATTCTGGAGATCAACAGGCAGGATGGATATGTCATAGCTGAGCCTGGGGTAATTTGTAATAACCTGACCATGGCCCTGGCACCCACCCATTTTTTCCCCCCCGATCCCGCCAGCGCCACCCTCGCCTCCCTCGGGGGTATGGTCTCCACCAACGCCAGCGGCAATCGTGCCCTGAAATATGGGACAACGAAACAGTACGTTTGGGGGCTAGAAGTCGTTCTGGCCGACGGCAGAATTATCAGCACGGGGTCGACCCTTGGCAAGTCATCCGCCGGATATGACCTAACACACCTCTTCACTCAATCAGAGGGTACTCTTGGGATCATTACAAAGGTCATCCTGAAGATCTTACCCATGCCCGAATACATTGCCTTTGCCGAGGCGCGGTTCTCCACTCTCATGGATGCGGGAAAGGCGGCCGAGGAGATCCTCACTGCCGGCATTGCCCTATCCTCGTGCGAGATACTGGATAAGACCTCCATCGATGTGGTCAACAAGGCCATGGCGCTCAATATCCCGGATAATGTTGGATGCATCCTGTTTATCGAAATCGATGGCAAGAAACAGGCGGTAAAAGCAGATATCCGGAAGATTAATAGGATCTGCAAGGCCAACAACGGCATCGAGAATAATTGGGACGATGATCCGGCTAAACGGCTCAAGATGTGGGCAGCACGCCAAGGCATCATCGCCTCCTTATCCAAGGTAAAGAGGGGTTCAAGGCTTCAGTCCCTCGTGGAGGATTTTGGAGTCCCCATCACCAAAATTCCACAAACGATACGGGAAATTCAGAAAATCAGTGAAAAACACAACTTCCCCATCTCTACCTTTGGCCATATCGGAGACGGAAACCTCCATGCCGTCATCATATCCGATCCAAGAAATAAAGCCGAATGGAATACCGTAAGGAAAATCGCCCATGATTTTATCGACCTCACCTTGCGGCTCAACGGGACCTTAACGGCTGAGCATGGAGTCGGGATGGCCAAATCCCCGTATATTCGCATGCAATTGGGCGAGAGCCACCAGGTCATGAAGGAAATAAAGGGAGCCCTGGATCCCAATAACATCGTCAATCCCGGGAAAATGGGCTTCGATGATTCCATCAGGGATATGTATGACTGTTTCGCCTTTCAAGGGATTACGGAAGGGTTGCGAAGCTTTGGCAAGTCCGTGGATGACGAGATTTTTGCCTGTATCATGTGTGGCTTTTGCCGGGCGGGCTGCCCCGTATATAAGGAAACATCCCTGGAATCAAAGAATGCCCGCGGCAGGGTTATCTTGGCCTACAATATGCTAAAAGGGACGATTGAACCATCGAAGGAACTGGCGGAAAGGTTCTACCAGTGTACTATGTGTTTGCATTGCAAGGCGACGTGCCCAGCAGGGGTCCAGGTAGCCGATGTCGTGGAATCTGCTCGCAAAAGGTTGGTCGAGGCGGGATACCTCCCCGAGGTTCACAAAACCCTTTTGGAGAGCATCTCCAAATATGGTAACCCGCTCAATGAGCCCTCCGAAAAGAGGACGGATGTCTATCCATCTACCTACGTCCATAAAGTCGCTGATACCTTGCTGTTTTTCGGGTGCGTCAGCAGCTATCAGGATATTCAGATCGTCCCCAATACCATGGAGATTTTGGATAAAGCGCGTATCGATTACGCCACCATGGGCAACGAGGAACACTGTTGCGGGTACCTGGCTTACCTGGTGGGCGCACCTCACTTCAGGGACTCTATGGATAATAATCTGAAGCGGCTTTCCAGATTCAACCCCAAGACCATTGTGACCACTTGTGCCGGCTGTTACAGGACCTTCAAGCAAATTTACCCTCAATATTCCGATTTCAGCATCGAGGTCCTTCACGCCGTCGAATACTTCGAAAGGCTCATCAGTGAGGGAAAAATTCATTTCAAGGACGGATTTTCCGGGAAAGCGGCTTACCATGATCCCTGTGATATTGGTAGACATATGGAGGTCTACGAACCCCCCAGAAATATCCTGAAGCATATCCCTGGTCTGGAGCTCGTGGAGTTTAAGCAGAACCGAAATCTGGCTAACTGTTGTGGGGGTGGAGGTGGAATGAAGGGCTACGACAATGAACTGAGTTCGGCCCTTGCCTATAAGAGAATCACGGAGGCCTTGGATGTCGGTGCCGATATGGTCATTTCCGCATGTCCGGCTTGCAAGAGCAACCTCCATGTTGCCGCCGCGAGGCTGCGGAGGGAAAAGAAGGGCAAGATTAAAGTGATGGATATCACCGAGGTCGTGGCCCAGGGTATTGAATAGAGGGCCAACCCAACCTCATCGATGCTTTACCGCTATTTCATCCCCTAAGGCGTAACGCTTGATTTTCCTGGTGGACGTCTTGGGAAATGCTTCATCCCGAATCCGAAACTTTCTTACCCGTTTATATTCGGCCAAGTTTTTCCCGTATTTCTTGATTTCGGATTTGATGAGCTCCTCGATATCCCCAACGGACATCTGCTCGATCCCCCTCTCCTTCGCGTAGAGATGGATGGCCTCCTGATTGCAATGGACGAGGGCATGGACCTCCTCGACGAAAGGGGAAACTTTCTCTCCATAAACCATAACCTCTTCGATGTAAGGGCTTTTTAGGAGTTGCTGCTCCACTTCTTCCGGGTATACATTCTTCCCCTTTGCCGTGACGATGAGATTCTTCACCCTCCCCTTGACGGAGAGAAACCCCTCATCATCTATAGATCCCAAATCGCCCGTGCGATACCACCCATCCACCAATGCTTCCTCGGTGGCCTCTGGGTTGTTGAGGTATTCCTTCATTACATGAGGTCCCTCCACCCATATTTCCCCTATCCCCTCTTCGTTAGGGTCGTGAATTCTAACCTTTACACCGGGAATCGGCTTCCCCACCGAGCCCTCCCTGATCATCCCATCATATTCAAAGGAGATGACCGGTGAGGTCTCCGTTATTCCGAATCCTTGAAAGATCTTGATTCCCAGTTCCCTCATTCCCCTCGCGATTTCCGGGTCCAGGGCAGCTCCTCCGCTGATGAATCGGATATCCCTCCCCAATCCCCTTTGAATTCCTCTCTTCACTATCCCCCTCAAAAGCTTTGTGCGGAACAACGTTCTGCTGAAGAGATTGGAATCTATTCTCCTCTTGATACGGTTGTACATTTTATCGTAGAGGGCGGGTACGCCCAAGACGAAATTGGGCTTCACCTCCTGAATATTCGAGGCGACCTTCTTAAGGCCCTCGCAAAATGAGATGGTGCCCCCCATATAAATTGGGGCTAATATACCACAGGTAGCTTCGTAGACATGGTTGATGGGGAGGATGGATAAGGTATGGATCTCCTCATCGATCCCGGCATGTTCGACGAAGGATTGAATATTGGAGACAATATTCCGATTTGTTAACACGACCCCCTTTGACCTTCCCGTGGTCCCCGATGTGTAGATAATTGCCACCACGTCATCCCGCTCCACCTTGTGATGGGTGAAGGTTTCATTATGTCTCAGGTGATCAATCTCAACGTGCCCCACTCCGCCACTATCGGGGAAAAGGTAGCCCACCGACGCCTGGCCAACGCATTTGTCCCCCATCATGGGGTCTAGGAGAATCACCCTTTCCAATGAGGGGAGGAGATCGATCACCTCGCCCAGGGTTTCCAGGTAATCGCGGGAGAGGATGATGAACTTGGCCGAGGAGTCATCGAGGATGTGTTTTATTTCCCCGGACTTCAACTCCTTGTCGATGGGCACGACGATGCCCCCATTGAGGGCGATTCCGAAATAGGATATCACCCATCCTGGTCCATTGTGGGATAGCAGGGCGATTCGGTCTTTGGGCCTCATCCCGAGTTTAACCAATCCCGTACCAATATCCCTTGCCCATTCATAGAATTCACCATAGGTGATGCCCTTCCAATGCTCCTCGACCTTCCACCTCAGCATGGGTTTCTTCTCGAAACGCCTTGCATTATGCTCCAGTATCGTGGAAAGGGTAACTTTCTCCATCTTGATCTCTTCCTTGAAGAGTTCTTAAAGGATTTGAGTCCTGATTCTCCTCCTGCGATCCTTGGGCAGGAAAATGGAAAAACTGGTTCCTTTTCCTTGCTGACTCGATACCTGGATCGTTCCCCCCTGCTCCTTGATGATCCGATGAGCCGTTGTAAGATTTATCCCGGCCCTATCCGGCTTGGTAGAGAAGAAGGGGTCGAAGATCGCCCCGAGGTTCCCCTCGGGGATGCCGCGACCCGTATCGGAGATCTCTATGCCAATGAAGTCACCCTTGGGAAATAACTTGACATGGATTGATCCACCTTCATTGACTGCTTCAAGGGCGTTATCCAAGATATAGGTGAGTGCTTTCGTCAAGAGGCCACCATCGATAAAAGGCATGGGATTCCAATGTGCTCCCTCCACCTCGAAGTCAATGACCAACTGGTTTTGCGATGCTTTCCCCGAAAGAGATTTCAGCGAAGCTTCGATGATTTTCCGTATATTTTGCCGTCTATGAACCGGTTTCGGGAGGACGGCGAATTCCTGGACCTGGTTGATAATCGCTTCTAAGCGCCCTATCTCCTTCTCAATCCTCTTAAAGTAGAGGAATTGATCGCCTTGGGAAATCCTCCTAGATATCCTTTTGGCAAAACCGCCTATGGATACGATGGGATTTCTGATTTTATGGGCGATTCCCTCGGCCATCGCCCCCAGGCTCGCCAGCCGTTGGGATTCTAAGTAATCCCGCTCCAATTCCTTCAATTTCTCGATCTCCTGAATGGTAAAGATAATTCTATTCCCATCCTTCCCTTCACCCTGATAAAGGGAGGCCTCTAATTTTACAAATATCCTCTTTCCAGTCTTATTTTGCAATAAGATCTCCCCCTTATATTCCCCTTCAACCCGGGTAATTTTCAAGATGTTGGGCAGGAAATTGACCAAATCATCGGGTAAGAACAGGGTTCCAATGGATTTGCCGATTGGTGGTCGAATGGCATAACCAAAGAGCTGTCTCGCCTTTTTGTTGAGAAAGAGCATCGTTCCAGAGGTATCGGTAATGATGATGGCATTTTCGATGAGGTCTATGGCCCGATGAAGAAATCCGGGTGTTATGGATATCCCCCTCTCTTTCCCCTTCCGTACACCAACCATCTTACGCCTTTTTATTCTCGTATTTCCTTCTGGACAGGTAAATCCACGTATTGAAGGAGCTTCCTGGGTGAGATGGCTATCCCATCCACAATGCGGGCTTCGATTTCCGAAAGCTCCCTCCCCAGGAGCCTGAGCTGTCTTCCAAATCGAAAAATCTCCAAAAGATCCCATCGATGAGCGAGGGAGAATCGAAGGGCTCCTCTTAGGGTGGTTCTCCCATCAGGCCCCATCACCATTCCGTAGTCGATCTCTCGCGTAGATATATCATCTGAGATCATCCGAAGGGCCATGACTGGAACATGACGCTTGCTCGCCTCGTCTGCTATAGCCGACCCTTCCATTTCGACGGCCTCTACCCCGAGTTCTCGACGAATTCGACACCGCTCCTCGAGCTTAAAGATAAAGGAAGGCACGGTTAGCACCTTCCCAATTTTAAATCTTATATCGTATTTCTCTAATATGTTCAAAGTGATATCTATTAAACCCTTATCCAATGTATAGGTTTTTTCGACCTTGAGCGTCTCCATATCTTTAACCCAAAGCAGGTGGGTCGCCAACAAGATTTCCCCTATCTTGGCGGTCATATCTACTGATCCGGCCAAGCCAAAGGACAATATCGCTTGTGGAGAGAAGCGTTCTATCATATGAATGCATGCGTTCAAAGCCCGAATATTTCCGATGCCACTCTCGAACAGAACAAGCTCTTTCCCCGAAAAGCACCCTCGCACAAAGCGACCGCTCCCCACCCTTCCCTTCTCGATCAGCTCAATTCTCTTCCTCAAAAACCCTATTTCGAGTCCGGTGGCCCCAATTATCCCGATGAGGCTATCGGTTCTCGGTTGATGGATGTGATTCATTTCCTCACACCATGGGCAGAGGTCCTTTTGCCCCTTAACTGGTCGATCTCCTTCGAGGTGAGATAACGGTACTTTCCCAACTTGAGATCGCCCAAGGTTAGGGAACCATAACGAATTCGCCTCAGGCTGATCACGGGATGGGATATTGCATCACACATCCTCTTGATCAATTTATTCCTTCCCTCATAGACGGTCAACCTCATCCATGAATTCCTCTTGAGCCTCTTGACGATGTGAACCTTTGCGGGAAGGGTGACTCCACCCTCGAGCGCTACCCCATCCCTTATTCTCCTCATCGACCCTGGATCGGGAATTCCCTTCACCTTGACCAGGTATGTGCGGGGAATCCCATACCTGGGGTGCGTCAATCGGTGATGGAGCTCGCCATCGTTGGTGAGGATGAGCAATCCTTCGGAATCGAAGTCGAGTCTGCCCACGGGATAGACCCTTTTCTTCTCCCCATGGAGAAAGTCTCGAATGGTAGGTCTTCCAAGGGGATCATCGAGAGTCGTAACACACCCTCTCGGTTTGTTCAAAAGGAGGTATGCCTTGGGCTGAAATTTGCCGATCGGTTTCCCGTTAACCCTGATATGGTCCTTTCGGGGATCGGCCTTGAAACCAAGATTTGTAACTACCACCCCGTTTACCTTTACCCTGCCCTCCATAATGAGTTTCTCGGCATGACGACGGGAAGCGTGGCCTGCTTTAGACATGATCTTCTGAAGTCGCTCCCTCACAGACCTCCCCCGCGGGACGGGGCTAAATGGGTTCTTGGGAATTAGTCTCTTCCATCCCCTTTCCCAACTCCTGGATTTCCCTTAAGGTTGGCAAGCTTGAGATACTTTCGAGGCCGAAAAATTCGAGGAAATATTTGGAGGTTCCATAAACGATGGGCCTCCCGGGAAGGGCCTTTCTCCCCATTATCCGAATCAAGTGCTTCTCCAGGAGGGCTCGGATGACCCAGCCAGAATCCACCCCTCTGATGGCCTCGATCTCCGCCCTGATAATGGGTTGTTTGTAGGCGATAATGGCCAATGTCTCCAAGGCCGCTTTTGTTAGTCTGGTCGCCTTGGTCTTCTTCGATTGCTGTATCCATTGAGCATATTCCGGCTTCGTCCGAAACTGAAATCCTTCAGCCACTTTCAGCAGATGAAAACTCCGATCCAATTGTCGATACTCCTCCACCAACTCATCGAGACAACCCTGAATTTTCCGCTTATCTACATTCTCCAATACATCTTGGATGGAATCGATTCTCAAGGGATCCCCGGAGACGAAGAGCAAGCTCTCTATGATCGATTTCAGTCGCTTTCCTTCCATTGGCACGTTCGAGTTATTCCTACCCCTTTTCATCGGGGATTTTCGTCCATTCCCTTTTTTCCCGAGGAAAGACAGATGAAATAGCATGCTTATAAATCAATCGTTCGTTCTCATTTCTTACGATCAAGCTGAAATTATCGAAGCTGGTGATTTGCCCTTCGATCCTTTCTCCCGTGATGAGCTCAATGACTATGGTAACCCTCTCCTTGCGCATTCTGTTGAGAAATTGATCCTGAATGTTAATGTGATTCCTAACCATTATGGCCCCCTATCCATTGATGGCTGTTCTGGCGGTATCGGGTTTGGGACTACCCCGCTCCAAGAACCGCTCAGCCATCTCAATGATTCGTCTCCTTCCCCCACGGTAATGAATCCATCGGATTTCCGGGTCACTCCGAAACCATGTGAGCTGTCGTTTAGCGTAGGCCTTCGTTTCCTCCTTGATGAGGTGAATGGCTCCCTCAAAATCGCGCTCTCCACAGAGGTATTCCACCATCTGTTTATACCCCAATCCCTGCATGGATTTCAGGTGTCGGCCATATCCCATATTGAGTAACGATCTTACCTCCTCTCCTAATCCTCTCCTCACCATATAATCCACTCTGTTCTCGATTCGGCGGTAAATATCCTCCCTCTCCCTCATCAAGCCGATCTTGAGCACCTCATAGGGACAATCCTTAAAAGCGTGGTTTTTCTGCCAGTGGGATAAAGGTATCCCAGTCTGCCGGTAAACTTCTAGCGCACGGATTACCCTCAATATATCGTTGGGGTGGAGCCTCGATGCCGATGTGGGGTCAATCTCCCTCAATTCATCCCAAAGGAATACCCTTCCAAGGCAATCAGCCTTCTCCCTCAGCTCTTGCCGCAAGGGCTGATCGGCATCAGGTGAGGGGAACAGACCACGGAGGAGAGCTTTTATGTATAACCCCGTCCCACCGGCGATGAGGATATTCTTTTCTCCTCTTTGTAATACATCGATAACTCCCCTCGCCCTCTCCTTATATTTGGCAGCACTATACGTTTCATCCGGAAAGATGATATCGAGCAAGTGATGTGGAATACGGCTGCGATCTTCGAGGCTTGGTTTGCCCGTGCCGACATCCATGTACCTGTATATTTGCATAGAGTCGGCACTGATGATTTCGGCGTTGATTTTGGAGGCTATCTCCATGGCCACCTGGGACTTTCCAGAGGCAGTAGGTCCCACGATGGCGATAAGGCGCGGCTTATCCATACAATAACAGAGTTTAATCGATTGGGTACAATACTTCAAGGAGAAATTGTCTGAAGATTCCTAAGTTTTCAGGAAAACACCCTTTGTCCATGAGCGTAATTTGCTGAAGAAGTGGAATGTTCCAGCTGAGGCAAAACTACTGAGGCCCCCATATGATCAATGGGTACAACATACTCCCTTCAAAAGTCAGGAAACTTCCGAAAATTGGAGGAGCACTGAAGAGTCCTCAAAATGTTCTTGGAATTCCAAAAAAAACTCTTGCCATCTATCTTTAATTGTATTAAGAATAGATTGAAATTTTTTTCTTACATGGACCCCCTTTCCCCTTTCAAGAGGTCACGGGCTTAAACCCTTCACGCTTCTTGGAATACATTTCGATAGGATCGATCATGGCCAAGAAAAGGACTCCAGACAGTGTAATGTCAAAGGGTTGGGATGATCTGAAGGTGGACCGGATAGAGGACCTTTCCCTCGAGGACCTACTGGAAAAAAAATTGACCGGGACTTTGAATGGAGTTGATACGGGGCTTGAATCTTACTGTGACTTATTCCACGAAGTCATTTCCATTGTCGAGCGAATTCTCATCAAAATGGCCCTAAAGAAAACGAACAGGGTGCAAGTGTCAGCGGCCCAATTCCTCGGGATTAACAGAAACACCCTCCGGAAAAAGATCAAGGATCTGAAGATCAAAATACCTTGATTTGGCTCCCTTAATACATCACCCTATCCCTATCCACGAGCGAATAATTCCGTCCATTTTTTCAAGATGGTTAGCTCAACAACAGCATTTCGGTGGAGCCTATCTTTCACATTTATACGTAATACAACCCTGAAATGCAACTTCCTTCCCCGAGGCATCTTCCGGCGATGAGACCCTCGACGGAAAGCCTTTCAAGGATTGACGAAACCGGGTTTTTAAGGGATATTTATGAAAGACCAGTAACCCTATCTATTTTCGTGCTCCCGTGAAAATAAAAAAAGAATTTTTCCTTCTCTTTCTTATCCTATTCTCGGGGATCGGCCTTTTTTCGTGGGCTCAGGGACCGCCTCCTGCCCCTATCGTGGTCTCACCGGTTCTCCAGAGGCAGGTTAGGAAGTCCGTGGTCCTGGTGGGCACGGCAACACCCCGCGTAAGAAGCCTTTTTGCCGCGGAAGTGGAAGGCCTGGTCAAGGAACTTTACGTAGACGAGGGGGACACTGTCAAGGAAGGGCAGGTTTTGGCAAAACTCGGCTCCTCAATACTGGAAATCCAACTGGAGGTGGCGAGGGAGGCTCGAAACGAGGCGAAGGAACGTTATCTCCAGGCCAAGGCCGAGCTGGAGAGGTCCGTTAAACTCCGCCGGTCCGAATCCATTTCCGAAAAGAGGTTCTTGGATGATCGATTTGAAGCGATGGCGTGGGAAAAGAGGGTAAGACAACGTGATGCACAAATATCCAGATTGAAGGATCAACTAGCGAAAAAGACCATCATCGCTCCATTTTCCGGTTTTGTCGCCAAAAAGCATACGGAGGTGGGACAGTGGGTGGAACAAGGAGGAGATATCGTCACCCTCATCGACCTGGGATACGTCCACGTGGTGGTCCAGGTACCCGAGCGTTATGTGGATAAAATCCAGGTAGGAGATCGGGCCTCTGTTTCGGTAGATGCCCTTGGAAACAGACGGTTTTCTGGAAAAATCATCGCCATCATTCCCGAAGGGGATCGGGAAGCCCGGACCTTCCCCGTCAAAGTTGAGATAAAGAACAAGAATTTCCGAACCAAAAGCGGAATGCTCTGTCACGTCATCTTCTCCCTCGGTAAGCCTTACCCCGCCCTCCTCGTCCCCAAGGATGCCTTGATCAACCGGGATAACCAGAAACTTGTCTTCGTTTATGAGAACGATATCGTGAAGCTGGTCAGATTAGACGTTAAAGGCTATCACGGAGGCATGGCCGAGGTGTCTGGAGGGGTGAAACCCGGACTTTTGGTGGTAATCCGCGGCAATGAAAGGTTACGCGATGGACAAAAAGTCCAGGTAATCCGGGAAACCTCCCCGAAAAAAGAGTAAACACGTGAAGTTAGTCGACAGTTCCATAAAGAACCCCGTGACCGTTACGGTGGGAGTCTTTTTCATCCTCCTGTTCGGCTTCATCGCCCTCCTCCGGATCCCCGTTCAACTCACCCCGGAGATTCAAGAGGTGGAGATCCAGGTAGAAACTATATGGCCAGGAGCCAGTCCCCAAGAGGTGGAGCGGGAAATTATCGAGGAGCAGGAGGATCAGCTCAAGAGTGTCGAAGGGTTGCTGGAGATGAAGAGCGAGAGCTTCCGGAGCAGGGGGCGCGTGATCATGAAGTTTCAGACGGGAACCGATCAGGATATCGCCCTGCTCAAGGTCTCCAACAAACTGAACCAGGTGCCCCAGTACCCCGCGGATGTGGAAGAACCCGTGATCGAGACTACCGGGACGGAAAGCGATGCCATCGCCTGGTTTGTGTTTGAGAAGATCAAAGGGAATCCCGCAGATGTACTCTTCGAGAAGAAATTCATCCAAGACAACGTGAAGCCTCGTTTGGAAAGGATCCCCGGAGTGGCCGCCGTGAACGTTTACGGAGGCCGGGAAGAGGAAATGAAGGTGATCGTGGACCCGCATGCCCTTGCTTCCAGAAATATTACTATCCAGGACATGATCCGGGCCCTGGATAGGGAAAATCGAAACGTCAGCGCCGGGGATCTGGATGAGGGCAAGCGTCGCTACATCGTCCGGACCGTGGGACAGTATCGGACGGTGGAAGATATCGAAAACGTCATTATCCGCCAGGTGAACGGCGCACCGGTTTATGTAAGAGATGTTGCTCAAGTGAGGTTTGGCTACAAGAAATCCGACGCAACCATCCGCCAAAAGGGAAAACCGGCCATCGTCATGAACGCAATCCGGGAGGTGGGAGCCAACGTTTTGACGGTGATGGAGGAGATTAAGAAGGAGGTCAAGGCGCTAAATCGCTCGCTTCTGGCCAGCCGGAACCTCCAGCTCGAACAGGTCTATGATGAGACCGAATACATCCATAGTGCCATCGATCTGGTGATACAGAACCTTTTCATCGGGGGGAGCCTAGCAGTCCTGGTATTACTCCTTTTCCTGCGGAGCGGAACGAGCACCCTGATCGTTGCAACGGCCATCCCCATCAGCATCATCGGGACCTTTGTGATGATGGCACTTCTGGGGCGAAGCATCAATGTCATCAGTCTGGCGGGGATGGCCTTCGCAGTGGGCATGGTGGTGGACAATTCCATCGTGGTCTTGGAGAACATTTACCGCCACATGCAGATGGGGGAAGCCCGTCTCGTTGCCGCATATAAGGGTACCGTCGAGGTGTGGGGGGCTATCCTGGCCAGCACCCTCACCACCATCGCCGTCTTTCTCCCCGTGATCTTCGTCCAGGAGGAGGCAGGGCAACTTTTCCGCGACATCGCGGTGGCGGTGAGCTGCTCCGTAGCCCTCAGCTTGATCGTCTCCATCACCGTGATTCCCACCTTGGCCTCAAAGATTCTCCGGGTGCCGAAAACCCTCCTTCTGGAAGGAGGAAAAGCCCAGAAAGTCCCCCTGCTTTCATTTTTCAACCTTTTTGGACTCGCTTCTATCACACGGGCCTTTTCCCGGGGGATCGCCGCCTTCTTTCCCTGGATTTACCGAAGCATTTCGCTCAGGCTCGCCTTGGTGGTCGTGATGATAGGGATCTCGGCCTCCATGGCTTGGTTGCTCATTCCCAAGACCGAGTACCTTCCCAAGGGGAATCAGAACTTCCTCTTCGGGTTCCTCCTCACCCCACCGGGGTACAATGTGGAGGAGTATACGAGGATCGCCCAGGGAATCGAGGCAGATCTGGCCCCCTATTGGAATGCCAAACCGGGGGATGAAAATCCAGCCCGACTTCAGGGTCCTACTATACGGACCTTCTTCTTCGTTTCCTTCTTTCAACAAGCCTTCATGGGCCTCACCAGTAGGGTTCCTGAACGGGTTCGGGAGTTAATTCCCGTGATCTATCGGTCCCTGGCCAACATACCGGGATTAATCGCAGTGGTGACCCAGGCCAGTCTCTTCGAGCGGGTGGGCGAAGGGAGATCCATCGACATCCAGATACTGGGCATCTGCGATCTGAGCCGTCTCGTGAAGCTGGGCCAGGTGATATTTGGTCAAGTCATGGGGGTATTGCCCGGCTCTCAAGCCCGGCCCATACCCAGCCTCGACCTGGGAAACCCCGAAATCCAGGTGATTCCTGATCGGGTGAGGATGGCGAGCTTGGGGGTACAAACCAGCGAACTGGGGATCGCCGTGGATACCCTCATGGATGGCACCAAGGCAAGCGACTATTGGTATGAAGGGACGGAGATTGACCTGACACTGATGGGAAAGGACGAATACGCCAGACGCTCTCAGGATTTGAAGGACCTTCTGATCCATACGCCCCGAGGTGAACCTGTAACGTTGGGATCTTTGGCGAACATTCTACTGGTAACCGGTCCCTCCCAGATCAACCATATCGAGAGGAAACGGTCCATCGTCATCCGGGTCAATCCACCGGAGGAGATGCCTCTGGAGAAGGCCCTGGAAAAGATCGAAACCCAGATCGTCCAACCTATGCGGGATAGGGGAGATCTGGGGAACGATTGCGAGATCGGGCTAGCGGGCACAGCGGATAAGCTCTCTCTGACTCGGAAGACCCTCCAGTGGAACTTCTTGCTGGCTTTGGTCATAACTTTCCTCCTGATGGCC
>JAQYWG010000046.1:16991-17254 GCA_030145085.1 Thermodesulfobacteriota bacterium
CTCTCTTCGAGAGCTTTCTCTACCCCCTGGTCATCATGTTCAGCGTTCCCCTGGCCGCTGCCGGGGGGTTTTTAGGATTGTTCCTGGTGAACCGTTTTATCGCCTTTCAACCTTTGGACGTATTGACCATGTTGGGCTTCATTATTCTCATCGGAATCGTGGTCAATAACGCCATCCTGATCGTCCATCAGTCCCTGAACCATATGAGGGAAGGAATGGAACCCCGGGACGCCATCCATCAATCCATCCAAAAACGCATGAGG
>JAQYWG010000470.1 GCA_030145085.1 Thermodesulfobacteriota bacterium
CGGTGACTACATCAGGGATACAATACAATATGTAACAGAGGAGAGAGAGTTTTTAATGGATGCTTTAAACAAAATCCCCGGCTTTAAGACTTACAGGAGTGCGGCAAACTTTCTCCTCGTTTCTATGGACAGCCGGATCAGTGTAAACTCTACGGAACTCAGAGATCATCTCGCTCAAGGTGGTATATTGATAAGAGATTGCAGTACATTTCAGGGGATGGGAGATCGTTATTTCCGGGTGGCTGTGAAGAGACATGACCATAATACGGTTCTCATCGAAAAACTCAAAGATGTCATAAAATGAAAAGGAAAAACTTGATAAATTCTCTTTATACGATAGGATCATTTAAAATGTTCACCGGGAGCGCACCGGGAAGCCCCGCCCTGTGGGCGGTGAGCTTCACTATTAAGTGTGTTTTGGGAGTTTAAGGGGGAAATTTATACTCCCCGGATGGGATTTCATCAATTTTAAAGATAAATAGGGGGATGTGATGGCAAAGAAATGTAAT
>JAQYWG010000471.1 GCA_030145085.1 Thermodesulfobacteriota bacterium
AGTGGTTGGTCGTTCTCATCATCACCAGGCACATACTTCTTGAGCAGGGCAAAAATATTATCCCTTATATCACCCCCAAATAGACTGGAAAGGGTTTTCACATCAAAAGGATGCTGACTCCAGTGTGATTGAGAGAGCTTGAAGTAATTGCTGGTCGAATCTTCAGCAATGTCGAGCGCCTCTCCAAGAATATGCAACTGTTTTCTATTGAATAATTGCAGGTCCATACGATAATTAAAAGTTAATACGAAAGTTTCGTATGTCAATACCATAGACCTGATATGGTGGCGGTGCAGGGATTCGAACCCCGGACACTACGGATATGAGCCGTATGCTCTAACCACCTGAGCTACACCGCCATAACCGATTTATTATTGCAAAAAATTTATATTTGTCAATTAAATAATAGCGGATGTAAGGGTAACGTCAAAGTCAAACACAGATTCGAATTTTGTGCTTCGAGTTTCGTTTATTTTTTGGAAAACGCATAATACGAAATACCATGGGG
>JAQYWG010000472.1 GCA_030145085.1 Thermodesulfobacteriota bacterium
GATGTATTATGATGCGTTGGTTGAGGCTGGAAAGATAAAGGATATTATGACAGAGAGGAAGATGAAGAAAGCAAAGCCTACGAGAAGAGCGTTGACGATTGGCAAAAGGGGGACCATCCTTCTTAGTAAGCCATTGATCGTGGACCAGCTTGGTTTCAAAAAAGGAGATAAATTTACCGTTGTCAAAAGAAGGGACAGCATTATCCTGAGGAAAGCTGAATAGGGAAAATTTGGAAGAAATCCTAGGTACATAGGAGCTATTCGTAAGAATTTGGGCAAGCGCATTTTGGGGCTTGCCTTTTTTATCTATTTCAAGATGTATTAGACAATCTGGCCCTCATCCCGATTATGCAATATTTCTTCCGCAAATCGTTAGTCTTAGGATAGGGTGGTGGGTATCGAATACAGTTAGCAAAGGTCGCACACAACACTGCGGTGTGCGTTATACGCGGAAGAAACTTCCTTTCGCCTTGCCCGGAGCGGATTAGAACGTGACTCTTGGGATA
>JAQYWG010000473.1 GCA_030145085.1 Thermodesulfobacteriota bacterium
GATAAGAAAGTAGAATCTCCCCTTGACGCAGTTATTAGTATTAATTTGAGTGAACAGACAAATCAGGTGTTGGAGACATTAAACTATCGGGAAGAGAAGGTTTTGAGAAAGCGTTTTGGAATTGGTGAGGCATGTGAGCATACTTTAGAAGAGGTTGGTCAGGATTTTGATGTTACCCGTGAAAGAATTCGGCAGATTGAAGCCAAAGCCTTGCGAAAACTGCGGCATCCGAGTAGGAGTAAAGTACTCAAAAGTTTTTATTCCTAATAATAAAAGGGTTAATTTTTTGGGCCCATAGCTCAGCTGGAAGAGCCACCGGCTCATAACCGGTAGGTCCCTGGTTCGAACCCAGGTGGGCCCATTAATTTGATATAAATAAACATAATATAATATTGGCGTTGATAACAAAGTGGCATATCAAGCAACCCATAAAACAATAAATAATTTGATGATATAAAGATGCACTCCTTGAGGGTGCATTTTTATTTTGTTAAGAGGAGTTCTG
>JAQYWG010000474.1 GCA_030145085.1 Thermodesulfobacteriota bacterium
GAATTGGTTCGGATTATGATCAAGGTAAATTCACAAGATGTTGAGGTTGATTTTATCGTGTATGGGCAGGATACGTTTTGTGCCATAGAGGTAAAAAACACGACAAAAATACACGCTAAAATGCTCAACGGATTGCTTGCTTTTAAGAAAGACTACCATGAAGCACAAATTTGTTGCTTATATAGGGGTAATGAGAGAATAAAAATTAAAGACGTTCTGTGCCTACCGGTAGAAGAATTTTTAATAGGCCTTAGACCACAAAACCCAATTCGGTTTTGAAAATGCTCATCAAGCCTATTCCCTGTAGCGACTCGACTGTCTTCGACCCTGAGCCTTTCGGCAGTGAGCGACTCGACATGAGCTCGCCGACATGTCTCAAGGCCGAACTGCTCAGACCGAAGGGAGCTCGCCGAAATCTTTTTGTGTGGCAGGTGAAATAAAAATAGTCAAAGAGGGGAACACCCAGTTTTGTTGAGGGGCACGTAACTCACATATGGTACAATC
>JAQYWG010000475.1 GCA_030145085.1 Thermodesulfobacteriota bacterium
AGCTATCGGGGTTGGGGCTGAGGTGCTGGTAACTGCCTGCCCGTATTGCATCACCCAATTCGAGGATAGCAGGTTAACCCTGAAGGATAGTGAAGTCATACAGATTAGGGACATCACGGAGGTTCTCCAGGAAGTGATATAGCAGACTGCTGAAAAACGCCCATCTGCCGTTCGACATGCTCACGGCCCTGAGCAAAGCCGAAGGGCGGCGTTCCCCTCATCCTTCGTCGTTGCGGCGTACCCCCAAGTACGCCTCACTCCTCAGGATTTTGGGGGCCTTGCATCTGGGCATTTTTGAGCAGCCTGCGAAAGAGGATTTTTTCGGCAAACTGTTAGGTACTGAAGAAACCTGATGAGGTGATAGAAAGTGGGAAAAGAACTATTGCTAAAAGAAGACATTCAACAGCTTTGTAAAAGTCTCGCAGACAGTAATTTTGGAGATGTTATGGTTGTCGGTGGAGGGATCAGCGGTGTCCAAGCCTCTCTTGATCTTGCCACTGCTGG
>JAQYWG010000476.1 GCA_030145085.1 Thermodesulfobacteriota bacterium
GCTCGAGCGCGTTTTCGAAGGGGGCCAGGGGCGTGGCCCATTCCGTCGGCGGGGCGTCGATGGTCGCCAGCAGCACGCGCCCGCCGCGCTCGTTGATGAAGTCGTAGAACTTCGACGCGTGGAACATCTCCTCCCGGAACTGGACCTTCATCCAGCTGGCGAAGCCGGTCAGGTCGATCGAGTCGAAGTATGCCGCCATCGACATGTAGATATACGCCGAGTACGCCTCGAAGTTCATCTGGTCGTTCAGCGCAGTCTGTACCTTCTCACTGAGCATGCTCGCTAGCCTTTCCAGAGCCCGTGCAGATTGCAGTACTCGAAGGCGGTCACGTCGTCGGCCGTGACGGGGAAGAACGCCTCCGGAGCGTCGCCGGGATTGAGGAACTGACGGTAGACCTTGCCGTCGGAGACCACCGCGATCCACTGGATGTAATGGTCCTCTGTCATCGGGTGGGCCGCGTTCTGGCCGACGCGAACCTTCACGCCGCCCTCGGCCGGCTCGAT
>JAQYWG010000477.1 GCA_030145085.1 Thermodesulfobacteriota bacterium
TCTCTATGTCCCACAAAATCAGATAGTTGAGACGAAACGGGTTGAGAATCCAAATTGGTACAGAACGTGCAAGTCGTTGGTAAACCTTCCCTATCTTATGAGGAGTTATTCCAATGAAGCGGGATGTCAAGCCAACCAGGCCAATCCCCGTCCTTCGGCCGGGGATACCGTCTAGAGGAAACCCAAAGGAAGTGCCCTTCGGCAAGCTCGTCATCATTTACGGGGATCATGCGGGCAGGGAGTATCGTCTCGGCCCCAAAGGGGTACTGATCGGAAGGAAAGATCAGTGCGATATAACCATTAACGATTCATCGGTTTCCCGCAAGCATGCCAGCGTTGAGAGAAAGGATGGTCGGTTTCTCCTGCAGGATCTAAAGAGCACGAATGGAACCTTAGTCAACGGTGAATCCATCGATGTTCACGTCCTCAGTCACGGGGATAAGATTCGTATAGGGAGGACTGTCTTTCAATTCCTCGGAAGGGAGATCACACTAACCTTGGGG
>JAQYWG010000478.1 GCA_030145085.1 Thermodesulfobacteriota bacterium
GCTTTGTCGGCTAAACCCATTGTAACAGGATAAGAAGATATGTCAAAGGAAAAACCAGATCGAGCGATTTCTAACTGAAACCAACGGATTTTCCACCATTCTCGTCTGTCGATTAACGATTGAAATCTGCTATCTGACTGCCGAGACGGACTTATTCAATGTTCGTTTATAGCCGATTCATTGCAAATTGCAAATCCTTTTGTGAAGGAGGTCGGCTATGAAGGTTTCATTGGCTCTAAAGATTTTCAAGGATTATCAGAAGGCTAACCTAAGGCCAAGCACGATCGCGGGCTACCGGTACCTGATGAACCTTTTCGAAGAATTCTTCGGAGGAAAGGACGTCAGTTCTCTCGTCAGCGAAGATGTCTATCACTTTTTGGAAATGATCACCGAGAGCAATTCCAAGTCCACCAAGGGGCACCGATACGCTCAGCTCAAAGCTTTCCTGAATTTCATTATCATGAACTATGAATTGGATGTTTCGAATCCCCTGGATACACC
>JAQYWG010000479.1 GCA_030145085.1 Thermodesulfobacteriota bacterium
CTCGTATTCCGTAGCAACCCTGCGTAAGGATACCCCAAGTTCTATCTGTTTTACTCCTCTGGGGCACTTCTGAGGGCAGTTTCCGCAGGTAGTACAACGCCATATTTCTTCACCTTCTATCTCATTCAAACCGAAGGTAGCCTCTCGGATTATCTTGCGAATGCTAAAGGTTCTAACCTTATTCCACGGGCAAACGGTATCACATAATCCGCACTGATAGCATAATTTAAAGACTTCTCCGCCGGCCTCTTTTACCTCATCTATTACCTCTTTGAAGGGGGCTTCAGTCTCCACGGTTTTTCTTAATCCTTTCTTTCGTTACCTTCGATCGCTTCTCCTTGCTCCGCATTATTTATACGCCTCAGTCGTCGTTCCTCGGCGCCTTGCATCTAACGCTGGTGCCCAGGGTGGTACCAAAACCCATGCCCGTTACTACCGAAAGGGAAATTTGATGGTGGATTTTGGTTTTAGCGCTTTGATAATCGGGTAAAGGTATCCATT
>JAQYWG010000047.1 GCA_030145085.1 Thermodesulfobacteriota bacterium
TTTAGAAAATAAACACTTGAATCCTTGAATCCTCGAATCCTTGACCCCTTTTTTCCACCTCATTGGGATAAGACCCAAAAACATTTGACTTCAGCTACCATTGTGGTATAAGGGAGGAAAAATTTCGGTGATGCCGTTTCAAACTATGAGATTACGATATGAAACGGCATTTTTTCTAAGCCTTTCTTCCAAGTCGGAACGCTGGGGGTAGTTATTCGTCGGCACTTTCTCCTATCGCGGGGACGGCTACGGGAAGGAGCGGGCGGAAGGGGGTGATCTGATTCTGTTCACTGGAATATTCATAGTGGGTGCATAGAGGATGGCTTATCCAACCGAGTCGCAAAACCAAATTGTTTTTAAGAAGGGGGATTATGATGACTGCTGTGTTTAAGAAAGAGGCAGATGTGGAATGGGAACCACATTTTATGACGGATAAAGGGAAAATTAAATGGATCTATACCCGTGAGAAAGATGACTCGCCCATCACCGTCATGAAAATATCTCTCGAGAAAGGGGTGACTTTGCCAGAACACAGGCATCGAGACCAACCCGACCTGATTTATGTGCTTAAGGGTAAAGCCACCATGTTTATTGATGAGGAAGGCGAGTTTCCCTTGGAACCCGGAATGGTCGTGCTGGTGCCGCAAAATACCCTGCATACTATCAGGAATGTAGAAGAGGATATCCTTTTGTATAACGTTTTTTCGCCTGCCATGAAATATGTCAAGGGCGGATCGCAGAAATGAACGGGGATATCCCCAATCAGTACGGTTATGTGGGGGAATATGATGTTATTGTAATCGGTGCAGGTATCATAGGATCAATGATTGCGAGGGGACTCTCCAGGTTTGAAGGCCGGTTCGCTCTTTTGGATAAAGAAGCCTTTTCGGGGTTCGGGGTCCCCAAAGCCAGCCTGTCCCAGAATCATTTAGGATTGCGGAGAAGAAATGGGAGCTGAGTAGATCTCATCTAGGCCCCAAGGGAACTGTATTGACAAGACTCGGCAATAGAGGGTATGATGCTCTTGTACTGAAGAAGGGAGCCCCCGTAGCTCAGTAATGGACAGAGCAAGGGATTCCTAATCCCTGTGTCGCCGGTTCGAGTCCGGCCGGGGGTACCAATAATATCAAGCACTTAGACCTTTTCGCTTTCAGTCTTTCTAGGCCCAAAATCCCCGATTGTAACCGTTTTGTAACTATTTTGGCCGGCGAGGTAGGTCTCTTGCTTTTCTGCCGCGGTCCGTAGATCGTTGTCACTGGCGATGTTGTAACGCTCGAAGACCGACCGGGTCTTGTGGCCTGAAATCATCATAGCCACCCTTTCGGGTACCCCGGCCCTGACCATGTTTCTCACGGCCGTTCGTCTCAGGTCATGGAAGAGACGGGGGGCGATCCCAGACTTTTTGCACGCCGTCTTCCATGATCTATCGAATCGCTTGATTTTGTCATCGCCTGTGGGGTTCAAGAAAACATATTGGACGAGCTTGGACCCTTTCTTCCTGGCTTTCCATTGTCTGTCAATGATCTCTTTCAGTTCCTCGCCAAGGTAAATCGTCCGTCCTTGTTCATTTTTGGTCTCACCAGGGTTTAGCGTGACAATCCCTTGGTCTCGGTTTACTTGATTCCAGGTGAGGTTCGAGATTTCCGAAACACGGCAGCCCGTCCGGTAGCCAAAGGTAACGAATCCTTTGAGGTATCCGGTAAAGCATCCCCCAAGGCCAAAAAATCTGCATGCTCGAAGAAGCCCTTTCGGACGTTCTTTTCCTTCAGCATGGGGATATAAGGGATTTGGGCCACCTTCGGTGGTGTACAGCGAACTGCCAGGTTGAACGCCCTTTTAAGGGCAGAGAGCTCCCGGTTAATGCTGGCATTAGCAATACCTCCATCCATTCGTTTCTGGATGTAGCGTTTGACTCTGGGAGTTGTGATATCCGTTGTCCTCATGCCTCGGAATTCCTCCAAGAGATACCTTGCGCATCGCTCGGCCTTGTCGATGGTCCGCTTGTTATTGATCCGATAATCCGTCAGGTAATCTTCTACCAGGTCCTCAAAGCGGATCCTATCAAAGCAGATCCCCGGTAGCTTTCCCCGAGAAATCTCCCCCTCTCGGATCTTGAGGAGTCTTTTGGCTACCTCCTGCTTGTCACTGTGAGACGATTCGGCATAGGGCTTACCGTTTCGGTAATACTTGACCCAGTAAATCTTTCCTCGCCTGTAGATGCATCCCATAACTACCCTCCTTTCCGGGAGCGCTTGCGCTTGACAAATTCGATGTCATAGCCAAGGTAGTCGGCAATCTGCTCTAGCTTCGGCAAAGAGATGTTTTGCTTCCCATGGAAAAACCTAGAAAGCTCACCCTTGTCGATACCCAAATCCTTCCAGAGCCGGTATGCCGATACCCCCTCCCTTTTTAGGACTTCTATCAGGCGATTTCCCACCATACCACCATCATACCAGGAGGTTGATAATATGTCAACTAATAAAATCATTGGTATATGGATTTGTTCTGTTCTATGTATTCGTCAATATCCTTGACATCTATGAAAATCTTGCGATTCCCATTTCCTCGCACGATTGGGATTTCGCCTGCCCATATGAGTTCCCGCATGCTCCAGGCAGAACGACCCAGGTATTGAGCAGCTTCTTTCAACGTATATAGGCGCTTGTTTTTCACTGTCATATCACCGATAATGCAACCGCCCCAATGAAAAAGGGGGAAAATAATCCCCCCACTTTTTGTTGATCCTCATATATATAAGACGGATAACTGTGATTTTCCTTACGGTGCTTTGGGGTAAAAGAGATTCAAATGGTAATTAATACAATCGCAATTCGTCAGTTTTAGGATAGGGTGGTGACTATCTAATACAGTTAGAAATCGCTCGATCTGGTTTTTCCTTTGACATAGCTTCCCATCCTGCTAAAATGGGTTTAGTTGAAAAAGCCAAACCATCCGTGAGGGTGGGGCGGAAAGCCACGGGTCTTAGTTCCTATTGGAGTCTGAAAGTGGCTATCATCCAAGTGGGCTAGTGTTTTAGCTGGGTCGTTCGTAGAATCGCCTTAGCGAAATAACTGATAAATCGTAAAGACAGCCGGGTTGCCGAAGGAAATGGGTGACACGGCTTTTTTATTTCTAAAAGGGGGGGTTATCATGAAAGGTAAAACTATGGCAATCATTGTCTTATAAGGGAGGCGAGGGTGGATATGAGGGGGTTGTGGGGGGAAGAACTATTACAATCTTTCAATAGCTATGGTGTAGAGGATTATTTGAATCTTTGTAAGGAAAAAAAGGAAGGTGAAAAAATATGGGCAAGAGAGAAGCGTGGATCATCTTAATATTTATGGTCTTAGCCTTGGCGCAGTTGATATTTATGATCTTGGTCTTAACGGAGTTGCGTTCCTTAGAGCCTGCATTTGCCCAAGATGATGAAATTAGCCGTCAAACGCTCCGTGGCCTCCAAGGAGTCCAAGTAGTGATGGAACCCCTAAGACCTGAAATCAAAGGAGATGGACTGACCGTAGACGGGTTACGGACGAACACGGAGAAAAAATTTGAGATAGCTGGGATCAAGGTTCTATCTGAAACAGAAAATCAAATGACGCCTGGCAAGCCCTATATATATGTACATTCTAATGTTTCCAAATACAGATACCTCCTAGGATATATCTACACTAATAGGGTTGAACTTGTCCAGGATGTTTATTTGGTTCGAGCCTTTAAGATTAAGGCGGGAGCGGTTACTTGGTCAATCAGCACAACTGGTTTTGCCCCTAAATTGGAAGACATCAGAACCTCAATGGAAGACCTGGTGGACAACTTTATCAGAGCCTATTTATCCGTAAACCCGAAATAGAGGGATTCTCACAATGGCAAAACCACTCGACCCAAAGGAAATCGTCACCGTGCAGGAATTGGCTGTCTCAAATATGTTGGAGCTTGAGACATTGAAACAATTGCTATTTGAGAAGGGAATTATAAGTGAAGAGGAGTTTTTGGCAAGGTTCAAGAAGCTTGATAGGGGAATTAAGCAGAAGGGGGGAAGGTAAATATTCCTATCGCAATTCGATAGTTTTAGGCTGGGGTACTGAGTATCGAATACAGTTAGAAATCGTGCATCTCGGGATCGTTATCAAACGCCTTGGTGCAAAGCGGATCGCCTGACGTCGTCTCAATCCGGCAGCCCCGCCTTGCGATAGGAATCAAAGATCCTCTTCTCCTGATCTTTATTCTTCAACGGTGACTTTCTTTCAGTCTGAGCGACAGAGAAATTAGGATCTATTCGAAGAACCTCTGAGGCTTCAGCACGAGCCTCCTCATCTCGACCTAACAAGGAATAGCAAGATACTAAACTGTAGTTCCTCACCTGCACATCGTATATTATCTGAAGATGCAACGATCCCGCCGAGGCAGTCAAATCGACTTGTTGGCAGCTTGCCCGAGTGATTACGGTGTTGGCAAGGTATATGCATATCGGGGTTGAAGGACGGGAGCGGAGAGGAGTTGTTGCGCCATGAGGAGCACTGACACACGTATCGTGACGATGGGCGGCGGAAGCGGCCAGTTTGTGCTGCTCTCCGGCTTGAGAGATGTGGAGCAGGTGGAACTCATTGCCGTCGTGTCCATGATGGACAGCGGCGGCAGCACGGGGAGGCTTCGGGACGAGCTTGGCATCCTGCCCCCCGGGGACGTGCTCAAATGCATTTTGGCCCTCTCTCCGCAACGAGAGGTGGTGCGCTCACTCCTACTCAAACGGTTTCAGGGCAACGGGCGCCTCGAAGGACACAATGCCGGAAACATGCTCCTCACCATGCTGTCGAGCTACACCGGCAGTTTCCCCGAAGGCATTCGGGCGCTCGCCCAGATCCTCGACGTCAAGGGTACCATCCTGCCGGTGACCGTGGACCGGGCGACCCTGGTGGCGGAGCTGACCGATGGAAGCCACATCTATGGTGAGCGAGCCATCGATGTTCCGCGGGGCACGCAGCGGGAAAAGATCAAGAGCATATTCCTCGTACCCCATCACTCCGATGACATCGCGGTCTATCCGGCGGTGCTTGATGCCATTGCCTCGGCAGATTACGTCATTCTCGGTCCCGGTGACCTGTTCACCAGCATCATCCCCAACCTGGTGGTACCGGGTGTCAAGCAGACACTGATGGAGACCACGGCCAGACTTTACTATGTCCTCAACATGATGACCAAATTCGGCGAGACCCACCATTTTGGGGCTCGCGACTTTGTGGAGACCATCGAACAGTGGGTCGGACGCACGATGGACGGCGTGATTTACAACACGACGCGGCCCCGTGAGGAAATCCTGAACCGGTATGCCGCACAAAAGTCGGAATACGTAATTGTTGACCACGCTGAAGACTGGGCAGGCAGTCGGAAGCTATGCGGGTGTGACTTGCTGGACACGGGCGGAGATATTGTCCGTCATGATTCGAAGAAGCTGGCCGTCTTGATTCAACGTATTATCGAGAATGACAGGTGTTGACCACCCGACTCCCCTGAGGCATCAATGGCCCGGCACAGTGTGTCACTCGTGTCGACGCCCGCGCCCGGTCCCAAGCGCTGAAATACTACATGCCGAGACTTGACAAATCGTACCTATCAGGTATAGATTAGTAAATTTTTTTCAGCAAACCTTGAGGCAAACACTGCGGCCAGGACTAATGCTGCGCGTGCTTTCACGAGGATCCCATGGAACTCACATCCGCCTCCCATACCAAGGTCGAAAATCTGATCGACAAAGGGGTTCACATCCCCAACCCGTTGACGCTGGACATCGGGGATGAGGTCAATGTAGAGCGTATCTCCGGCACGGACGTCACTCTCTACCCCGGCTGCCGGATCTACGGGGAGAAGACCGTCATATCCCGGGGCGCTCGGATCGGGGCCGAGGGGCCGGTCACCATTGATAACTGTCAGGTCGGTCCGGAGGTGGAACTGAAGGCCGGCTACTTTCGTAAGGCAGTCTTCCTTGAAAAAGCCAACATGGCCCTGGGAGCTCATGTCCGTGAGGGCTGCATCCTCGAAGAGGAGGCCAACGGGGCCTACTGTGTCGGACTGAAGCACACCATTCTCTTCCCCTTCGTGACCCTGGGCAGCCTGATCAACTTTTGTGACTGTTTGATGGCGGGTGGGACAAGCCGCAAAGACCACAGCGAGGTCGGCAGCTCGTACATCCACTTCAACTTTTCCCCCGACGGGGACAAGACTACACCTTCGCTGATCGGCGATGTGCCGCACGGGGTGATGCTGAACCAGCGTCCGATCTTCCTCGGGGGACAGGGCGGCATGGTCGGCCCGCTGCGGCTGGGATACGGCTGTGTCGTGGTGGCGGGTGCCATCCTTCGCAGCGACGTACCGCAGGATGACCGGCTGATCGTCGGAAAATCCCACCGAGGCAAAGTGATAGTACACGTGCCCTACAGATACACTGGGTTAAGCAACATCGTGGGAAATAACCTCATCTATTGTGCCAACCTCGTGGCCCTGGAACAATGGTATTGCCACGTCCGTCGTCGTTTCTTTGAAGAACAGGAACTGGGCATGCTCGTATACGAGGGCGCGCTGGAGAACCTGGCGTCGGCCAGGAAGGAACGCGTCAAGCGCCTCGGGGACATGGCCGGGAAGATGCCCGCCTCCCTGAATCTGACCGCGCCCGACAGTATGGCTGCCGTTCAAAAACGTGAATTCATGGACCGGATTGCCAAAGTGAGCGATCTCTTATTAGGGGAGTCCGCCGCGGACGCCGGCACGGAGCACCGGCAAGGGTTCCTGGCGGCGCTGGAAGACTATCGGCAACGCTCCAGCGGCGGCTATATCCAGGTGATCAAAAGTCTCCCCCCGGAGGCGTTGCGCACGGGAACGGAATGGCTCCGCCAGGTCGTCGACGCGTATTGTGCCCTGGCGGCGGAGATGCTCCCGTCGATGCATTTGTTCGGGGGATAATATAAGGGCGGTGTTTCGCAAGGAGGAGATGCATGCGTAAGCTATTTGGTACCGACGGCATACGGGGTGAAGCCAATCGATATCCGATGGACGCGGGGGTCGCGTTCTCCGTGGGCCAGGCGGTGACCTACCTGTTCAAAAACGTCCGTCACCGGACCCGGGTCGTCATCGGAAAAGATACGCGCATCTCGGGGTACATGCTGGAAAGCGCGCTGGAGTCGGGCATCAGCTCCATGGGCGGTTTGGCATACCTGCTCGGCGTGATGTCAACCCCCGGGATCGCCTTCATCGCCCGGAACATGCGCGCCGACGCCGGCATTGTCATCTCCGCGTCGCACAATCCATACCAGGACAACGGCATCAAGATATTCTCCGGTGAGGGGTTCAAGCTTAGCAACGAGCAGGAGGACACCATCGAACGCCTGATGCTGAACAACGAACTGGCCGACAAGCTCCCTGCCGCCGCAGACATGGGACGTGCCTACAGGATGGAGGACGCCCCCGGCCGGTACATCGTATTCGTCAAGAGCACGTTCCCCAGAAACCTCTCCATGGAGAAGATGAAAGTCGTCCTGGATACAGGCAACGGGGCGACCTACCGCGTCGCGCCGGGGGTCTTCGAGGAGCTGGGAGCCGACGTAGAGATAATTCACAATACCCCCAATGGGCTCAACATCAACGACAAGTGCGGATCACAGCACACCGTTGATCTTCAGAAGCGGGTGGTAGAGACGGGGGCCGACGTCGGACTGGCGTTTGACGGGGACGGCGACCGGCTGATCGCCGTCGACGAAAAAGGTCGCCCCGTGACGGGCGACCAGGTGTTGATTATTTGCGGCAAGATGCTGAAGGACAAGGGACAGCTGAAGAATAACCTGCTGGTCAGCACGGTCATGAGCAACCTCGGGCTGACGGTCGCTTGCAAGCGATACGGGTTTTCCCACCACGCGTCCCAGGTGGGGGACCGGTACGTGCTGGAAGACATGCAGCGGCTCGGGGCGGTCATAGGCGGCGAGGAATCGGGGCACACGATCTTTCTCGACCACCACACGACCGGTGACGGTATCATCACCGCGGTGCAGCTCATCTCGGCCATGCTCACTGAAGGGAGGCGGTTGTCGGAGCTGGCCGCACTGATGGACGTCTTCCCGCAGGAGTTGATCAACGTGGACGTGAAGAGCAAGCCGGATATCTCCACGGTGCCCCAGGTCACGGAGGCCATCCGGCAGGTCGAGGCCGGACTAGGCGACCAGGGTCGGGTGCTTGTGCGCTACTCCGGTACGCAGAACATGTGCCGCGTGATGGTGGAGGGGCCGACCAAAGAGCTGACCAGAAAGTACTGCGAGCAGCTCGCGGAGACGGTCAAAAAGGCCCTGGGCTGATCCGGCAGGATGTATCCGTCTGAACAGGAGAGAAGATGCCCCTCAAGGTTCTGGTTACCCGGGATTTCGACCACATGAGTGAGGTCGCGGCCGGTACCGTGACGGAGACGATCGTTGACACGCTGAGCAAGAAGAATGAATTCGTCCTCGGCCTAGCTACGGGCAGCTCGCCCACGGGCCTTTACAAACACCTGGCCAGGGCGGCCAATGCAGGACGCTTCGACGCCGGCCGGGTGCGCAGCTTCAACCTTGACGAGTACGTGGGGCTTCCGGGCAAGAATGCGCAACAGCGGGTCCTGCACCCGGAAAGCTACTGCTATTTCATGGTTCGTGAGCTCTTCGGGCTCCTGGAGACCAGCTTTGCCGAAACGTGTGTGCCCTACGGTTGCTTGATCGATCAGGAACGGCTCATCCGGGAGCTGGAAGCCCATCCCCGCGACTGGACGGAACTGGGGTGCAATGCGGGAAGGTGGATATGCCTTGACGCGGCCCCGGCTTCGGAGTATCTCGCGTGGATCCGCCTGGAAGTCCTTGATGGGTATGCCGACAAGATTCGGGCTGCCGGGGGCATCGACCTACAGGTTATCGGCGTGGGCGGACGGGGGCACGTGGCCTTCCACGAGTCGGGCATCCCGTTCGAGAACAGCCGGGTGCTGCTGGTAAGGCTTGGCGACAACACCGTGGCCAACGCGGTGGCAGACGGTCATTTCCCCTCGGAAGAGGCCAGCCCGCGGTACGCGGTCACCATGGGCGCGGAACTGGTCTACCAGGCCCGGCAGGTGGTATTACTCGCGTCGGGCGCCCGCAAAACAGTACCGGTTGCGGAGTCGCTGCTCATGGACCCGACGCCCGACGTCCCCATCTCGTACGGGCAGGTGTACTCGGCACGGGGGGGCAACCTAATGTACGTGGTAGACAGGGTTGCCGGGGAGGAGTTGCTCGCCAACACCTTATCCCTGGAAAAGAAGGGTATCGTGCTGGAAGACCTCTCGTGAGGGCTGCGCTGCATAGAGAGGAGCATACATCCACCACGTAATTCCCAGTTCACTCCATGGAACAGGATGTCGTTGAACTCATCAAGGGACGCGGGCCGCTGACCGGCGCGGAGCTGGCCGAGGGGCTCAGCGCGGCGGGACTGCCGCTGTGGCTCATTTGCCGACGCTCTGAGCGTGTGCGGATCATGACGGTGGGGACACGCTATCTCCGGCTGGACCGGCGCGTGGAGGGCTTTGCGCGCCTCTCTCCGTCGATCCTCCGGGAATTTTTGACTTACTCCGTGGTCGGGTTGGCCGATGATACGCAGGCCCTGGAAGGGCGGGCTCAGGAAATCCACACGCACATCGAGGAGGTAAGCCGGGCCAAGTGGCGGCTGGCCGAGGAGGTAATGGCCACACTCCGTGAAGGGCTGGCCGAGCGGTGGCCGGCGGATACGCTTCTATGTTTCATTGTGGCCGGCGATATCGTCTACTCCATGGCCCACGACGTTCCCAGGCCAGAGCGCAGCACCGGACGGATGGCGCGGGGGTCGGATATCGACCTCGTGGTCGTTGCCGAGGACCAAGTCCCCGATCAATTCCTGAAGGAACTCGACGGGCAGATCTACCAGCAGAAGTACCGGCTCCTTATCGCCCCACACGTCAATGAGGAAGTGGACTATATCATCAAGAAAGTGGCGCGCGTGCGCGAGCAGGTACGCTTTGACACGTTCAAGCATATGGTGGCCTGCAAGATCCTTGCGGAGGGAGAACTGCTATACGGCAGCGCCGCCCTGTTCGACGCTTTGAAGGCCATGCTGGATGATCACGGGGTCACCGTGAGGCTGGAGGAACTCGAGCGGCGAGCCGCGGTCCTGCGTGCCGAGGCGGAAGAAAACCTTGTGAAAAGCGCCACCCCTGATGCGATCGGGAAGCTGGCCCATCTCTTCTATTCAACCGAAGAATCCGAGGAGTTCGAGTAGCGGGGATGGGCAGTGACGTCCGCGGATAGCCTCGCTTTGCGACTATCTGCGGAAACGGTTGGCAAGTTCGGCGGTTCGCACCTTCGGGATATCAGTGGGCTAAAAAAATTGGCTCGCCCTCCTCTCCAGCAGATTTTAACTTTGTACTAAAAGGTAAAATTCACACGAGTTCAGTACGACAGTTAGGATATTTTTTCGCTTCAGGTTAAATAGGCCTGCCACAACGTGGACATGAGTAAAGGCGTCTACGTTTGACCCTTTAACCTTTGATAACAGTGACATTGTCCGGTGGAGTTGGCTCGTTTTATGTGAATGGTAAAAAAAGACCCCTCTACTTCTGTTGAAGAAAAGGATGAGGGCCATTAACCTTCAAAACCTGCCAGTTTCCCCCAATCATAAAGGACTTAATCAGGTAATATTCCCTTTTTTAAGGAAAATCCCTCTGCCCTTAATTCTTGAGCACCGCGCCAATCCTCAACCCTACCTGTGAGGGGCTAGGGGGGGAAGTTCCCCTGGCCTACGCGATTCGTGGAGAGGATTCTTATTGACTTTGACTGATTTTTGCCTTTTAATGGCAAAGTCAAGAATTACCTGTGTCTTTCAAACGTCTTGGCTCCCTATCTCATAGTGACTACCCTTTCCTTAGCCAATGATTCTCTCGCAATGAAGCAAAATTTCTCTATCTCTTAGATGTGAACCAAATATTCAGGATATTCCACGGTCAGAATTTGATATCCCTGTATCAAGTAAACCGCAAGACGGAAAGCTTACGATCTTCGCTAATATGCCGAGTGCGTTCCTTAAAGGTACGCACGACCTGCAATTAAAGGATGATTATAACCCGACCCTCAACATCCAACTGGACAAGGACACTTCTGCTTTTGTTCGAGGGATTGTCATAGACGAATCAGGTAAGGTAATTGAGGGGGCTCATGTAAGCATAGTAGGATACGGGCCGGAAGGAGTAACGACTAAGCAAGACGGTAACTTTGCATTAGCAGCCCATGCGGCGGAAGGCGAACAAGTTCAGTTGCATGTGGAAAGAGATGGGTTCGGAGCCGTAAACCAGTGGCACCCAGCGGGAGATGAACCGGCGACTGTGGTCCTCCGTCGCAAATAGCAAAGGTTTGATATGCCAGAAGGCATCCTGGTGGTACACGTGGCCAGTCCTCAAGGTCAACCTATCCCAGGAGTACAGCTCAGCACTAAGGGAGAAGATTCTACAGGGTCTCCTACGGACGTGGCGGGAAAGACACGGATTAAATTGGCTCCTCAAACCCGGCCAGGAAACTGGGTATCTTTGCAAGTAGTCGGCACACTCGATGGTAAGAATTTGATTATTCTTTCTCCATGGGATGCCCGTGCGCAAGTGCCGCCCTTTGAGAACGAGGAGGAAAACTATGTAACCGTAGTGCTATGTAAACCTGCTGACCGAGCACCTCTCGAATATCCAGAATTATTCGCCGCAAAGATCAATGCAGCCAGCGCTGCCAAGTCGGGGACCGAAAGAATCACGGAAAGGGAACGCAGGTCTGCTTTGATCCAGCTATCGAGAGAATATAGATTAGAGCCAGAAGAAATAGATCAAGCTATCCATGCTTGGAGGAAGGAGGCCAAGGCCCCTTTCGAAAAAGGCCTGGCTGCGCTATATGCAAGGGATTTAACGGAGGCCTCCCAGCAGTTATCAAAGTCGTTGGGGGAGCGTGAACTGGGGGAGTCACAGCCGAAAGTCCTTGAGGCAGCATTCTTCTTAGGACAGTCTCTCTGTGAAGAAGGTAGGTATCGGGAGTCGGCGGATGCCTTTCGCAAGGCGGCGACGCTGCGGGAAGATGACCCTGTAATTCTGAACGCCCTGGGGTTGTCCTTAGGCCAAGCTGGCCGTTACGCTGAGGCCGAACCGCACTGCAAGCGGACACTGGAAATCAGAGAGCAGGCGCTCGGGCCGGAGCATCCCGATGTGGCGACCTCCCTGAACAGCCTGGCGGAACTTTACCGAGAGCAGGGTAAATATATGGAGGCCGAGCTCCTTCACAAGCGGTCCCTGGAAATAAGGGAGAAGGTCCTTGGCCCGGAGCATCCCGATGTGGCAATTATTTGCCAGAATATGGCAGCGCTTTACAGGCAGACTGGCAAGGAAGATGAAGCCAAACGGTTAGAAGCACGTGCAAAAAAGATCCGGTCCAATCAATGAGGGTAACCGTTCTTTGGTTTATCAGAGAGTCAATATTTCAAGATGTTATCTATCAGCGGCCCTCCCTGCCAATGCTACTGATTAGCGTTTGAAATCTTAGATGGGCCCAGGGTAGTGCTCGGGGCCATTATGTACCTCTGTCGGGTTCTACGAAAAGTTTCAGTCCGCGGATCCCCCGCACCGTAACTTTTTCCCCCTTCCCGATGGAGGGAATATTTCCCATCACTTCCGCCTTCCACAATTCGCCGTGCACCCGGATGTAACCCGAACGATCCAACCGATCCTCTGCGATGCCCCGGGAACCAACCATCGAACCTGCGTCGTTCCTCCGTTCCTGATCGTAGGCACGCCACACAGCGGGAAACAAAATAAGATCCTTGATAACCCAGAGAGCCACGAGGCTCCAGATAAACCACGTCGGGAGGACGACCACTCGTCCAGCCAGAATCAGGAGGAGGTATAGCAAGACCACCCCGGGCACCTGGAATAGCATATACCTCACGAAAATCCGAAACGACCAGCCGCGCTTCCTCATCCCTTTCTCTCACACGAGCTAATGAAAACTTTCTTACAGGTCTTCATTCTTCTCAATACAAGATATACTCCATTACCTTCTAATGCAAATTCTCATAGACTTGAAAAGAGGGATTTATTGAATCGGGGATTACTGGAGCCAAAGGGGCAGAGACAAGATGCTATAGGGAAGAATACAAGATGGATCAGACAATTTAGCCAGGAGGCCAATTATCATAGATTTGAATCGCTAATAATCAGATTTGGCATCGATTACCAATAGGGGAGTTCATCTTGACAGGCGGTATCGAACTGAGTGCGATACTCCGGAAACGGTCGGGAATAGTTACAATTTAGTGGTAAAAATCCCGCAAACATAGGCCAGTAGCCAAAAAACACACGATTCCTAATCCCTGTGTCGCCGGTTCGAGTCCGGCCGGGGGTACCAGTTAAATCAAGCACTTGCGTAGGATAGGGTAGGTTGGCCTGACCTTATTTATTCTTATTCTGTGAGCTTCTGTTCGTCTGTATCTGGAATATCTTAAAATATGCCTTGCGGATCTGTAACAACAACATAAAAGAACAGGAGATCGAGAGGATAGCTCACCACGCTGAAGCTTTACTGTTTTTTCAAGATGATACTATCCTTCCTTTTTGATACGGCAAACTTATCCCCCTTGTTGAAACCAAGCTGATCCACTAGCAATTTGTTGCTAAGAAGAAGGGTTCCCCTTTTGCCAATGGCCAACGGCCTTTTCTTCTTGGGCTTTGCTTTTTTCATTTTGCTCTCTCTCACAATACCTTTTATCTTCCCAGCCTCAACCAAGGCATCATAATACATCTTCTTCAAGGAAGCTTTGGTTTGGATGCCCAACTCCCTCATTATTTCTTTATCAGGGACACCTTTTCTAACCATTTCAATTATTTTTTTCTTGTTCATGACATCCTCCTGTAAAAAGGTTTTCTATTTTTTTTATACAACAAAATCCTTAATGTTTCAACAAAAAAATTAATAAAATTAAAAATATTGATGTTTTTTCTAAACCTGGTATGAGATTAACAATGTGGTACTTTATATGAAATTCGAACATGCAAAATTAATTCGTCCAATAATTATTTCATTAGTGATGGATTTGCAGGTATATTAAAAATAAGCATTAAGCCAGGATGATCCTCGCACTCTAGGTCGCTCCCTTCCTTTTCTCCCCTTTGGCTCGGTTATAGAGGATAAAGGTCCCCACCGCCTCTTGGCAGCCTCGTTGCCCATCTTCCTCAATCGCTTATTTTCCTTTACATTTTTCAAAAAGTGGATTATTATAAATGGAAATATTGCTTTTCTGCTTACCCCAACATGACGGGCGGGGGAAAAGGGTGGGGAAAATGAAAATAAAAAGCTCACTTATTCTTAGCTTCCTCGTCTTATCCTTTCTCCTTGGGGGTTTTTCTCGCATATCGGCGATGCAGTGTGAGACGCCCCCCTTCATCACACGGGTCGTCATGCCCAACATCTTGATCATCCTCGATCACTCCGGGAGCATGCTCAATGATGATGCCGGTACCCCTTACGATCCCAACAAGGAGTACGAGCCCTGGGTGGGGATGCCTGATCTGGGAAATTACGGAAATTGGAACCGTTACAATCGCACCCGGTGGCAGATCGCCAAGAACGTTGTCACCCACATCATCGACGAGACCGAAAATGTGCGCTTCGGCCTGATGCGACTGGACGGAAGCAGCAGTCAGGGAAGGAGTTCCAGGTGGAACTGGAGGGACCCGAAGACAGGTAGGAGGTTCAATACCGATTCGGACTTCCTGAGACATGGGGGGAAGGTGCTGCGTCCGGTGGGGACGGAGAACGGGGAATTGATCGACTACATCAATGGGATGGAGATCTATGAGACCGTTCCCCACACCTATACGGTGCTTGGGGAAACGCTCTTTACGGCAGCCCAGTATTATGCTGGGGGAAACGGCCCCCCGGGGTTGGGCGACTATAAAGGTGATGGGGATAGTAATTATCGATACTACAGAGGCGACAGTGTCTACTCCGCAAGAGATACCGATGACTACGGAAATACCATCGATAATTCCAGCCCCATCCAGTGGTGGTGCCAGAAGAACTTCGTCATCTTCATGACCGATGGCGAGTCCAACTGCGATAGCGATTGGGACCGGTTGTTGAACACCGTGGGGGATTATGACCGTGACGGGAGGGATACACCCCATGCCAGGCCCGACTTTCCCGATTGGGAGCACAGGGAGCTACACAATTATCTGGACGATGTGGCCCAGTGGATGTACGAGAACGACCTGCGGGGTGATATGGAGGGCCCTGAGGGGGAGATCCAGAACGTGATCACCTATACTATCGGCTTAAGGATCGACATGAACCTCCTGGAGGAGGCTGGAACACAGGGGGGTGGCCTCTATTTCACGGCGGATGACTATGACCAACTGAAGGAGGCCTTCGAAAACGCCCTGGCCGATATCATCAAGAAGGCCTCCTCGGGAACGGCCGCTTCGATTCTCTCCACTTCTCAGGGGACGGGAAACAGGTTATTTCGGGCCAAATTCGACCCCCAAACCTGGGGGGGGTTCTTAGAGGCCTTCTCCCTTCCCTACAATCCCGAAAATCCCAATCCCGTGTGGGAGGAGAGGGCAGACGGGCCATCCTCACTAAGGTATCGATCGCCCGAAACGCGGAGAATCTACACCGCCCTGGATGATGAGCCGGGGGACGGAGTGAGGATGGGCAGGAGGATCGAGTTCTCGGGTCCCAATAGCGGTATAGCGGATGCGAATAATATTTTCCTCTACCAGTTGCTGGACTTTTCCAATAGAGAGGAGGCAGAGGACCTTATCAGGTTCATCCGAGGAGAGGACCTTGAGCAGTTTCGAGATCGGACCTATAAGCTGGGCGATATCGTCTATTCTACCCCGACCGTCACCAGCGATACCGTTTACATCGGTGCCAATGATGGTATGCTGCATGCCTTCGATATCAACACCGGCATGGAAAAGTGGGCTTTTATCCCCAATAACCTCCTGGGAAAGCTGAAGGATTTGGCAAGAAATGATTACTGCCACGAATATTTCGTTGACCTCTCGCCCGTGGTAGCTCGCATCCTGGCGGGAACCGAGTTGAGGACCATTTTGATCTGCGGCGAGAGGGGAGGAGGGGACGCCTATTTCGCCCTGGATGTAACAGGTGATGAACCCATCCCCCTTTGGGAATTCAGGGATAATGAACTGGGGGAGAGTTGGTCCATTCCCTTTATTGGGAGGGTGAGGGTAGGCGAAAGTGAGAGGAAATGGGCTGCCTTCTTCGGTTCGGGATTCGAGAATAACGGCCCCAACGGAAACCTCTATGCGATCGGTGTAGAAGATGGAAACGTCATCGGCAGGGTGGAACTGAACGGTCCCCCCAGCAATCCATTAAACAGTCCTGTGGCCATAGATTCGGATGACAATGGTCTTTTGGACCTCCTGTACGCCGGCGATCTGGGAGGGAAGGTGTTCAGGGTCAACGTCGATTATTCAGATCCGGCGAGTTGGTCGAAAATACAGCTTTTTGCGGCCCTATCAGGTCAACCCATATCCATCCCCATGAGCTTGGCCTTCTATGATCCCGATCCGAATCATCTATTCGTCTATTTCGGGACCGGTAAGTATTTTACGGTGAGGGATAGGGAGGATCTCACCATCCAGAGTTTCTATGCCATAAAGGACAATGGGGTGCCCGTTACCAGGGGAAACTTGACCAACCAGACAAGAGGATGCGGTTCGGTGGAGGGGG
>JAQYWG010000480.1 GCA_030145085.1 Thermodesulfobacteriota bacterium
GCTCTCGCTCAGGCGAGGTGGCCGGGTTATTGTCGGTGTGTAAAAAGTGAGAGGCTTTCCAATGCCAAAAAGAAGGATGAAAATAACCGGAAGAATGGCAACAGATACCTATCCTGGGCATATGTAGAGGCAGCAAACTTTGCCATCAGGTTTTGCCTCCATGCCCAGGCATTCTATCAGCGCAAGATGGCAAAGACAAATCGCATTGTCGCTATCAAGGCACTAAGCAATAAACTGGCCAGGGCATCCTACTACATCATGCGAGGTCAGGTGCCCTATGATCCAAAAAAGCTTTTTACGTAATGAGTTTGGGTTCAGCAGTGAACCAGGAAATGGGATGGTATAAACCCAAATTTCGCAAGGGTTTTTGAAAAGCCTTAGCATTCCTGTGGTTGCGAGCCCTTCGTTCCTCAGGATAAACTCAGCGAAGCAATCTATTAGTGACGGGATTGCTTCGTGGCTCTGCTCCTCGCAATGACATTTTGAGAGCCTTGCGAAAT
>JAQYWG010000048.1 GCA_030145085.1 Thermodesulfobacteriota bacterium
GGGAAATCGCTTTTTGATAGCCTTTTCAACGGATGGAAGGCTGATTTCTTCCGTCACTACACTGAATGCTCCCAGCAGAGCGGCATTCATCAAAGGTTTGCCCAGAACTTCAAGGGCGATCTTGGACGCCGGGACTTCAACCCATCGAATCAGACCTTTTCTATCGGAAGGTGACAGCGATTTTTCCGTGTTGATGAGAACCGTTCCCCCTCTTTTCAGGCCTTCCAACACATCGACCTCATTGAGAATTGTAGCGTCCTGAACGATGATGTAATCGGGCTGGTGGACCCGGCTTCGCAGGCGGATGAAGCGGTCGTCAATCCGGGCGAAAGCCTGAATCGCCTTTCCACGCCTCTCTCCGCCAGCTCCGAGGAAGGGGAAGGCCTGACTGAATTTTCCCTCTTCGAGGGCGGCAATAGCGATGAACTGAGCCAATACCAGGGATCCCTGCCCACCTCTGCCATGAATCCGAATTTCTTTCAAGGAGTTTCTCCCTTGTTTTTGGCCATAAATAGTATACATTCTATAATATTAATTTCGACGTTTGTAAATGATTTGGTACCATAATACGATTTCTTGACGTAGCTCATGAAGCCTGATAGAAATATGGAGACGGAAAGATGAATTATCCTCTTATGTACCGCATTCAACAGAGGTTTGATACGACATCCATTGGAGATGTCCCCGAAGCGGTGCGCCGAGAATTCTCTCGGCTCGATATCGGGAAGAATGTCCAGCCGGGCCAAAGGGTGGCTATCACCGCGGGGTCCAGGGGGATTGACAACCTGATACCCATTACAGCCACCGTGGTAGAGTGTCTTCGAAACGTGGGGCTAAAGCCCTTTATCTTGCCGGCGATGGGCTCCCACGGAGGGGCTACCGCTGAGGGACAGGTTAAATTGCTCAGCGAACTCGGCATCACGGAATCTTCAATGGGAGCTCCCATCATCTCCACCATGGATGTAATCTCTTTAGGGACAGTAGATTCCGGGGCGGAAGCATTCATCTCCAAGGATGTCCTTGAAGCTGATCACCTCGTCCTTATCAATCGGGTTAAACCACACACTGCATTTCGCAGTGAGGTCGAATCAGGTCTATGCAAAATGCTTGCTGTGGGCTGTGGCAAACATGAGGGGGCATTGAATATGCACAAATTCGGTTTGGCCGCCTCAATCATTCCCGCGGCACGAATTATTCTGGAGAAAGTCCCGGTCCTCTGCGGCCTGGCGATTGTAGAGAATTCGGTGGATAAGACCCACACGATGAGATTTGCCCTGCCCGAGCAGTTCGTCGAGACCGATAGGGAACTGTTGGAACTTTCATGGAAATTTCTGCCGAGGATTCCCTTGGAGGAACTCGATATCCTGGTGGCGGATGAAATGGGGAAGAATATAAGCGGAGCAGGAATCGATCCAAATGTCGTGGGTTTCTGGCGCAGGGAGGGTGGCCCAAGAAAGCCAGATTATCGAACCATCATTGTTCTCGATCTTACCCCCCAATCGGATGGTAACGCGCTGGGGATTGGCCTAACGGACTTAACGACTCAGAGAGTCATCGACAAGGTGAACACTCAGGCAACGTACGCCAACGCGCTCACAACCGGGATTTGGGGGAGTGTCAGATTGCCCATCGCTCTGGAGAACGACCGGGCCGTCCTTGAGACGGCTTTGTCCCATGTTTTGGACCTGGGCCATGTTCGTATGGTTCGAATCGTCAATACCCTCCACCTGGAGAGCTTTTGGGCTACAGAGGCTCTCTTGCCGGAACTCCGGGAGAAGAAAAATCTTATAGTAGAAGAAGAACCCCATCAGCTGCAATTTGATGAAGAGGGAAGGTTGCTTCCCTTTACGGATGAGCATTAACCGAAAAGGAAGCCAGCCAGCCAAACTGGTCCATCCCTCCGTAGGCTGCGTCGGAGTTTCCCGGTAAGAGGACTTAGTGCTTCGATTCGCAAATACAAGGACGTATTTTCTGGAGCAGGATCTGAGTAAATGCTCATTCAGCACTAAGTCCTGAGGGCTACGACTGAGACATGTCGACGAGCTCATGTCGAGTCGCTCAGCCGAAGTCTAAATATGTTCGTAGCCGAACTTATGAACCGAAGGACTTAGTCTCCCTCCTGTCAGTTTCCCTTCTGCATCGAATTCCCAATCGGTCGGTGGGAGACAACGAAATCACCCGTCTCCCGGTCCAATTCCAGCAGAATGTTCTTGAGCCAGTTGGTGTCGTCCTTATCGGGGAAATCTTCCCGATAAAAAGCCCCACGGCTTTCCTGCCTTTCCAGGCTTGCCCTCATGATGGCCTTTGATACCAACAAACTGCATTTCACCTCATTTAGTCCTACTGACCTTCCCTCCGCTTCGAGAGCTGCCACTCGTCTCTCCAATTCGGAGACCCTGGATAATCCCTCCTCCAAAGATTCGGCATTTCGAATGGGGCCGGCATGGGTCCACGTCAAATCCTGAATCTCCCCAAAGAGATTGCGTTCCTCTTCCCTTTCGTTTCTCAACAAGAGCCTATCCCCAAACCTTTCCACCTCGAATTTTTCCCCCGATACTCCCATCGCATATCGGGCCGCCGATTCGCCCGCTCTATCTCCGAAAACCATACACTCCGTGAGTGCATTTCCCCCCTCACGATTGGCGCCGTGAACACCCGCGGTAACTTCACCCGCGGCAAAGAGCCCGGGAATTGCCGTCTGGCTGCGCTCATTGATCTCAATGCCACCCATGAGAAAATGGACTACCGGGGCGATGGAAAAGGGACGACGGCGAAAGTCGGGATTTATCCTCGCCAGTCGGTTCAAAAACCATTTCTCCCACTTTTCCGCTGGGACCCTGGTGCAATCCATGGAGACTGTCCCCTTCTCCAATTCCCTTATGAGGATCAACGTAAACTGATCTCGACATTCCATGGCAAATTCGGCAATATTTGACTTTAGATCATACTTTCCGCGGATGTCTTCCCCCCTTGCGTTGATGAATCGCGCCTCCTTGGGTATCGGGTTGTGGATGATGACCGAACCCAAGGAGGGCTCAGCCAAGCCGATGGGATAAAATTGGACGAATTCCATATCCCTCACCGGCAACCCCGCGCCCAATGCGAGCCCATATCCGTCTCCCGTGATCCTTCCGTGGTTGTCATTGCGTTTGTAGATGCCACCGGCTCCTCCGGTGGCCAAGATAATGGATTTGGCATTCACAGCCACCATGCCCTCCTTCCTGGAGAGCCCCAGGGCTCCGCAGATACGGCCCTCGTCCAGCACTAATTCAACGATGGAAACCCACGGAAGGGCGGTAATTCGACCCTCTTCGATATAGTGCTCCCTGAGATACCGGATGAGTTCATCCATGAGTACAACCCCGGGATACTTACTCGATGTTCCCGTTCTGACGTACCAATACTTTTTCCATTTTTTCTCCAGGGAAACACCCATTTTCTCCAACTTCCTGAGAACGGCCCCTCCTCTTTGCGCGAGAACCCGGACTAATGTGGGATCATTGAGCTGCTTCCCTCCCTCCATGACCAACCGAAAATAGTCATCAGGGGTGAAATCCCCAGAAGGGGCCAAAAGACCTCCTCCGGCGAAAATCGAATTTCCGCTCATCAGAGAGACCTTACTGATCAAAACAACCTTGCATCCCATTCGGGCGGCCTTCATCGCCGCCATCACCCCGGCGAGACCACTGCCCACTATGAGCACATCGGTCTCGATTAGCCTGGCTCTCTCCGTATGAGTGGTTGCTCCCATTTCTCTCCCTTTTCATGCCTCAGGAGGGTTCAGCTCCTCCCGTAGTTAATGGATTCACCTATGAAATAGACTGCCATGTGGTTCCTTGGATTATTTACCTTTTTCCCCTTGATTGAATCCATTAAAGGAGGAACAGGGGCAAAAGTCAAGAAAAGCTCGATTCCCCCTTCGTCGCCTCGGCGAAGTCAGGAAATTCCAAGTAAAAAGTTCCAATAATTCTTAAATGACATCCAAGTAAAAAGTGTTGACAAACTCCCGAATCCGTGTTATTGAACACACTCCTCACCTTTGCTACCTTGCGAAGAATTGCTTTTGTAGAGGAATAGGCGGAAATTCTGAGAACCAAAAGCAAAGAAAGGGGACGAACAATGAAGAACAACCCGTCTGAGAATCTGGCTATGATGGACTTTGAAAGGGCAAGGGCATTGATGGGAGAACAGGGTATCGATATTCTCATCATCAATCTACCGAAGCACGTCTATTACGCTTCAAACTTCCATTCATTCGACTGTTCGATCACTTCAGATTTACAGACCTTTGCCGTAATACCTTCACGAGACGATCGGGAGAAATACTTGGTGGCGTCCCATTCCGAGAGGTTTATGTTTATTGATTTTCCCACGCCCTTTGAAAGGGTCCTCCTCCCGGGTTATTTCTATGTTAAGGGGGCGGAGGAATTTTCCGAGAGAATTGTACCAAGCTCTATCGAGGGGTTAGCCCTGGCCATCGAGGAATTGGGATACGGGTCGGGAACGATCGGGATCGAGGAGAGGTACCTCCCGGTATCCACACATAAATGGTTACAGGAGAGGTTTCCCCGTGCTCAGTTCACCGATGCTTCTAATATTCTGGTCAAACTCCGGATGATTAAAAACAGCGAGGAAATAGCACGATTGAAGAAGGCGGCGGACTCCCTTGAAAAGGGGATTCAAGGCGTCTTCAACTCATTAAAGGGGGGGATTACCGAAAGGGCCCTTGACAGGATATTCAGGGAGACGGTTAATGCCGAGGGTGTGGATACCTTATACGTTCAGATAGGCTTTTCCGGAAGGGGGGCATACGGGATAAGCCTGCCCACCGATAGGGCACTGAAGGAGGGTGAGCTGGTAAGGATTGATGCCTCCACTTCCTATAAGGGGTACGTCTCAGATATTGCTCGGTTCGCGGTTTTGGGAAAAGCATCGCAGGAGATAAAGGACTACTACAACATCACGTTCAAAGCCCTACAGGCAGCAGTTGGGGAGGTAAAGGCAGGGGTCAGGATATGCGACATCTTCAATAAAGCCGTAGGTATTCCACCTAAAGCGGGATACACGGACTACAGAAGGCACCATGTGGGTCACGGGATAGGGCTGGATGCCCATGAGGCGCCCATACTATCCCCGAAAAACGAGATGCCCCTGGAGAAAAATATGGTATTGGCCGTTGAGACGCCATACTACATATGGGGATTGGGGGGCTTTGCTCCTGAAGATATGCTTGTAGTAACTGAGGAAGGTTGTGATTTGTTTACCACGCCACAGAAAACGATTATTGAGGTCTCGTAAGATTCAATATCGGTGAACTCTTCAATCAGGACTGTCTTATTGGTAAAATTTCATGAATTGGATGGTCATCAGGAAAGCTATGGAGGTGTGAAATGGAGTTGGATGTCGGAAAATTATTTTCCCAGGCAAGGGAGAAACCCCTCTTAATGATTCCGGGCCCTACGGAGATTCCGTGGAGGGTTATCTTCGGAATGATTAAACGAAGCTATAACCACCATGATCCCAAGTTCAACGTAGATGTCCTGGATGCCACCTTAATCAAATTGCGGAAGGTTTATCAGACGGAAAACGAGATCGTCGCCGTTCCAGGTTCGGGCAGGGTCGGGATGCAAGCGGCAATCAACAGCCTGATCGAATGCGGGGACAAAGTCCTCTGTATCGTTGCCGGTATATTCGGTGGATGGATGAGGGAGATGGTACAGCGTGTCGGGGGAGAGGCAATCGAGTTCCCGGTTGAATGGGGGAAGAATATCGATCTAAAAGAGGTGGAGGCGGTCCTTGGCCAAGGGGGGTTCAAGGCCATTACGGTTGTCCATAATGAAACAACGACCGGGTGCATGTATCCCATTAAGGAGCTGGGGAAGCTGGCGAAAAAATACGACGTTCTCTTTATCGTGGACACGGTTTCCTCCCTGGGTGGCGCGGATATAAAAACCGACGAGTGGGGTCTTGACATAAACACGGCGGCGTCTCACAAATGCCTTGCAGCCCCTATCGGCTTGGCCATTCTATCCGTAAGTAAGAAGGCATGGAAGGTGATGGAAGGGAGAAAAACCCCCGCCACGGATTTCGCCTACGATGTGTACCGCTGGAAAACGATGTGGATCCCGCCTGAGCGGGGGGGAGATATGATTTTTGGTTTCCGAAGACAGCCGATAACCATGCCCGTCCATACCGTTTTTGCCTTGCGTGAAGCCGTCGATATGGCGCTGGAAGAGGGAGTTGAGAACAGGTTCAAACGTCATCGGATTGCCGCAAAGGCCGCGCGGGAGGCTGTTCGGGCACTTGGCCTGGAGATGTTTCCCGAGGAGGAAATTGCCTCCGACACGCTCGCAGCGATAACCGTTCCGGAGGGAGTGGATAGCAGGAAGATAATTGATATCGTGAGGGACAGGTACAATATTATGATATCGCCAGGGCTTGAGAAGCTCACTACGGGTATCTGGCGTATCGGACATATGGGAATGACCGCTTCTCCCGATTTTATTTTACCGACGCTGAGGGCATTTGAAGGAGCGCTCAAAGAAGTGGGTTTCCTTAAGAAAGTAGGGATGGGAGTCGAAGCGGCCTCTGCCGTTTTCGAGGGAGAGAACCTGACGTAAGGAAACGATGGCGGCATTGCCTTTTGGTTGCGGAATTTTCCGGGTTGTCTGCACCGGGGTTGGGTAGGACTCGAGAGGGAAAGAGATCGTTTGGGATTTCTGTTGTGTTTCATTTGGGAGTATGTTTATAGATATGTATTAGGACGGGATAAAAGCAGTTGACATTGGATAGACCATATGATTAGAATACGCGCGTAATCGATTCATGAAAAGCTTTTCGAGCTCTTTTCCCTGTGGCGATCCCAATTACGGGAATTCAGGAAACGGATCGGGTGAGGAGGAGTGAAATATGTATGGATGGCGGGGCAGAATCGGTTTACTGGTTCCATCGGTGAATACCGTTGCGGAACCGGAGATGAATCGCATAGCTCCCGAGGGGATTGCGGCCTTCGCCGCGAGAATGAGAAACACCAAGGCTGATTTTGACGATTCCCTGGGGTTGATCAAGCACGTGGAGAGGGCGACCGATGAGCTCATGAGCGCCCACGTTGATGTCGTTGCCTTTACCTGCACAGCCGGGAGTTTTATTCAGGGAGGAAAGGGTGAAAACGAGCTGAAAAAACTCATCGAGAAAACCGCTCACGTTCCATCGGTGACCACATCAGGAGCTGTCGTACAGGCCTTGACGAATCTGAAGGTTAAAAAGCTCGTTATTGCCACGCCCTATCCCGAGGAGATCAATCGACTGGAGGAGGGATTCTTCGAAGAGAAGGGCTTCGAGGTCCTGGCGATAAAAGGTTTGGGGGTTACGGACGCCTTCCTCATTGGCTGCGAGATGCCGGAGACTACGTACCGATTTGTTAAGAACATGGACGATCCTTCGGCGGATGCAATTTTCATCAGTTGTACGAATTACCGGACCTTTGACATCATAGAACGATTGGAAGAGGACTGTAAGAAACCTGTGGTAACGAGCAATCAGGCGACCTTCTGGGCTGCCCTTCGGACGATAGGATGTATGGAACCGATCCATGGTTTCGGAACGTTACTGCAGGAATTCTGAGGAAGGAGGTGGTGCAAAAAATAGGATAAATGTCGGTATGGAAAAGTGCTATTAAAAAAGAGGAGGTATAACACATGAGAAAGCAGTTAACGGTAATGACCATCTTGTTTCTTTTCGTTTCCTTCTCGTCCTTCGTTTTCGCTGCGGATCCGATCAGAATTGGATATATAGGTCCCCTTACGGGTTCCGTGGGCTTACTGGGAAACGAGGCGATGAAAGGAGCGACCCTGGCGGCAGAACAGATCAATGCTGCTGGGGGGCTGTTGGGAAGGCAGATCAAAGTATATGCGGCGGATGATAAGTGCAACCCCGCCGAGTCGGTTTCAGCCACCCGGAAGATCATTACGCGGGATAGGGTTGTCGCTACCATTGGACACGTCTGCAGCTCAGCTACTCTGGCCGGCATGCCCATCAACAAGCAGCAGAAGATCCCCCATGTTGTTGAAACATCGACGAACCCCATGATCACTGCGAGGGCTGGCAAGGGCGGCAACAAGTGGCTCTTCCGTCCGAATCTCCCCGACGACATCAATGCAATGGTCTTTGCCAAGATGATCGTGGAAATCGGCGGACCGAAGTCGTCCTACCTCATGGTCAATGACGACTGGGGACGAGGGGTGGCAACTTCGTTCAAGAAGGTGATGGAAGAGCACGGAGGCAAAGTCCTGAGCGTAGACTACTACGACGAGGGCGAGACCAACTTCATGTCCGTGCTCACCAAAATCAAAGGACTCAAGCCGACGAGCCTCTTCGTGTCGGCCAGGACGGGAAGTGGTGTCGTGATCATGAAGCAGTTTGCTGAACTCGGCATGAAGATGCCCGTCTTCAACCAGGGTGACATGGTCAACGAACAATTCGTGAAACTGGTGGGGAAAGACGTTGCCGAGGGCCTCATTGGAAGCGAATCGTGGTATCCGGGCATTGACAGGCCGATGAACAAGAAGTTCGAACAGGATTATATTGCCCGGTGGGGATATGATCCCATTGAACCATCGGCCTATGGCTATGTGGGTGTCCAGCTCATTGCTGAGGCAATCAGGATTTCGAAGAAGGCCACACCCGCAGCGATCCGAGATGGATTGGAAAAAATGGATATGGACACCATCTCCGGACACGTGAAGTTCGACGAGCACAACCAGGCGTGGACATGGGTTGTCATCGCCAAGATCACGGATGGGAAGGTCAAGGTCGTCAAGGAGGTACAGGTTGACAGGCCGGCTGGCTACTGGGAAAAGTGGGAAAAGAAATTAAAGAAGTAACAGTTGGGTAGCAGCAGGCGTAAGTCATTCGGGACTCGTTGGGGCAGGATGTGTCTCTGTAAGAAGCCGGCATGTTCTGCCCCATGGATTTCTGCCATACCGGAGAGGATGTCTCCCCATGGAAACCTTTTTTCAGCTCCTTGTGAACGGTATCGCTTTTGGCGCCATCTATGCGATGGTGGCTGTGGGTCTGACCATCGTCTTCGGCATCCTGGAGGTGGTGAACTTCGCCCAGGGTGAGTTCTATATGCTGGCGGCGTACGTAACGTTCCTCGTTTACCTCGTTCAGATTCCCTATCCCCTGGCGATAGCAATTGCGGTTGGCACAATGGTAGTCATTGGATTGGTCGTGGAACGGTTTGCCATCCGCCCCCTCATCGGAAGGGCATGGCAATTACCCATACTTTCAACCCTTGGAATATCTATCATTATGCAAAACGGAGCCATTGTAATATGGACCCCCAATCCTCGGACAATTATCATTGATATTGCGAATTTAAATATAGACATATTCGGCGTTGTTATTGTCTTCCAAAAATTGATGATCGTATTCTTCGCCCTGGCTCTTTTCATCGGCCTGCACTATTTTATTCAAAAGACAAAGACGGGGAAAGCCATGCGAGCTGTCTCTCAGAATAAAGAGGCATGCCGTATTATTGGTATCGATGTCCCGAGGATTTCATCAATTACATTTGCATTGGGTGCGGGACTCTCCGGTTTTGGCGGCGCCCTTGTGGCTCCGGTTATGGCTATCCATCCGGTTATGGGGATCTTCTTGGTCTTGAAATGTTTTGCCGCAGTCATCATGGGTGGATTTGGCAATATCAAGGGCACCATCTGTTCGGCATTTATTCTGGCCATCGTCGAGAGTTTTGCCGTGGCCTACGTTTCTCTCCAGTACAAGGATGTGTTCGCTTTTTTGGTAATGATAATCATATTACTCTTTAGGCCTGCTGGAATATTCGGCAAGAAGGTAGGAATATAGGGGAAGATGAATATGCGTATTTCCAAGGTCCTGGTGATAATCGCCGTCGGGATTTTTCTCCTGGGGATTCCCTATTTTGTAACCTCGCCGTATGTAATGCATATCATCATCTTTTCGGGGATCTATATCATTTTCGCTTTGAGTTATGATATCGTCGTGGGATATCTGGGAATGTTATCTCTCGGGCACCCGGCCTTTTATGGGGTTGGTGGGTACACATCCGTTCTGTTGGTTATGAAACTGGATGTTCCGTACGTTATCGCTTTACCGATTGCCGGGATTTTGGCATTAATCGTCGCATTGATCGTAGGCTTTCCGGCCTTGAGACTTTCATATCACTCTTTTGCCATCGTTACCTTGGCCTTCACTCTTATTATGAGGGCGGTATGGATAAACTGGGTTAGCTTGACCAATGGACCCATGGGGATTCCCGGGGTACCAAGGCCGACAATAGACATCCCTTTCTTGGGGGCAATACATATAGAGACTTTAACGGATTATTACTATTTCATACTGATTTTAGTGATCATTACCTGTCTTTTCATCTATTTTATGATACATTCACGGGTCGGTCGTGCCTTGCTTTCCATCAGAGAGAACGAGGTTCTCGCAGAAACGCTGGGAGTGAACGCATTTAAATATAGAATGATTGCCTTCGCCATCGGAGCATTCTTCGCAGGACTCGCGGGAAGCTTTACGGCCCATTACATTACCTTTATGGGTCCCGAGTTTACGGATTTTTACTATATTACCATGCTCCTTATCATGGTAATTCTCGGAGGTTCAGGAACGATCCATGGAGTCATAATTGGAGCCATAGCTTTTACCTTCATTCCTGAGTATCTCAGGATTACACCTGAATTCAGGGATGTAATATATGGTATTGTCTTATTAATTACCATCATATTTATGCCTGAAGGGATCGGGGGGAAAATCAACGAAATTATCTATAAAAGGAGGGTGAAAACGGGTTGAGATTACTGGAAACAATAGACTTGACCAAGAACTTCTTCGGCCTCACTGCTCTCGATAAAGTCAACCTCCATGTTAACAGAGGGGAAATAGTCGGGCTCATTGGACCGAATGGTTCGGGCAAGACTACACTCTTTAATTGTGCAACCGGTGTACTCCCCATTACAGGAGGGAGAATCAAATTTAGAGGAGACGATATCACGGGTTTACCGACCCATGAAATCGCCCTCAAAGGGTTGAGCCGGACTTTCCAGATTATAAGGATATTTCCTAAAATGACCGTGATGGAAAATATGCTCTTATCCGTCCAACAGCACCAAGGAGAACGGATATTGTCGTCTATATTTAGGACGCCGCGTATTAGACGTCTTGAGAAAGAAGGTCGGGAAAGAGCTCTGAGGCTCTTGGAGTTTGTGAACATTGATCATCTGAAGGATAGCTTGGCGGGAAATCTCTCCTTTGGACAACATAAACTCTTAGAGTTTATCATGGCATTGATGCCTGACCCTGAGATAGTTCTGCTTGATGAACCTGCAGCAGCGGTAAACCCAACGATGATTAAAAAGATGATGGATCATATCCTTCAATTGAATAAGGAAGGGTATACATTTTTTATTATCGAACACAACATGGATGTAGTTATGGAGTTATGTACTAGGGTTGTCGTTCTTAACTATGGGGAAAAAATTGCAGAGGGAAAGCCCGAAGAGATTAAAAATAATGATGATGTTATAGAGGCTTATTTCGGCACATAGGGTTTGTAACATTCGTCGAGTTTGATACGTTACATTCAAATCTTTGTATAAAGTGAAAAAATTATGGATGATGTAATATTGGAAATCAGGGACTATGTCACTGGTTATAATGAAATTGATATTATTAGGGGTGTATCCATTCAGATAAAAGGACATGAGATTGCATGCGTCATAGGTCCCAATGGTGCAGGTAAATCTACCCTATTCAAGGGCATATTTGGACTTCTCAAGGCCCGTAATGGGAGCAACCATTTTGACGGCTCGGATATTACCAATCTCTCGCCCGATGAAATACTGAAAAGAGGATTGTCTTATGTCCCCCAAGGAAGATGTAATTTCCCCGCCATGACCGTCAGGGAAAACCTGGAGATGGGTGCCTTTATTCGCAATGATGATAAGGTCGAAAGCGACATCGGAGAAGTCATGGAAAAATTTCCAGTTCTCCGAGAAAAGGAGAATGAATTGGCCGGCAATCTGAGCGGGGGAGAGCAACAAATCCTGGAGATGGGAAGGGCGTTGTTATTACATCCCAAATTGATCATGCTGGATGAACCGTCTTTGGGCTTAGCACCGAAGGCAACCGAATTAGTTTTTGAAAAGATCAATGACATTAACGCTGACGGGACTACCATCCTCATCGTTGAACAGAATGCAAAGAGGGCATTATCAATATCCCACCATGCTATAGTCCTGGAACTGGGAAAAAAGCGCTTCGAGGGAACGGGCGAGGAGATAATGTACAATGAGCAGGTAAAGCGCCTTTATCTTGGGGGCTGAGAAGAAAGAATCCCGCCCACAGGACGGGGATTCTTTACTTCGTCAAAAAAACGCTGTCGAGTATCATTTTGGGGCCTTCATTGCCCCTCATGGGAGAGCCAGTCAAGGTCCAGTTCTGAAAGTTTTCCCCTCTTCGGGACCCCCGTTTTGGGGTCCCAGTCCATCATCTCGTAATAGGTCTCCATGGCCTTGGAAAATTCCTCCCTGTCAATCTTCTTCCCCTTCAGGGTCCCCCCTTCCATGGGCTGGAAGAACCGATCGGGAAGCAGGTTGTCCCGGGCCGTAAACCCCTCCCGCAGGTTGAATACCCTGGCCATATTGGCATGCCTCTCGCCCACTTTGAGGATGTCGAACAGGCTGGTCTCCCACCCGGTCAACGCCTTGACGTAATCCACAATCCCGTTGAGCGTTTGCGGCCCAAAGGGCTTGGCCGTAAAAACACAGATTCCCAGGGAATTGAGCAGGTCCCAGTATTGCTGAAGGTAGACAAAGAGCCTCACCTTTTTGGGCCCCAAGTCATAGACATCCACGGGTTTGAGTATTCCCAGGGGCCTGAGAAGGGCAACGCCTGCCTCAGATGCCCAGAAGGGGTCATGGGGAAATTCCATGTGGTCGGGCCCGGTTGCGGAGGCACCATAGGCGAGGCCAACCCCCACTTTCCCCCTGGGCTCATTAAAGGGAGCCGGCATGCCCTTGACATGGATGGCAACATTGATCGCCCCTTTGCCGAACTTCTCCGCCGCCGGACAGATTCCCTCGGCGAGCACATCCCCAGGGCCCTCGCGCTTTCCGATCTTCTCGAGCATGCTCATCATGGCCTCTGTATTGCCAAAGCGCAGCTCAAGACCATCGGTGTCCCCTAAGGTGAGGATGTCCCTCTCGTAACACTCCATGGCGAAGGAGATGATGCTGCCCGTGGAGATGGTATCCAGGCCATAGGCATTGCAGAACTGATTGGCCTTCGAGATGGCCTTCAGATCGCCAATGCCACACATGGAGCCAAAGGCAGCCATTGTCTCATATTCCGGCCGTCCATAGAGGGGATCCACGAAGTAAGGCTCCCCCACGTGAACCTTCCGCTTGCACCGGACGAAACAACCATAACAGGTCCCCCGGCGCTTCAAAATGGTCTTTGCCATGGTCTCGGCACCATCGAAGGAACCCTCCCGGAAATTGAAGGTGGGAAGTATCCCCTGCTCGCTCAACATGGTGGTGACCCGGGCTGTGCCCAAGTTTCCGATGCTGAAATAGGGCTCCTCGTAGCTGTCCCGTAGCGCCTTGCTCAGCCTCTTGACCGCCTCCCCATCGGCCACCTTCACCCTCTTTTTCCCCCTCACGGCAATGGCCTTGAGGTTCTTTGATCCCATCACGGCACCCAACCCAGTCCTGCCATTGGCAAATCAATCCTTTTTTCGGGAGACAATTGCAGAAAGGGGATGAAACCGTCAAGGGAAATAGAGATGGTTTTTTGCCGGAGGTGAATCTACTACATACCTGTCGTTGAAATGTGCTATCATGTTTGTGAGTTGTTACTCCTCCGACTTTTTGCTATCATAGGGGCGCAATTCAGAGCGCCACGGAGAGGAGGGTAGTCCGATGTCTTATTCGATCGAACACGTCAGCATCCAGTGTAGGGATCTCGAAAGCTCTGTCGATTATTTTCGACGAATGTTTGATGCAGAGGTTATTCTGAGGCGAAGGTTGGACGAGTCGAGGAGAATCGCCTTTCTCCGTATGGGCGACACCATGCTTGAGCTCATGGAGATGGGTCCCGCCTCAGAGCCCGGGGAGCCCATGAAGCACTACGGAGTTCATCACATCGGGATCAAGACGGACGACTTTGAGTCTGCCTACCGAGACCTTCAGGCCAAGGGAGCCGATTTCCTCGGGGAACCATTCGAGCCAACTCCTGGGATTCGTCTGGTTTTCTTGAGAGAACCAAACGGGGCCGTGATTGAGCTCGCCCAGAGAGACCCCGAGGTCTTTAAGGATGCATTGGCCAAGGGAACCGTCAACTGGTAGTGCTTCGTCTTGAATGGATACTTTTGTGGGTACTCCACACATGGCTGCCCATACCGAAGAGGGCATGATGAGGATGAGTATGGTAACTCGTGATATCCTGGCGGTATTGGAAGGCCGAAGGCCTGAATTCCCCGTGCCAGAAGAGGTATATATGCAATATCGTAAGAAATGATGGAGAATTGAAGGTCTCCTATGACCATAACTCATCAGTTATGGTAAGTCCGAGAAAATCGACTGTATAGTAGTCGTTGCTTTGACCATTATGGAGGCAAAAAATGAATTATCCTCTAATGTATCGTATTCGACAGCGGTTTGATACGACATCCATTCAGGATGTCCCCGATGCAGTTCGCCGAGAATTCTCTCGCCTCGATGAAAGGAAAAATGTTCAGCCGGGCCAAAGGGTAGCTGTGGCCGTTGGATCCAGGGGCATCAACAACCTGAGAACCATTGTCGCCACGGTAGTGGAATGTATTCGAAACATGGAACTCGAGCCCTTTATCTTGCCGGCGATGGGTTCCCATGGCGGGGCCACTGGTGAAGGACAGGCTGCATTGCTCAACGAACTTGGCATCACCGAAGCCTCGGTGAATGCACCCATCATTTCCACCATGGAAGTGATTTCGGTGGGCCGATTAAATTCTGGGGCAGAGGTATTCATTTCCAAGGATGCATTTGAAGCCGATCATATTGTCATCATTAATCGGGTTAAACCACACACATTGTTACGTGGTGAAGTCGAATCAGGGTTATGCAAATTGCTCACGGTGGGCTGTGGCAAGCACAAAGGGGCCTTGAACATGCACAAGTTCGGTTTGGCCCCTTCTATCACTCCTGCGGCAAGAATTATTCTCGAGAAAGCCCCGGTCCTCTGTGGGTTGGGGATCGTGGAGAATGCCTTAGAACAGGTTCATACCGTAAAATTGGCCTTCCCTGAACGATTCATCGACGTCGACAAGGAACTTCTGAGGTCTGCTCGATGGCTGTTGCCCAGGATTCCGCTGGACGATCTTGATATCCTCCTCGTGGATGAAATGGGAAAAAATATAAGTGGAGCGGGAATTGATCCCAATGTTATTGGATTTTGGCGCAGGGAGGGCGGCCCCAGGAAGCCCGACTATCGAACGCTTATCGTACTCGATCTTACTCCTCAATCGAAGGGCAACGCTGTGGGGATAGGCATGGCGGACCTGACTACCCGCAGGGTCATCGACAAGGTTGATCTCAAACCTACGTATACCAATGCTATCACAGCGGGAGTCTGGCGTGGTGTACGATTTCCCATTGCCCTGGAGAACGATAAGGCCGTCATCGAGGCAGCTCTATCCCATGTTTTGGACCTGGACCACGTCCGGATGGCTCGAATCCTCAATACCCTCCACCTGGAGGACTTCTGGGCCACAGAGGCCCTGCTGCCCGAACTCCGTGAACAAGAAGGTCTCATCGTTGACGAGACACCCTTACAGCTTCAATTTGATGACGAGGGGAGATTGCGTTAATTTATGGAAACAAGGTGAAATAAAATTCGGCTAAACTGCCTCTATCACAGTTCAAACAAGGTGTACTTCATGTAGACTAATGTGCAGTGACTAAGGTTTGGCCAACCAACTAGCTTAGCCTCGTTTCAACCTGGTCACACAATCCCAATACTCTAAAGATTTTGGATTCCTGAACTTCAATCCTGATTAATTCAATTCAACAGAATTGGTAACTGCGATCCACCCCATGTTTCATCTTGAATTCTTTAACCAAGCAGCGTTATATCCAGCTCACTCTGTCTCGGTTTGCCAAATCCTTCTGGCATGCCTAACGTTGCGGATCACGCGCGGCTGTAAGCCGTCGCGTGCATCCGGCTTGTTAGGCCCATTGAGTGTTGCGCTGAGACAATTCCTATCTTCCCTAGCAGACGTGCGAGGCACACAGCGGCAGTTCTCCTTGCCGGTGGGTGGCGTGTCAGCCCGACATGCCTTCTTCTTTCTTCTGCTGGGATATGGGAACTGTCT
>JAQYWG010000049.1 GCA_030145085.1 Thermodesulfobacteriota bacterium
ATGTATGGGAAGCCTAATCAGGTGGGCCTGATTAGCAACGGCTCTTTCGATGGATTGCCTGATCCACCAAACGGCATAGGTAGAAAATCGGCTCTTCTTAGCGGGAGAAAATCGCTCCACCGCTTTGATCAAGCCGATATTGCCCTCTTCGATAAGGTCGGAAAAGGGTAAGCCCCGAAATAAGTATTTCTTCGCGATCTTGACAACCAATCGGAGGTTTGATTCGATCATCTGGGTGCGGGCTTCCGCATCACCCCGACGAATTCTCTTGGCGAGGGCTTTTTCCTCCTCCGGAGAGAGGAGAGGAGATTTCTTCAAGTCATTTAAGTATAACTTGATGAGGTCTGGGGAGGATCCATCCTCCTCATACTTTTTCAGGTATTGATAGATCTCCTTCTTTTTCCTCCCCATAGCCGAGACCTCATTTCAGCAAAAGTCTGGGGTTAATGGGTCTGTTGTTCATACGGATTTCGAAATGGAGGTTTGGACCGTTTGTTCTGCCCGTCCTTCCCACCCTTGCGATAATCTGCCCCCTTCCGACTTTCTCCCCCTCCGCCACGTCATTTACGTCATTGTGGGCATAAATGGTAGTAAATCCTTGCTCATGCTCTATGATGATGATATTTCCGTACCCTTTTATCTCATTTCCACTATAGAGGACTCTGCCGGAATTAGCAGCCTTGATGGGGGTACCCCTGGGGGCGGAGATATCTATTCCATCGTGTTTTATCGTACCCCGTATGCCGAATTCTCGGGTGACTTTACCTCTTATGGGCCAGATGAAACGCCCCCTTGCCAAGACGATCCTCTTCGGATCCTCGGGGCGTCCCCTTTTTCCTCCGATATCATCGATATAGATATCGACCTTCAGCACCCTTTTTGCGCCTGGAATGAATATCTTCTGCCCTACCCGGATCTTGCTGGGGTCTTGAATGCGGTTTACCCGGGCTACATCATCGATATTGACCCCATAGGTCTTACATATCCTCCAAAGGGTCTGGTGCCTTTTCACCGTATGATAAACCCGTGCCCGTGCCCCCGAATAGCTCGGAGAAGTGGAGCGGCACGCGCCCACAATGGCGAAAAGGAGAAAAATAACCAAATATCGTCTCTTCAACCCTCAAGCATCCCTCCCTTCCGAAATTTTCATGGCCTTTTCAATTGCTTCGGCCGCCGTTTTGGCCCGGATTACTCCCTCAATATCCCAAGTGTTCAACCCGATTACGGTTTTTTTCAATTTTAGCCCGATAGCTATTTCGGAGAGGGTCCCATGTTCCCCAGAAATGGCGATGAGACTATCCGAAGAATGGGCAATGAGAATGTTTCGGGCATGCCCCAGGTCCGTTACGATGGGGATATCGATGTAGCAATTCGCCTCTTCCTTGGATGTTCCAGGCAATATGCCGATGGTCAGGCCCCCGGCCTCTTTCGCCCCTTTGGAAGCGAATTCCATTACCCCACCCAACCCCCCACAAATCAAAACAGCGCCCCTTTTTCCGATTTCCCTGCCCACAGCTTCGGCAAGCTCCGCTATCTCCGGGCTACAACTTGACGCTCCGATAACACCGATGAACATCCATTCCCTCCTTGAGGTTTTCCCATTCCAAAATCTAACCCACTCAAAGGAAGGCATCTACTTCTCTTGCCAACCGTATTTTCCGATCAATTTTACAAAATGGCAACCGCCCATATCCTTCCGCTCAAACCCCCTTTTCATTCGAATAACCTTGACGAGGGTTTGGGAAAAAGCATCTCCAATGGGAACAACGAGCCTTCCTCCCACTGTCAATTGATCCAGTAAGGGTTGGGGTACATCTGGAGCCCCTGCGGTCACGGTGATGGCTTGAAATGGAGCCTTCTCCTTCCAGCCTTGAGTTCCGTCGGATATTCCTATTTCCACGTTATAGTAGTGCAGTTCGTGGAGGAGCCTCCTGGCTCTGTTGGCCAGTGGCCGTATTCGTTCCATGGAATAAACCCGTTCCGCCAACTCCGCAAGGATTGCCGCCTGATAGCCGGAACCCGTACCTATTTCCAATACCCTTTCTTCCCCCTTTAGTTCAAGGACTTCGGTCATCAATGCGACCATATAGGGTTGGGAGATGGTCTGCTTTTCCCCTATGGGCAAAGGATAGTCGTTATAGGCCTGGCCTTGAAGTGCTTCCTCCACGAAGAGGTGTCGGGGGACTTTATTCAAGGCATTCAACACCCGTATGTCCTTGATCCCCCTGGAGGCGATTTGTTCATCGACCATCCTCTGCCTCGCCTTCGAAAAATCGAGCTTGTTGAACACAACCACTCCTTTTCCCGCGGCACCTCCTATTGCTCTGCCTTATTCTTCAATTCGTTGAGTTTAATCAAAGCCTCAATGGGGGTCATATCCTCCACATCAATGGTTAACAACTCCTTCTTAAGGGGGTTCTCTTGAGCTTGGAATAAATCCAACTGTGCCGCTCTTTTTGGTGATCCCCTTGCCTTCCCTCTCGCTATCTTGGGCATCCCGATCTCATCCAGTTCGCTGCTTTCCAGATTCTTGAGAATCTCCTTTGCCCTAGCAACAACTTGTTCCGGAAGGCCTGCCAATCGCGCCACCTGAATGCCATAGCTGCGATTAGTCGCCCCTTCCATGAGCTTCCTTAAAAAGACCACCTCATCATTCCATTCCCTCACGGCGAAATTATAATTCTTTACCCTATCCTTAGTCATGGCCAGTTCCGTCAGCTCATGATAGTGGGTAGCAAACAGAGTTTTTGCTCCTAACTTAGGGTGGTCATGGATATACTCCGCCACCGCCCAGGCAATACTCACCCCATCAAAGGTACTCGTCCCCCTGCCTATCTCATCCAAGATGACGAGGCTCCTGGGAGTGGCATTATCCAAAATGTTGGCCGTCTCGACCATCTCAATCATGAAGGTGCTTTTCCCCTGAGCCAAATTATCAAATGCACCCACCCGGGTGAATATCCGATCTACAAGTCCAATAGTCGCCTCGCTGGCAGGGATGAAACTCCCAATCTGGGCCATCAGGACAATCAAGGCCACCTGCCTGAGATAGGTCGATTTACCGGCCATATTAGGGCCTGTAACGATTATCAACTGGTTTTCCTCACAATCCAGCTTCACATCATTTGGGACAAATCGCTCACCCAGATTCAGGTTTTCGATTACCGGATGTCGACCATCGATAATGACGATTTCGTCTCCTTCATTGACCATGGGCATCACATACTCTGAACGATCTGCAACCTCGGCCAGGGCCGTTAAAGCATCCAACGTTGCCACGGCAGAAGCCGTGCGCTGAACCCGGTGTGCTTGGGCCGATGTCTCCAGAAGCACTTGTTGGAACAAGTCGTACTCCAGACGGTTGATCCTCTCCTCCGCGCTGAGGATCTTGGATTCATATTCCTTTAACTGGGGGGTGAAGAACCTTTCAGCATTGCTCAAGGTCTGCTTCCTTATGTAGTAATCGGGGATCAGGCTCAAATTGCTCTTGGTTACTTCGATATAATAGCCAAAAACCTGGTTAAATCGGACTTTCAGGGAATTAATCCCCGTCTTGGCCTTCTCCTCGGCCTCGAGATTGGCCACCCACTGTTTTCCATCCCGTTTGATGGACCGCAGTTCATCCAGTTCCGAATTGTATTCGTCTTTGATAATTCCGCCTTCCCGAAGGCTGAACGGAGGACTGCCGACGATGGATCGGTCAATACCTTGGGCCACATCCCTTAGCTCATCAATGTCCCCTCCTCTATCGGCCAAAATCCTCCCTTCCATTCCCTTCATCAGCTCTTTGATCTGAGGGAGGCAGTCGATGGACCCTTTTAATCCGACCAGATCCCTGGCATTAGCGCTTCCCATGGACATCCTGCTTATGAGCCGCTCAAGGTCAAAAACCTGCTTCAGACACTCCCTGAGCTCTTTCCTCTCGATCTTCTTCTCCTTTAACTCGGACACGCCCTCCAAACGGGCCCGAATTTGGCGTAGATCCAGCAACGGATAGTTCACCCAGGTTCGTAGCCTCCTTCCACCCATGGAGGTTATGGTTTCATCGAGAAGGCCGAGCAATGCCCCCTTCTTCTGCCCACCCATAACGGTCCGGGTGAGTTCGAGATTCCTCTTGGTCGCCTCGTCCAAGATCATATAGTCTCCCACTCGATAGGGGAGTATCGAATGGATATGTCCCAGGTTTATCTTTTGATTTTCAGTGACATAGAAGAGGATGGCCCCTGCCGCTGAAATGGCGCTGGGGATATCGTTATTAAATAGTCTCGTCGATGCACCCTCCCCCAATTGCGATGTGATCAGGGCCTTGGCCTGCTCGAAACCGTATACAGAATCGGCAAGGTAATTGAACAGTGCCGTTTTAAAGGTATCCCTGAGACGATTGTGCCACCGAGTCTTCTTGGAACCCTCCGGAATAAGGAGTTCCCTTGGCTCATTTCGAATGGCCTCTTCGAGGACGATATCGAAATTGGCAACCTGACAGAGTTTAAATTCCCCTGTGGAGAGATCCAAGAAACTCAGACCAAAGCCATCGCTTCCCAGGGCGAGGCTCATGAGGAAATTATTTTCCTTGGCCTCGAGGGTCTCGGGGTCATCAATCAGGCCCGGGCTAAGGACCCTGACGACATCCCTCTTGACGAGACCCTTAGCATCCCTGGGATCTTCCACCTGTTCGCAGATGGCCACCTTATAGCCTTTTTGGACCAATTTCGAAATATAAGGTTGTGAGGAATGCCATGGAACCCCGCAGAGGGGGACGCTATCCGCTTGCCCCTTGTTCCTTGAGGTGAGGGTTATCTCCAATTCCCTTGAGGCAATCTCTGCATCCTCGAAGAACATCTCGTAAAAGTCGCCCATCCGGAAAAAGAGGATAGCGTCGGGATACTCCGACTTCATGCGGAGATATTGTCTCATCATTGGAGTTATTTTCTTTCCCTTCACCTCACCACACCGAAAAGGGACGTTTGACCTTTATTTCCAATAAAGTAACAAAATCTCCCCCCAAAGTAAAACAAAAAGGATTCGGAAGCCCCTTGTATCTCCTCGTAGAGGTGTCCCCTTTCCCCTGGAAATTACCTTTCTAACGGGATGCTCCATGAACTCCTGTGATGGACTGCGTTTTTTGACAGAATCTTTCATAATGTTATTATATTTAACGGTCCGATCTGATTCAGAACCGTTAATCCCGCCATGGGGAATTTAGGGAAAAGAGGAGGCTTGAAATGAAATTCCCAAAATTCATCTCCTATTTCACGACTATCCTCTCATCCATCGTCATGATTCTCGGATGCGTCGTTAACCCGGTAACCCAAAAGCGGGAAATCATGATTTATAGCGATGCTGATGAAGTTGAAATGGGGAGAAAGGGCCATGCTGAAGTCATAAGGCAATATGGAAAGTATGAAGAACCAAGCCTTCAACGCCACATCAACAACGTCGGACAGAGCCTTGCCGAGGTATCTCACCGGCCCACCATCCAATATCAGTACATGGTGGTCGATAAGCCCTTTATCAACGCCTTTGCCCTCCCCGGTGGCTTCGTCTATATCACGAGGGGAATGCTGGCTCATCTCAATAGCGAAGCCGAACTGGCGGGGGTCCTGGGACATGAGACGGGACATATCACGGCCAGACATGGCGTGAAGAGATTTCAGAAGGCAATGGCCTCCCAGCTCATCATAGCAGGAGTTGCCATCGCCACTGAATCCGAAGGGCTCGTTCAGGGAAGCAGCATCCTCCTCACGGCCGCGCTTCAGACTTACAGCCGCAAGGATGAACACCAGGCCGATGAGCTCGGAAACCTGTATGCCTTTAAAGCTGAATATGATCCCACAAAGAGTATGGGATTTCTCAAGACCCTCAAGAAGATGGACAAGACGGCTCCCAGCTCCGTGGAAGTCATCTTTAGAACCCACCCTCTGACCGAGGATCGAATCGAGAGGGTTGAAGCCCAATCCCAAGAACTCGCTCGACAGGGCCGAGGAAGGGATTTTAAGGTCCGATCCGACGAATATATTTCCCGCCTGGAAGGTATGATCTTCGGCCCCGGGGAAAAAGACGGGGTAATTCAGGAGAACATCTACCGTAATAGATTCTATCGGTTTTCCATCTCCGCCCCTTCTGGTTGGAAGATCAAACGGGGGGATGCTGTGGGCTCTCTAACGATGAAACACCCAACAAAGGACTATTACTGCCAAGCATTGGTTTTCGAGTTGGAAACGAAGATGACTCCTGGCCAATTTGCCCGATCCTTCGAGACCAAATCCGGGCTCAAGAGGGTCTCTGACAGCAAAATGACGATGAGTGGATCGGATGTCCTCCTTGCCCTTTATCATCCCAGATCCAGCAAAGGAGTTCCCTTGGCCATCGAAATTGCATACCTGGTGAGGGAAAAGACGGGTTTTATGGTCGTGGGGTCTACACAGGCTCCACATTTCGATCAGGCCAAGCCCTCCTTCCGAGGGGTCATGAGGAGCTTCCGATTTCTCACCAAGGCCGAGGCGGAGCAAATTCCCCTTTACCGGTTGGAAGTTTATACCGTTGGAAAGGGGGATACGTTCCGTTCCATCTCGAAGCGATTCTATGGAACAACGGGTAAAGCCCGGGAGATCATGGAGTTTAATGGAATAACCGATGAGTTGTCTTTACGGCCCGGCAAGAAATTGAAGATAAAACCTACCGTAAAAGGGGAATAATGGAGTCCTTTATGGATAAAGGGCGGGAACTTCGAGCCCCATATTCTCCGGAAAACCGCACATGATATTCATATTTTGAATGGCCTGTCCGGAGGCCCCCTTCATGAGATTGTCGATGGCGGATATTGCGATGAGCTTTCCCCTCTGTTGGTCCACCTTTAGACCGATGTCGCAGACGTTCGATCCCCTCACATCCAATGTATTGGGGAATGTGCCCAAGGGGCAAACCCGAACGAAGGGCTCTTCCCGGTAAAAATCCTCAACCAATTTCAAAACGGTCTCGGTGGTTTTCTTTTTGGTGAGTTCGCAGTATTCCGTGGTCAGGATCCCCCGGCTCATGGGAATGAGATGGGGTGTGAAGATGACCGAAAGGGAGTGCCCGACAAGACCGCTCAGCTCCTCTTCGATCTCGGGACAGTGCCGGTGTTCGAGGATCTTATATGCCTTCAGTCCCTCATTTACCTCGCAAAATTGTGTTTCCAGGGAGAGCTCCCTGCCGGCGCCACTGGCTCCTGATTTGGAGTCGATAATGATCCCCTCGTGGCTAATGATCTCTCCTTTGATTAAGGGTATTAAGGGAAGAAGCGCCCCTGTTGGATAGCAGCCCGGATTTCCCACAATTCGGGCTCCTCTAATACGTTTACGGTAAAGCTCGGGTAGCCCGTACACCGCATCCTTCAGCAACTCCGGACAGGTGTGGGACTGATACCATCTCTCGTAAACCCGGTGATCTCGAAAGCGAAAGTCAGCACTGAGATCGACGACCTTCTTTTCCATTTCATAAAATAGAGGAACAACCCCCATTGCCGTTTTATGGGGAACGGCAGAAAATATGAAATCCGATTCTTCAGCCACTTCCTCTGGGACGGGATTTCGACATCGAGACTCTATTCGGCCCCTCAGGGATGGAAAGACCTCGCTGATGAGATTGCCCGCGTATTGTCGGGACGTGACAACAGAAATTTCCACCTCGGGATGGCCGACCAAAAGCCTGATCAATTCACATCCTGTATATCCCGTAGCTCCGACTATCCCCACCCTCAGCATATCTTCTTCCCTGAACGATAAAGGGGCTCATAAAACATGAGAAGGGAGGCCACTCCACCCAAAAAGAGGTGAATGGCCTCCCTTCTCCAAGATGGTTATTGACTTACCTCTTCGAGTATTGATAGCTGGCCCTCGCCCCCCTTTTACCATATTTCTTTCGTTCCTTAACCCTGGAATCTCGGGTGAGAAACCCCTCCCTTTTCAGGATATCCCTGAGATTACTATCATATTCGAGAAGGGCCTTGGCTATCCCGTGTTTGATGGCATCGGCCTGCCCTGACATACCCCCTCCCCTCACATTTGCAACCAGATCAAACTGATTCTGAGTTTCAGTCAGCTCGAAGGGTTGTTGAATGACCATTTTGGCCGTTTCCCTCCCAAAGTACTGATCGGACGGCCTCTGGTTGATAATTGCCTTCCCCTCCCCTGGCTTTAGCCAAACCCTGGCAATAGCGGTTTTCCTCTTTCCTGTGCCATAGTAAATCTTTGCAGCCATGGCGATCTCCGTATGTAATTTAGATCTCGATGTGTTTTGGTTGTTGCGCTTGATGGGGATGTTCGCCTCCCGCATAAACTTTAAGCTTCTTAAAGAGCTTTCGTCCCAGTCTATTCTTCGGAAGCATCCCCTTGACTGCGTATCGAATGAGGTCTTCGGGCCTTTTGGCCTTCAAATTATCAGCTGAAATTGACTTAATCCCCCCTGGATAGCCGCTGTGACGATAATAGATCTTTTCCTTCCATTTCTTCCCCGTAAGGTTCACTTTGTCCGCATTAATGACTATCACGCAGTCACCGGTGTCCACGTGAGGCGTGAAGGTCGGCTTATTCTTTCCGCGAAGAATTTTGGCGAGTTCCGAGGCAAGGCGGCCCAAAACCTTATTCTCGGCGTCCACTAAATACCAATTCCTTTGGACGTCTTCCTTTTTGGCCATGAAAGTACGCATTTTAGTCAATTCCCTTTAAAAAACAAAAATTTATCTCATATGAATTCAAATGTCAAGGGAGCCAGCGTTTTTGAAGCCTCCTGAGTCCTTGGAGAATACCGTTGTCCCTGAACGTGATCTTTTGAAGAATTGGAATGGTGGGGAATAAAAGGTGGAAAAGCGTTACTTTTGGTTCAGGAGCGCTCGCCCTGTGGAATAGGCTTGCCGCCACTCCACGGAGCAAGCTTGAGGATCACTGAGTTTATCCTGAGGAACGAAATACTGAGGCACAAGGCAAAATATTCTTGGCCTTCAGCCTCAAGTCCGGTGCAGGCGGACGCTCCTCCAACCTCTACCAGGGTAATACCTATCCATGAACCCATCATTCCAGTATTCCATTATTCCAATATTCCAGCTGTAACAAAGTCTCTGGGTTTCTATTTCCTCTCCTGCCAGGTCAAGATGATGGGGCTGGCGACGAAAATGGATGAATATGTCCCCGCTAAGATGCCTATCATCAATGCAAAGGCAAAGTCGTGAATAACTCCGCCCCCGAAAATCAACAGAATCACCACGACGATTAACGTGGTGAGAGAGGTCAACAGCGTTCGGCCAAGGGTTTCATTAATGCTGGAATTCATTACCTTGGCGAAGGGCTCCCTTCTCATTTTCCTTTGATTCTCCCTTATTCGATCATAGACGACGATTGTATCGTTTAAGGAATATCCGATAATAGTCAAAATGGCGGCGACGATGGGAAGGGTAAATTCCTTATTGGCTATGGAAAAAACCCCCACGGTAATCATAACATCGTGCGCCAGGGCGACGATCGCCCCCACGGCGTAAATAAATGATTTAAAGCGCCAGCTGATATAGATCAAAATGCCGACCAACGCATACACAATTGCCAAGATTCCCTTCTTCCTCAAATCCTTTCCAACCTTTGGTCCTACCATCTCCGTTCGTCTGATTTCCACACCATATTTTCCGTAGGCCTCCTGTAAAGCCCTCTCGATTTGACCCGACAAGCCCTCCAGACCCGAGACCGATTTTTCAACTCGGATGAGGTATTCGTTCTCCCCCCTCTCTCCGAAGCGCTGAACAAGGCTGCGGTCCAAACCGATGGATGCCAAATTTTCCTTTATGGTCTCCACTTGGGTTGGTTCCGAGAATTTTACCTGAACCAGGGTTCCCCCCGCGAAATCGATTCCGTAGTTGAGCCCGCCATGGAAGATTACGGAGATGATGCTCGCTCCGATGAGGAGCCCCGATAGGAGAAAGGCCGACCTTCGAATTCCGAGAAAATCGATCTTGGTCCCCGGTTTAACGAATTCCATGGGATTGTCCCCGCTATATGCTGACCCGCCTGAGTATCCCTTTTGTCAAAAGAACGTCGAAGATAACTCGGCTAACAAAAAGGGCTGTAAAGAGGCTGGCTACGATGCCGATGCTCAAGGTCACAGCGAACCCCTTTACCGGCCCCGTTCCGAATTGAAAGAGGACCACCGCCGCGATCAGAGTGGTGACGTTGGCATCAATGATGGTCAGAAAGGCCTTGGAATATCCGCCGTCTATGGCGGCTCGGGAGGTTTTCCCCAGCCTCAGCTCCTCCCGAATCCTTTCGAATATGAGGACATTAGCATCGACGGCCATCCCGATAGTCAGTATGATGCCGGCAATACCGGGAAGGGTCAGAGTCGCCCGTAAGCCCGCCAGGGCCCCCATAATGAGAATGAGATTCAGTATCAGGGCCAAATCGGCGATAGCCCCCGATATCTTATAGTAGATTACCATGAATAAAACGACCAAAATCCCCCCGATGATGATCGATTTCAAACCCTTATCGATGAGATCCTTTCCCAGGGATGGCCCTACTGACCGATTTTCCAAGATCTTTACGGGGGCCGGAAGGGCGCCTGCCCGGAGGACGATGGCCAGATCATGAGCTTCCTTCAAGTCGAATGTCCCGGTGATCTGAGCCCTTCCCCCCGAAATCCTCTCCTGAATGACCGGAGCGGAATAGACGTTGCTATCCAGGATGATGGCCAGTCTCTTTTTTACGTTCTTGGCCGTGATTCGATCAAACATCTTGGCTCCACGTGGATCGAATTCCAGGGCCACATAAGGTTGATTGAAATCACCGAATCTCACCTGGGCATCCTTGAGGACCTCACCGGTCATCAAGGTCTTATTCTTGAGAAGAAAAGGAACCTTGCTTACCCTGCCCGTTTCCGGTTCCTGCCGCCTCTGATAGAGGATGATATCCCCTTCGGGTACTTTTCCCTTGAGGGCCTCTTGGAGACTACGCTCATCGTCAACGAGTCTAAATTCCAGGAGTGCCGTCCTTCCGATCAATCTAAGGGCCCTTTGGGGATCCTTTATTCCGGGAAGCTGGATCAGGATACGGTCCGAGCCCTGAGGGCTGATATCGGGCTCAGCGACGCCGAATTGATCAACCCTATTCCGAATCGTCTCAAGGGCCTGTTCCACGGCATACCGCTTCAGATAGTCGGCTTGCCTTTTCTCAATTCCCAAAACAATATTCTGATATTTCCCCTCGCCTTCGGCCGATATCTCCTCAAATATCGGGTAGTTGTTGTTGATGAATTCGTCGAACTTCTCCTTTTCCCCAAGGATTTCCAGGGAGATCTGGTCCCCGTTTATCCTCTCAATCCTGGGTACATAGATTCGTTTCCTCTTCAAATCCTCCTTCAGGTCTCCCTTCATCCTCTCCACATAGCTCTCGACGGCCTTCTGGGCCTCGACTTCCAGGACCAGGTGCATTCCCCCTTGGAGGTCCAAACCGAGGTGGATCTTATCCTGGGGAAGAATTTTACCCAAGAACCCGGACATCTCACCGACCACCGAGGGAGCCAGATAGATAAGGGCTACTATCGTGATGAAGAGGATCAACAAAAACTTCCATTTGAGGTTTCGCCTCATCGGTATTCCCCGCGGGCTACAAAAGAAACCAAGGTTATTGAACCTTGGTTATACTCCCATCTTTCCGTCAGTTGTTTCGAGGAAATTCCTTGCCCTTATATTTTGTAGTACGGGTTATATTTATAACGTAATAATGGTCAAATTGCAAGGGAAAAACGACCCTGCGAGTGAGTGCTATATCCGCTTCAAGATCCTGATCCGAGAAGGTTTTCCCATCGCCATAGAATTCTCCCGTGTCCCTATACAACTCCGCTGAGGTCTCCCTCGTCTTGAGAAGTGATGAAAGCCGTGACATATTGAGGTGGTCCTGGTATGGTCCATAAATCGGTTGTCTTGATGTTATAAACCATCTGAGTTTAACTCACGTCGGGATTCCCCGTGTCACAGCTACTCATAGCATGGTCTTTTCCCCTCGACCTTTATGCTAACAACCGAATTGCCAATCTCTTCTAACTTCCCTGTTGGCGCGTTCATCTTGTTGATTATTGCCTTTGGAGTTGGATCATTGGCCAAAAATTCAATGGGAAAAGGTGTCTCATCTATTACCTTGACCTCCCGAAAACCAGCCTCTCTTATCGCTCCTATGTATTGTTTCTTTATGATCGCACCTGAAATGCAGCGGATATATGCCTCGACGGAGTTTTTTATGAAATCGGGAAGCTCTTTCATTAAGACAATATCCGATACCATCAGCCTTCCACCGGGTTTGAGTACCCTAAAGGCCTCCTTAAAAACCCTTCTCTTCTCGGGTGAGAGGTTGATCACACAGTTTGAGATGACGACGTCAACGGAATTATCGGCAACAGGTATATTTTCGATCTCTCCAAGCCTGAATTCTACATTTTCATAATTTGCCTTTTTTGCGTTTTCCCTGGCTTTATCGATCATCTCAGGCGTCATATCCACGCCGATTACCTTTCCCGCCTTCCCAACCTTTTTTGCTGCAAGGAAACAATCGAAACCTGCGCCCGAGCCAAGATCAAGAACAGTATCGCCCTCTTTGAGAGATGCAAGAGCGACGGGATTACCACAGCCGAGACCTAAATTTGACCCTTCAGGAACCGCCTTGAGTTCTTCCTCGCTGTAACCTATCTCCTTGCTACTATCCTGGATGACATCAGGACTTCCACAACAGGAACTCACAGGACCACAACAAGAGTTCTCCCTTTTGGCTATCTCAGCATAGCCTTCTCTTACCACTTTCTTTATCTTCTCTTCTTTCATTCATATCCCCTCCGGTTTTATTTTGCCGTTATCTCTTTCATGAGTGGCCCAAGCATTCCCTTTACCATCTCTGCAAGATCCTCTACTTTAATTAAGGAAATACAGCACACCTCACCATCTTTTTCCCAGCTTATAACGGCTAACTTATCCCCAGCGCGAATTTTTGCCATATCTCTAAGACTTTTCGGGAGCACCATCTGTCCTCTTTCATCCACGCTGATTACCGATTCAACTTTGCAGCAGCCTATTCCGTCATCCGTCGGATTGCAAGAAGATTCATTTCCCTTTTTTTCCACCATTTTCATCGCCTCATTAATAATCCTCAGAATATTTAACTCTTTCTGAATAATCAGAATACGCTGACAATTTAGTCATTCTGATAGACCTTGTCAAGAGATCCTTAATTATCCGGTAGACCACATACTTTACTAGATCGCCGGTTCCTGGGCCCACCACCTCGTCTGCCTCCTTTCGAATCTCCTCCAGCAGGGCCCCTCCTCTGTTTCTTCAGACACCTTCTCCAAATACAAGGGAACTCCTTCAAATTCATTTCAGATAGATCCTCCACAATTGTAAGAAACTTAGAGCAATTTCGAGAAAATCTAAGCTTATATGAGATTTCCAAATTCTCAGTTTCTGCAACACTCTTAGACAATTCCTTGCATCGCTTCCTCATGAAATCTTAAGTACCGGATAAGTATGATGCTCCCTATAAGCAGTGCACCAACCAACATGATCCCCACTGAAAAGAAGCCTTCCTCCGCCATAATCCCGATTCCGGCCGGGATAGCTCCTCCTCCTACGAAAAAGGCCACCGCGATCGTGAGGGAAACTGCGACGTTCCTGACCTTGGGAGGGCCAATTTTGGAGAGAGCCGCGAAACCCGCCGGGAAAAAACAGACGGCCAAAGGGGGTTGAAGGAACAAAACGGGGATGATCCACACCCCGTGGACCATACCCAAGAGCACGGTTGCCATGCCGGTGGTGAGAAATACTCCTACCAGGGCCTTCCTTGGGCCGAGTCGATCCGTAGCCCATCCCCCTAGAAAAGCCACGACGGGACCCGGGATTCGCGAGAGGGCCACGAGGGTATTGGCCCATCCACGCTCGAACCCCCGTTCAGCCACGAGATACAGAGGGAGCATGGCAAATGTTCCGAGGGTTGCGCCGATGCCCATGCCGAAAAATGCCATCATAATCCATAAAGACGGCAGTTTGAGAAGAACAGGGAGGGTTCTCGTATTGGGAGTCTCTCCGGGAAATTCACCACCCTTCCCGAGACGTACGAAGACAACGCCAGCACATAGTGCGGCCCCACCAAGCACCGCCATGGCACCCCGCCAGGAAAACCATATCATCAGTCCCTCCGCAAGGAGGGGAGCCCCTAACAAGCCGACATTAGGGGCCAGCTCGTGAACGGCTATAGCCTTTCCCAGGCTTTTCGGACTTACCATGTCTGTGATGGCAGCAATGCCTGATGGGAGATAGAGGCCCGCCGATAAACCCAACAGGATCAACCCAAACCGAATTGCCCAAAGGGTGTAGCTGAGTGATATAGCGAAAAGCGACAAACCCACGGCCACGGAGGAAAGGATGATCGTCCGCCTGTGGGTGAGACGGGACGAAACGAACCCGGAACCTAATAGCGCTGGGAAATACCCCAGAGAGATAAAGAGAAAGAGGAAGCCCGCCTCACCGTGCCCGATGTTCAGGTCTCTCTCAATCGTAGGCAACAAGGGTGCAAGGAATACCCTTGAAAGGAAATTGAGAAAGAAAATTAGGGTCACACAGAGAAGAGGCGGAATATGAGACCGAAAAGAGGACACGACCGCACCTTATTATCTGCACATCGGTTTCGTAGTCCGTATCTACTTCTTTTTCGATTACATCGATCCTACCATTTTTCAGGTACATACTCCAGTTCTACGGAATCCAAAGTGGAGTTTTTCTACCGCTTTCGTTTAACTCCCGGTGGCCTCTTCTCATTCGGGCCTCATTACCTCTCATCCGACATTTCCCAACCTCGCCGGACGGACTACGTCCCTTTTGCCAAATATTTTCATGTCAAGAGCAAAAATTGTCCAGATTTGATCGGAATTATCAGTTGGTAATTCAACTAGTATAATAATTTCAAACAATTATACGTGAAAAGACTGTTGGCATAAAATATGCTACCTTCTAAAGATAGATTTGAATTAGACCGGAGTCGGCGTCCTCGGCTAGGCCAAGGGCCGTGTTAGAGACTGAAAGAATGGGCTCGATGTTCGGTTCTGTGAAAAAAATGGCAGTGACGACCTTGTGATAACCACAGGATACCATAAGCCTTTTCTTGGATTGAGATTACAAAATGAGGCAAGGAGAAAGCTAACAAATCCCAAACAATCGGAGGAAACCCATGGTAAAACTTACAAAAAAAGAGCTTTTCGATGTTATCCAGAAATTTATTCCAGAGCAGACCGAAAAAAGCGGTCTTGGAAGGGAACATTTCGAGAAAGCAATGTTGGATTCGATTCAATTAAAGTGTTTTTCTAAAGAAGAAAAGGCGAAAAATATAAGGATAATGAAGGTGGTCTTGGATAAGGTTTTTCCTTGCTGACTCTCCCCTTTAACTTTTCCTACCCTTTCCGTCCCGCGAATTCTCGCCACAACACGGTAGCAACGCCATAAATTCCTGTTCGTCAGTTTTCACGTTTTCTCAATTTCCTCACGGAAATGCGGCGACCCATCCGACCCGGGGGTTCCTCCCTCATGTATCGATTACGAACATTTCGCCTTTTTCACGTCTCAGGGTAAGTCTGAGCGGGGTGTTTTTGTTTGGACGTCGCGACTTTTCACCTCATTGGCAAACCACACCACCCGTTGGGGAAAGGGAATCTCTATTCCCT
>JAQYWG010000004.1 GCA_030145085.1 Thermodesulfobacteriota bacterium
TGGGCGGACAGATCGGATGGCTCGCTTCTGGAATGGAGTTCCAGTTCCTACGTCCGATCTATATCAGCGAAACGATTACCTGTAGGGTAACTATCAAAGAAATAGATGAGCGGAACTTTGCCAGGGCGGAGGGGATATTTACCAAGCAGGATGGCCAAAGGGTACTGAAAGCAACGCTGACCGGGTTTATTCCGGGAACCCGCGAAAGGAAAGTCCTCTCAAAAATGATGGCTGAAGGTGATCCCACCAATAAACTTTGGCAAGGTTGAACAACATATGGCACTCTGGGCAAGGACGGTGGTCTTACTCGAGGAGATTGTATCAACAAATGTGCCGTACTGGCTCATCCCATCAATGCTTCCCTGACCTCCTCATAGAGTAAGATTAAAGCTCTGTGATCACCGTACTTAAGCCATCTGATACTTCCTCAACGCTCCAAACAACGGGCATCATGTCCTTAACCTCCTCGATATGGGTAATGAGAAAGATCTGGCGAGGTCCGGGTCGATTTCAATAATCCTATCGAAACCTGCTTGAAGTCATCATAAACGTCTTTTTCCCTTTGATTAACGCTGCTGGGGTAACTTTTTCGTAAGCGGAATAACCCAAATGGGTATCCGATAGCAGCACTCTCTTTTCCTCAACCTTAACCTTACCCTCTTAAATCTCATCTCTTACTGCTTACTTCTTACTTTTTGTTACCTCTTGCCTCTTGCCTCTTGCCTCTTGCCTCTCGCCTCTCACCTCTTCCCTCCCTCCTCTCAGCCTTGACCTGGTGGGAATCAGAGATCTCGAGAAGGCAAGTTGACAGGTGGGAATCGTAGACGTATCATGGTATGGAGCAAAACCGATCCCATGAGGAATTTCATGGATAAGGCAAAAAGATCCCTATTAAAGAGACAGTTCATCGAACTCATAGGAGATTTAAGGCATTACGTAGCCTATCAAGGAAGTCTGGGCGCGGAATTCCTCCCCGGATCCGCGAGAAAAATCCCTCATCCTCAGCCCACCTTAACCGAGGTGAGGAGGAAGCTGGGGGAGTGCAAGCGGTGTAAACTTCATCTAACGCGCCGACATATCGTCTTCGGTGACGGGAGCGAGAAGGCCCAATTGGTATTCATCGGGGAAGGTCCAGGAGAGGATGAAGACCGACAGGGAAGGCCTTTCGTCGGTAAGGCCGGGCAACTCTTAACTCGAATCATCAATGCGATCGGCCTCAGGAGGGAAGAGGTCTATATCACCAATATTATTAAATGTCGCCCTCCCCATAATCGAAATCCTCAGCAGGACGAGATCGCCACCTGTGAGCCTTTCCTCTATAAACAGCTAGAGATCATTCAGCCAAAAATCATCTGCGCCCTGGGGACCTTTGCGGCCCAAACGTTGCTCAAGAGTGATGAAAAGATTTCCAACTTGAGAGGACGGTTTTTTTTGTGCCACGGAATCAAGGTGATACCCACCTATCATCCGGCCTTTCTTTTGAGGAATCCCCACAAGAAAAGGGAAGTCTGGGAGGACATAAAGAAGGTTCACGAGGAATACATCACGTAGCTGAGCCGGTACTCCCTCTGCCAAACCTCATCCATAATGAGGCGGAGGGATTGCTTGAAGAGCAATTCGTAGAGGGATAATTTCTTCTTCGGGTAAACCACCACGGGTTTCCCTTCAATCCCGATCATTTCGGCCGCTATTTCGATGGCGTCTTGAAGGCTTCCAAGCCGGTCAACCAACCCCAATTCCTTGGCCTGTTCCCCTGAAAAAATGCGGCCATCGGCGATCCGCCTTATCTTCCCTTCCTCCATATTCCTGCCCTCCGCGACCGCCCGAACGAACTGACTGTGGACACTATCGATAACGCTCTGAAGGATTGCCTTCTCCTCAGAGGTCATTTCTCTTAACGGGGACCCGATATCCTTATGTTTACCGCTTTTGATCACGTAGCTCCGTAATCCTATTTTTTTCAATAAATCCTCTACATTTGAGAATTCCATCACCACACCGATGCTCCCCGTAATGGTTCCCGGATTGGCCACGATGATGTCCGAAGCACAGGCAACATAATACCCACCCGATGCGGCCACGGATTCCATCGAGGCGATAATTTTCTTTTTCTCCTTGGCTCTCAAGACTTCCCGATAAATCTCCTGTGAAGGCCCGACGCCGCCTCCCGGGGAATTGATCCTCAAAATGATGGCCTTAACATCGCTGTCCTCCTTCAATTTTTCGATCTGCTCAACGATGCCCCTGGAACTGGTGATCACCCCCTTAATATCCACCACGGCGATCTTATCCCCAAGGACGAAGGCCCTTTCCTCTCCAAACCGACCTAAGAAAAAGAGCGATATGAGGAAGACGCCTAAAATAACTCCGATGATAATGAGACCTAACAATACGGGATGCTTTCTCATGGGGCACTCCTTTTCTCGCATGAATCTTTACGGCTTAGTAAAAATTCCATCTGCCGTTCGACAGGCTCACGGCCCTGAGCAAAGCCGAAAGGCCACTCGACAGGCTCACGGCCCTGAGCAAAGCCGAAGGGCTGCGTTGCGCTTCATCCCCTGCCCTGTTACATTGAAGGCAGCCATATCAAGAGATATGGGATAGAGAAGCTGCTTGAAAACAGTAACATCAAACAAAGAAAATATGTAACAGGGTGAATCACTGCAGCGTATTTCTATGTACGCCCCATTCCTCAGGACGTGCGCGCCTTGCATCTGAATTTTTTTCTTTGCCGTCTCATTTCAACTCATTACAATGACGTCAATATAAATAAAGAAAGGGCAGGGACCTTTAAGACCCTGATGCTTCCCTTGGCATAAAACGAACCATAACCTGATCCTCAAGGGTTTGATGGATCTCCAGGAAGAATTCCTCAAACTCCTTTGTCGTCAAAGCATCGAGAAAGGATTGGATATCGCCGGCTAATTCAATGTCCATGGTGAACTCTCCTGTCATCACGGACCGAAGTTGAACCCCCCTGACGAATTCAAGCCCTTCCCTCAGGAAATCCTCAAATTCCCTATACCAAGGATACCGAGAGACCTCAGCGAGGACCATTCGGATGCGGACAATCTCCTCCTGGACGACCTTCTCCCCCAATAAGCCCAGAGCCGACAGCGAATCCTTCAATTTATGGAGGTCCACCTGAGCTTGCAACAATACCTCATGCCCATCATCCCTCCCTGTCTCGGAGAGAATCTTGAAGGTTTGCACGTATTGGGTCACCCGGCTGAAGATCTCCATGTTCAGCGTAACGGTATTCTCTTCAAGCATGGGTGCTGTAATAAACTCCAGCAGAGAGATCCGTACCGCCTCCTTGAGGGCATTTAGAATTGCATCTTGACGGGCCCTCCCGACGTTCCCCGCAACCATTTCCCCAGACCCCACTACCATCAGTTCCTTTACCTGGGGCAATTCCGTGGCCGAAAGGTCTATTATCACGGCCACAATCAATAAACCAACAATGATAACAATCCTTTTCATGGATTTCCCCTACCCTCCCGAGAGGGCGAAAATCTCTATCGGTCCAAATGGAGTCCTTTGATAAACCTTAATCATCCTCATTTTGATCAATTCCAAAAGAGCGAGGAAGGTGAGAATAATATCCTCCTTGGACGATGCCCCGGAAAAGAGCGACGAGAAGAGAAGTCCATTCTTTTCCAATTTGACCGCCTCCAGAATTTGGGCGATCCGCTCCTCTATCGTTATCCGATCCAGGGTAATATCATAGGCCGCTTCGATGGAGGCCCGATTCAAAACATCCTTGAGGGCCTCGATCAGTTCGAAAACCCCGATCTCAACTAGTCTCCTATCTTCAGATCCCTCTGCTTGATTTCCCTGCACGAAGATATCCCTTTCCAACATATCCCTCTCATGGAATCGAGCAGCCGCTTCCTTGTATTTCTGATATTCCAATAGCCTGTTCACCAGCTCTGCCCTCGGGTCTTCCCCCCCTTCTTCCTCCCCTTCGGGCGGTAATGGCAACAATGTCTTCGATTTTATTTGGAGCAAGGTCGCCGCCATCAAAAGGAATTCACCGGCAACATCCAAGTTGAGACTCCTCATCATGCTGAGATAATCCAGGTATTGGTCTGTGATCGTGGCGATGGGAATATCGTATATGTCTACCTGGTTCCGTCTGATGAGGTGCAAGAGAAGGTCCAAGGGGCCCTCGAAAATCTCCAATTTTACCGTGTATGGATCTACAGTAACCATTGAATATACCGATGCATTCCCCCTATATCATCATACTAAGGACCCAAAAAGACGTCCATAAAGAATCCGATAATGGGCCAGATAAGATCGATCACCCCCGTAAAGAAAAGTAATAATATGATGATAAATCCAAAAGGCTCCAATTTCGAAAATACCGCCGCCTGTTCCGGGGGAAGAAGATGGGCCAAAACCCGACTTCCGTCAAGGGGGGGAATAGGAATCGCATTGAAGACGGCTAAGATAATATTAATCATGACGCTGACCGCGAGCATCTTTAACAGAGGCTCTCCAATGAAGCCTAATGAACTGGGGAGGAGAAATCTCATCATCCGAAATACCATGGCGGAAACGGCCGCCAAGGCCAAATTGGTCAATATGCCGGCGAGGGATATCCAAATTATATCCCTCCTCGGATTTCGCAGATTGTAGGGATTGATGGGAACGGGTTTGGCATAGCCGAATATAAACCCGCCTGAAATGAGCAGGACCAGCGGCAAAATGATGGTGCCGAATAAATCGATGTGGGCCGCGGGGTTTAGGGTTATTCGCCCCGAGTATCGGGCGGTGGAATCGCCCAGCCTATCGGCGACCCATCCATGGGAGACCTCATGAAGGATGATGGCCAACAAAATCGGAATGACAGAAATGGATATTCTTTGAATTATTGAATCCATAGGCCACCCTTGGGGGAAAAGGCATCGGATTAAGTCCTTCGGTTCATACGTTCGATTACGAACATATTTAGACTTCGGCTGAGACATGTCGACGAGCCCCTCGGCCTGAGCTCGGGTCGAAGGCTCATGTCGAGTCGCTCAGTCGAAGCCCTCAGGACTTAGTGCTGCCCTCGGCCATGAGACATGTCGACGAGCCCCTCGGCCTGAGCTCGGGTCGAAGGCTCATGTCGAGTCGCTCGGGCCGAATGGAGTGAACATTTGCTCAGATCTTGCCCCAAGAAATTCGTTATTGTATTTGCGAATCGAAGCACTAAGCCGTTCCCCTTTGATTTATATAGGTCCTTTTCACGTAATCGACCTCATCGTCCCTCGTTCTGATGCGCCGATCGAGACGAGCCCTCAGGAGATCGGCCAATATCTCCTTCATGATAGGTCCTGGACGAACACCCAATCGGATCAAATCCCTCCCCTTTAATAAGGGTTTCAGCCCCCGAAGCGTTGTAAAGAAAAGGGAGATCCACTGTTTCGTCTCTTTTTTGGTGGTCTTGGCCATCATGAAGAGCTTCGCCTCCGTTGAAAGGGGTTCCAAGAGCTCATACATTGCGCTTCGTCGAATCCTTCTCCTGGAATCCAATCTTCGGACAATCTCCCTCAGGGTCTCCTCGGCCTCTGTCCTTCCGTTTCTGATCTTCTCCTTGTTTTTCTCGGAGAACGAAAGCCGTTGGCAGACATCCAAGGCCTCTTCCTCCGCCAGGGAATCCATCAACCCATAAAAATAGACCTGCCACTTTTCGCACTCTCCCTCCAAAAAGAGCAGGTCGTACCAGGATATGACATTCTTAATGGCCTCTAACAGGTTCTCGCTCTCCTTCTCCCAGGGGATTTTGGTGTGGATGGATTTCAATAGGTCCAGTTCACTCATCCTTCGAAGAATGGGGATTGGATCCTCTTCGTTGAAGATGAGCACCAGTTCGGTAAAGATCCTTCGCCCCGAAAGGCGATCCAGAAATCCCATCTTCACGGCATTCTTAATCAGATTCTGGGTTTGCTTGTCCAATTGGAAGCCAAACCGCTGCTCGAAGCGAATGGCACGCAAAACCCTCGTTGGGTCTTCGACGAAACTCAGGTTATGAAGTACCCGGATTACCTTCTCCTTAATATCCCTTTGGGCGCCGAAGAAATCGACCAGTTCGCCAAATTCCTCCCCATTCAATTTGATGGCCAGGGTATTAATGGTAAAGTCCCTTCGATAGAGGTCATTCTTGATGGAACTGAGTTCCACCGTGGGAAGGGCAGCGGGAAAATCATAGTATTCCAACCGAGCTGTTGCTATATCAACCTTGAGGTTGTTCGAAAAACGGAGAGCAGCCGTTCCAAACCGCCGGTTAATCCTGATCTTACAGGGATGCCTCTCGGCAAAATATTCTGCGAATCGGATGCCATCCCCCTCCACTACGATATCCACGTCTAAGTTATGGTCTCTCAGCAAAAGGTCCCGAACGAACCCTCCCACCGCATACACGGGACAGCTCAAATCCTCCCCAACCCTGCCGAACTCCCGGAGAATGTCTTGAACCCTCGACGGAAGCCTCTCCTGCATCAACTTCGTGATCATCTTCTTCCTGGCATAGAGCTTGTGAACCTCAAGGGGAAAAGGGGAATCGGATCGTCCCACCAAATCCTCCTGAATGGCCCTTAAGACGTCCGTCCGGGTGATGGCCCCCAAAAGTTCACCTCCCTCCATTACGGGCAAAAATCGCTGATTGTTGCCCACGATAAGGCGTTGAACGTTAGTTAGGGGCGTGGTCATATCGACTACCGAAAATTCCGTGCTCATGTATTCCTTGACCGGGCGATCTCCGAGCCCATGGAATGAGGCCTTTTCGATGACCTGTCTGGATATCAACCCCGCCAATTTCCTTCCCCTCATCACCGGCAATACGTTGATATTATACCGAGTGAGGAGATCCCCTGCTTCGGACAGCCTCCTCTCGTCTTGGATGGTCTTCACCGGAGAGGTCATGAGGTCCTTGGCGAATTTCCCCAGTTTAACAGTCCCCTGAAGCACCTTCACCAATTTCTCGGCGCACTGGATTAATGTCAAATCCTTTACGGTGGCCGAGGCGGCCGTCGCATGCCCACCTCCTCCAAACTCCAACAGAATTTCCGCCACGTTGACCTCCTCGATCCGGCTCCTTCCAATCATGTGGACCCGATCCTCCATCCGAACCAAGGCGAAAAGCACATCCAAATTCTCCATATCCTTTAATTTATGGACGAGGATGGCGATATCACCGACGTATTGATCCGCCGAGGCCGTAGCAATAACCACATCAATGCCACCTATCGTGTAGTTGGTAGCGGACTGGATCAGGTCGTTGAGAAGAAAAACCTGTTCCGCCGTCAGCTCCTTGGTCACCATATCCGATATCATATTGAGACTTGCACCCTGTGACAGCAGATATGCGGCGGCATGAAAGTCATCCTCCGTTGTCGAGGAAAAGGTGAGGGAGCCCGTATCTTCGTAAATCCCCAGCATCATTACCGTCGCCTCATCGGAGGTTATATCAATATCTCTCTCCCTCAAAACCTCCAGCATCAAGGTGATAGCAGATCCCACTTCCTTCACCACTTCTACTGAACCCTTAATATCATCCGAAGAGGGAGGATGGTGATCGTAGATGTGGATGTCCACTGTTGGCCTCTTTACGATTTGAGCGAACTTCCCGATTCGGCTTTTCTGTCGAGTATCGACGAGGATGAGACGGTTGATTCGATCCAGATCCACGTTTTTCATCCGTTCGGCCTCGAATACGTAAATGGTGGACCGGACGAAAAAATCCCTTAGGCTCCCCTCCTGGGACCCCGGGAAAACCAAAATCGCCTCAGGATAGAGCTTCTTAGCCGCTAACATGCAGGCCAAAGCGTCGAAATCGGCGTTGATGTGGGTAGTAATGACCTCCATTGCTATCTCGAAGGCTGAGGGTATCCCCTTTCCCCCTCAGCGAACGGTGGCGATCACGATCTGGGATGGTATCGAGCATGGATCTTCTTCAACCTTTCCCGGGTCACGTGGGTGTAAATTTGAGTCGTGGAGATATCCACGTGTCCCAACAAGCTCTGGACTGACCGCAAATCCGCCCCACCTTCCAGGAGATGGCTTGCGAAGGAATGTCTGAGGGTATGGGGGGAGATGGTCTTCCGAATCCCAGCCATAAGGGCGTATTTCTTAACGGTCTTCCAAAAACCCTGCCGGGTCATTCCCTTCCCCCATTGGCTCACGAAGGCAAGTGGACTCCGGTTGTTCCCGAGGAGCATTTTGCGGGACCCCTCCAGATACCTCTTTAGCCAATGGAGAGCTTCTTGGCCCATGGGAACAATCCTCTCCTTGGCCCCCTTGCCCATGACGACCAGATATCCCGCCTCAAAGTTAATATTATTCAGGACTAAATTGGTTAACTCGGATACCCTCAACCCCGTCGCGTACAGTACTTCCAACATGGCCTTATCCCTCATCCCGATGGGATTGGAGGGGTCGGGTTGATTCAGCAGTGAATCGACTTCATCCAGGGAAAGTACTCCCGGTAGGGATCGGATCGTCCTCGGGGATTCCATATCCTCCAATGGATTTCCTCGCAGTACCCCCTCATCGGCCAACCACCGATAAAATCCTCGCAAAACGGAAATAGATCTGGCCACCGTTTTAGAGGAAAGGTCGCGTTTCCGCAAAGAGAGCAGGTAAGCCATCACCTCTAGCTTTGAAGTCTCTCCGATTTCGACTATGCCCAATCCCCCCAAAAAGCTCATGTACCGAACCAGATCGCCGCTGTACGAATCGAGGGTGTTCTTGGACAGTCCTCTCTCAACGGTTATGTAGTTCATATAGCTATCGACCCATCTCTCCATGAACAGCCTTTTAAGCTTTTCACTTACGTATAATGATCTCGTAAAAAGCCATAAATCAGACGGCACAGTAAAAAGCTCCAGATGCAAGGCGCGCGAAACTTTAGGAATGAGGCGTACCTACTAGTACGCTGCAGTGACTAAAGATGAAGCGCAACGCCGCCTTTCGGCTTCGCTCAAGGCCGTGAGCCTGTCGAACGGCCTTTCGGCTTTGCTCAAGGCCGTGAGCCTGTCGAACGGCAGATGGACTTTTTACGAAGCCGTCACCTTTAAAGACCGGTGTGGCCAAAGCCACCTTCTTGCCTACGGCTTGTAGGCAGTTCATCAACCTCCTCCAATTCGGCCTTATATACCCTGGAGACCACAAGCTGTGCAATGCGCTGCCCGGTTCTGATGGTGATGGGTTTCTCGCCGTGGTTAATCATGAGAATTCCAATTTCCCCTCGGTAGTCGGCATCGATGGTCCCGGGGGTATTGACCAGCGTCACCCCATCCCTCATGGCCAGACCGCTGCGAGGCCTCACCTGAATCTCGAAGCCATCGGGAATTGCCACAACGAGCCCCGTAGGAATCAACCGCCTCTGTCCTGGAGCGATGAGCACATCTTCATCCAGAAAGGCATGGATGTCCAGTCCCGCTGCGTGTTCGGTCATATAAGAGGGCAACGGTAATTGTTCGTTCCCCCTGAGCCTTTTGATCTTGATCCTTACCAGGTGGGACCCCTCCCCCATAGCTTTTCCTCCCTATCCAAAGCTCAACAGGTCTCGGGTGAGCTCCGTTTTCTCGATAGGACCCAAAACCGTTAGACAGAACAACTCCTCTCGGAAAAGGTCCTGAGCCAATTGATTAAGCTCTTCCGAGGTGACGCCTTCGATCCCTTTGATAACCTCCTCAATGGGGATATATCTCCCGAAGTAAATCTCGTTTTGGGCCAAACGGGTCATCCAGCTATCCGAACTTTCCAGGAATAGGAGTAAATTTCCCTTGAGTTGTTCTTTAACCCGCTTCAGCTCTTCCTCATGAATCATCTCCCTTCGTAATTTATCGAACTGTTCCATGATCAATCGAATAACCTCCTTCAATGATCCTTTCTCAGTTCCCGCATATACCACCAGTTGGCCCGCATCGTAATAGGCCGGCCTATAGGAATATACTGAATAGGCGAGGCCCCGCTTCTCCCGGATCTCCTGAAAGAGATAAGAGCTCATGCCCCTTCCCAGAAGGGTATTGAGGATATAACTGGCAAATCGCATGGAATGGGTTTGGGGAATGCCTTTGGTGCCCAAACAGAGGTGAACCTGTTCCAAATCCCTTGGAAACACCCCGATTCGGGGACTGGGCTCCGGGGATTTTCCTTTTCCCAGCTCCACCCTCTCGTGTAACCCACCGAATTTATCCTCGATCCGCTGGATCACCTCCGCGTGGTCAAAACTGCCAGCCATGGATATAATGAGGTGGTTGGATCGATAGTGATCATCGAAGTAGCGGCAAATGGTCTCTCGATCGAAGGAACTAACCCGCTCCTTCTTTCCCACGATGGGGTACCCCAGGGAATGCCCCCCCCAGAAAACCTGATTAAACAGGTCATGGATATAGTCATCGGGCGTATCCTCCACCATTTTAATCTCCTGGAGGACTACGTTCCTTTCCCTTTCGATCTCATTGGGATCAAAGATAGAGTTCAAAAAGATATCTGAGAGGACCTCGAGGGCAAGGGGGCAATGTTGATCCAACACCTTTGCGTGAAAACAGGTATACTCCTTTTCCGTAAACCCATTGAGGACGCCCCCCACCGAGTCGATCTCTTTGGCTATATCGTGGGCGCTTCGACTCTCCGTTCCCTTGAAGACCAGGTGCTCAATGAAATGGGAAATCCCCTTTTCCTCGGAATCCTCTTCGCGCGATCCCGTAGTGATCCAAATCCCGATGGAAATCGACCTGATATGGGGGATGTTCTCCGAGACGACGCGGACTCCATTTTTCAGGACGGTCTTTTGATACATCTCCTAAAGTGAGTTCTCATTTTTGATTAGTCTCTTTATCATACCCCTGTTTCAGTGCCGCCTTGCGACTCAACCGAATTCGACCATTGGGTTCGATTCCAAGCACCTTCACCAACACCTCATCGCCTTCTTTCAGGATATCCGAGACGCTCTCCACGCGGTGCTCTGCAAGCTGCGAGATGTGAACCAACCCGTCGGTTCCCGGAAAGAGCTCTACAATGGCACCGAAGTCCAATATTCGCTTCACATGGCCCAAATAGAGCCGGCCCACTTCCACCTCCTGGGTGAGCCTCTTGATGATCGCTATAGCCTCTTCGATGGCTTCATGACTGGGCGATGCGATTTTGACCAGATCCGGGTCCTCGATTTCGATCTTGACCCCGGTTTGGTCGACGATACTCCGGATGTTCTTACCTCCGGGACCAATGATATCCCGAATCTTGTCCGGTTTCACCTGAAGAGTGATGATCCTCGGAGCGTGCCGGGAAAGGTCCTTCCTGGGTTCTGGAATCGTCTCCCGCATCTTTTTTAGGATATGGAGCCTTCCCTCCTTGGCCTGGCGTAAGACTTGCCTCAGCAATTCTCGGGTCAGACCCGACCCCTTGATGTCCATTTGCACTGCGGTTATTCCCTCCTGCGTTCCGGCTACTTTAAAATCCATATCACCAATGTGATCTTCGTCGCCCAAAATATCGGAGAGAACAGCCACCCTGTCCCCCTCCTTGACCAGTCCCATGGCAATCCCAGCAACGGTATCGGTGGTCGGAACCCCCGCATCCATAAGAGCAAGCATTCCGCCACATACCGTCGCCATGGAAGAGGATCCGTTGGACTCCAAAACCTCGGAAACTACCCGAATGGTATAGGGGAATGTGTCGCTGGGAGGCAGAACGGGTAGTATTGCCCTTTCGGCTAGGGCCCCATGGCCGACCTCCCTTCGGTTTGGTGACCTGAGGGGTGAAACCTCACCGACACAAAAGGGAGGAAAATTGTAATGGAGCATGAACGATTTATAGCTTTCCCCGCTCAGCGAATCGATCTTCTGTTCATCGGATGAGGTCCCAAAGGTGGTGACGGCCAATACTTGCGTTTCACCTCGGGTGAAAATGGCCGACCCGTGAGTTCGGGGAAGAATGCCTACCTCGCAGGAGATGGGCCTGATCTCAGAAAGGTCCCTTCCATCTATTCTTCTTCCCTCGCTCAGGATCATCCCCCTGATAAACTGCCTTTCCGTCTCCGCGATGACCGCCCTGACTTCCACCCCGAACTCTTCATCTTCGCCAGCAAATTTCTCCATTGCGGCCTCGAGGATCTCTCCCAACCTTCGCCTCCTTTCCAATTTCCCCGAAATGGCATGGGCCTCCTTTATTTTGGGAAGGACAAAGGAGTGAATCTGCTCCCCCACCGCCTCATTTCTCCCGGGCGTAAATTCAGTCTTACCGATATTCAACTCATCCCTCAGCCTCTCTTGTACTTCGATCACACCTTGGAGATGATCATAGCCGAAGAAGATAGCCTCCAGGATATCGTCTTCATTGCCCACCTGCGCGCTTCCTTCGACCATGATTACGCCATCTCGATTTCCCGCCACCAGGAGGTCCATGTTGCTCATCTCCAACTCGCTATTGGTGGGATTACATTTGTATTCCCCGTTTATCCTTCCCACCTTTACTCCCCCAAGGGGACCATTGAAGGGAATATCCGAGACCATCAGAGCTGCCGAAGCCCCGATCATCCCTATGGCGGCGGGATCATTCTCTTGATCTGCGGACATGACGGTGGCGATAATCTGTGTTTCCCTGTTAAAACCCTTGGGGAGAAGGGGTCGTATGGGACGATCGATAAGCCTCGAAATGAGGGTTTCTCGGTCGCTGGGCCTCCCCTCCCTCTTGAAAAAACCGCCGGGTATGCGACCGGCGGCGAAGGTCATCTCGAGGTAGTTCACGGTAAGGGGGATAAAATCTATGTTCTTTCTCTCCTCCTCGCTACATACAGCGGTTACCAGGACTATCGTCTCTCCGTACTGAACGGCCACCGCGCCATTGGCCTGCTTTGCTATTTTCCCCGTCTCAATGGAGAGGGTTCTGCCGCCAAATTCAATAGACATTTTCCGTTCCATCATCTCTTTTCATCTCCCTATTTTACGTTTTACGGCCTCCCTGGCTCTATCCCCGAATACCCAACCTTTCGATAACCGATCGGTATCGCTCAATCCCCTTCTTTTTGAGGTAGTTAAGCAAGCGTCTCCTCTGCCCGACCAATTTCAAGAGCCCCCGTCTCGAGTGGTGATCCTTCTTGTGTACCTTAAAGTGTTCTGTCAGGTACCTAATTCGCTCCGTAAGAAGGGCAATCTGAACTTCAGGTGAGCCCGTATCTTTATCATGGACTCGATACTCCCCGATAAGTTCCCTTTTCTTCTCCGCCTCAAATCTCATCTTATCCCTCCCGCGTTTGCATGAAAGACCCTAAGCAATCTAAATGCCACCGCTTCCTTCTCCACAGGTCCCCCATATCCCATCTCCGCTCGGGCAATGGCGATCAAATCTCCATCGGATGAAATAACTCTGACCGGTTCCCCCATGTCAATTCGAGGAAATGGAGATTCCTCGATATCGCTTACCAGGATCTGCCTTCCCCGTTGGATTTTCCGCTGCAATTCCCCCTCAACACGGAGCTTCGGTAATCCGCCCAGCACTTGACTTAAGGGAATAATTTTCCCTTCGATCATCCCCCCTTCCGCCAGGACCTCCACCTCGCGAAAGGGGACCGCGTCTTTAAGGGCAAATGGACCGCTTCTGGTCCGATGTAACTTGGAGAGGTGTGCCCCGCATCTCAATTCCCTTCCGACGTCATGGGCAAGGGCTCGAATGTAGGTCCCCTTTGAGCAGGCGACCTTAAAGGAAACAAAGGGAAAACCAATGTGGGTAATCCCGATGTCCATTATCTCCACCACCCGGGGTTCCCTTTTCACGCTAATTCCCCGCCTCGCCAATTTATAGAGGGGCCTCCCCCGGTGTTTCACAGCGGAGAACATGGGTGGAACCTGTTCTATTCGACCGACGAATCCCCTCATAACGCCCTTGACGGTCTCCTCGTCCACCCGAAACCCATCCAAATCCCTGGCCGCGGTAATCTTTCCAGTCCTGTCATACGTATCCGTCTCCACTCCCAGCTTCAGCACGGCTTCGTATTCCTTCTGGTCCTCAGCCAGAAAGGGAATTGTCTTCGTCCCCTCATTTATCGCCAAAGGAAGAACGCCACTGGCAAAGGGATCCAAAGTGCCTGTATGCCCCACCTTCTTGATCCTCAGCCATCTCTTTACCTGCCGAACAACACCGAAAGAGGAGATTCCGGAGGGCTTATCGACCACTAAAATCCCGTCCATTATCTGCCTATCTGCCCTTTTCGTCCTCTAATTTCTCGTCCTCGTTGATCTGATGAATCAGCTCTGCTAATCGGCTCATATGCTCCAACGAAGGATCAAAGCTGAACACGATATCGGGGACATACCGAAGCCTGAGCCTTCTACCCAGTTCTCTCCGCACAAAACCCTTGGCACTATTCAGCCCCGTCAGCGAATCCGCTCTTACCGATTGATCGCCCAACACACTGAAAAAGACCTTTACAACGCGGAGATCCTTTGAGACCTTAACCCTGGTAATGGTCACAAACCCTATCCTCGGGTCTTTGATCTCTCTCAAGAGCAAACGGGAAATTTCTTCCTTAATGGCCCCCCCTACCCTGTTTGGCCGCCTGTTGTCCATTCCTTAATTTCCAAAATTGACGGCTTCGTAAGAAGTCCATCTGCCGTTCGACATGCTCACGGCCCTGAGAAAAGCCGAAGGGCCGTTCGAGATGCTCACGGCCTTGAGCAAAGCCGAAAGGCTGTGTTGCGCTGCATCCTTCGTCATTGCAGCGTACTTCTCTGTACGCTCATTTCTCAGGATTTGCGCTCCTTGCATCTGGATTTTTTTTCTTTGCCGTCTGATCCCGACTTTTTACAATGATGTCAAAATTCATCTCAAAAATTGAGTATTTCCAATTCGCTATGGGCGATATGAACGATATTCATCGCCTCGATGAAATTGACGACTCTATCCAAATACGAATTGATAAATTTCCGATCGTTCCCTACCAAGCTCATTCCCAGTTGGGACCTCTGCCATAATTCGTTATCGCCCACCTCTGCGATGGAGATGTTGAAGCGATTCTTTACCCTGTCAATGACCCTCTTAATCACCTGACGCTTTCCCTTAAGGGAGTGGTTCTCCGGAATAATCACATCCAGATGACAAATGCCCACAATCATTCTCTTCACCCAACGGGGAATACCCGAATCCTAGAGGGTGGAAGGAATCTCTTCGTACTCGTAGGATTCGATGACATCTTCCTCCTTCACATCGTTGAAATTCTCGATGCCAATCCCGCATTCATAGCCCTGCTGAACGTCCTTGGCGTCTTCCTTGAAACGCTTAAGGGATGTAATTCTCCCATCGTGAATAACCACATCATCCCGTATTAACCTGATCCTACCCCCTCTAACAATTTTTCCATCGATTACAAAGCTTCCTGCAACAGTTCCTACCTTGGGTATGTTGAAAGTAGCGCGAACCTCTGCCCTGCCCAAGATCTTTTCCCTAAGGGTTGGTTCCAGAAGGCCTTCCATCGCTTTCTGGATGTCGGATACTGCGTCATAGATCACACTATAGGACCGTATGTCGACCTGGTCCTGCTCGGCCAGCTGCATAGCCTTCAATCCAGGCCGAACGTTGAATCCGATAATGATAGCACGGGAGGCCATTGCCAGATTCACGTCCGTTTCGCTGATTCCCCCAACGCCTCCATGGACGATATTCACCCTCACCGAATCGGTCGAGAGCTTTTCCACGGAATTGCCAACGGCCTCCATGGAACCCTGGGTATCGGCCTTAACAATCATGTTCAATTCCTTTACTTCGCCTTCCTGAATTCTCGCGTAGAGCTCCTCCAATGATACCTTGCTCGAACTGGCGAGTTCCTTTTCCCTCTTTTTCTGCTGCCGATACACCCCTATCTGTTTGGCAATCCGCTCGTCATCCAATACGACGAACGCTTCCCCCGCCTCTGGAAGCCCCGTGAACCCCACTACTTCCACCGGCATCGCAGGACCGGCATCTTCGATTCTTTGGCCTCGGTCATCCATCATGACCCTGAGACGACCATAATTCATCCCGCTAATAAAGGAATCCCCAGTCTTTAGTGTTCCCTCTTGGACTATAACCGTAGCCACAACTCCACGGCCTCGATCCAACCTCGCCTCAATGACGGTTCCCCTTGCCAATTTGTCGGGGTTGGCCTTCAATTCTAATACCTCCGCTTGAATCAAGATCAATTCCAAAAGCTCGGTAATGCCGATTTCTTGTTTTGCCGATACTTCGGCAAAGATGGTTTTCCCGCCCCATTCCTCCGGGATTAATTCATGTTCCGCCAGATCCTTTTTGACCTTATCCACGTTGGCATTGGATTTATCGATCTTATTGATGGCCACGATGATAGGGACGTTAGCGGCCCTGGAATGGTTGATGGCTTCAATTGTTTGGGGCATAACACCGTCATCCGCTGCAACCACCAATACTACGATATCCGTTACCTGAGCACCCCTGGCTCGCATCGCCGTGAAGGCCTCATGGCCGGGGGTATCGATAAACACGATACGACCAGAATCTAATTGTACGTCATATGCGCCAATATGTTGCGTAATGCCTCCCGCTTCATCCTCAACCACATGGGTTTTTCTAATGGCATCTAATAGTAAGGTCTTTCCATGATCAACATGTCCCATGATGGTCACCACGGGGGGCCTCAGCTTCAACTGCTCGGGGGAATCCTCCTTTTTCTCCAGGAAATCTCCCCTTTCCAGGGAGACCTTTTCCACTTCGTAATCAAATTCGCTCGCGACGAGGGAAGCTAAATCGGCATCAATGGTCTGATTGATGTTTACGGCGGTACCCAGCTCCATCAATTTCTTGATCACCTCTCTGGCCTTTACCCCTATCCGCTTCGCCAGCTCCGAAACCATGATGACCTCGGCAACTCGAATGACCCTTTTGATTGGTTTGGGGGTGGTGATCACGGTCTTCTTCGAGACTGCAAACTCGACCTTCTTCCTCGGCATCTTGACGGGTTTAACCACCCGCTCCCGAGGTCCACGAGGATACCTCTTCTCCACTTCCAGTTCCGCTTCCTCGACAACCCTCCTCTTCAACATCCGTTTTTTCGGGAGACGCGCTCCCGCTCCTTCTTCCGCTATCTTCGGCTTTTTCTTCTTAACCTTGACCTTAGCCTTCTCCTCTTCTTCCTCGACTTCTGCCGGTTTCACCCCCTCTTGGGCGGCGGGCATAACCTCCTCGGGTGGCGCCTCCACAACCTCCTCACGGATCTCTTCGGCTACCTCCACGGTCCTTTCCCCCTCCATCTCTTCCATGGGAGGAGGCACGATTGGCTTCTCCTCTTCCAAAACCTCCACAAGCTCTCCCTGCGCCGCCTCTTGGGCCTCCTGTTGAACCTCTTCGAGGATTTTCTCGGGCTCCTCTACGGCCTTTGCCCTTCTCCGAATCACTGTTGGCTTAACCCGTTTCTCGACGAACTCGGCCCCTTCCTCATCCCTGACAACCCTCTCCATCGCCCCCCACGGGGTTCCCTGCTCCGCCATCTCCTCATCCTTTACCTTCACTCCCATCTTCTTGAGCTTGGCGAGGAGTTTTTCCTTCTCCAACTCCTCTTGAGCCACATCGAGAACCCTTATTTTGGCCATTACGTTTCTCCCCCTCCGATTTAAAGCCAATGATGACCTTATCTGTCCGCCTTTTTCCTAACCTTTCTGGGGAATGGTTTCAATAGATTTTCGCAAGTTCTCATCAATGACTACCCTTTTCCTAAAGGCATTGGATATGGCCTTCGCATTAAGGCCTATTCGAAGGCAACGATCGTCATTACAGAGATAAGCTCCCCTGCCGGACATCCTTTGCACCACATCTACTACCACACTCCTTCCCTCCACAGAGACTAGCCGGATAAGCTCATCCTTTCTCCGTCTCTTACGACAACCCAAACATCGCCTCAGGGGAGTGTGACCGACTTTAGTCATGAGCCGCCTTTCCGTCAAAGGCCGAGGCCTCCCTCACCAATTTCTCCGCTTTCTTCATCCCAATCCCGGGAATCGAGGAAAGAAACCCTAAATCGGCCTTTGCCAAATTCCGAATGGTCTCGATCCCTTTGGACATGAGAAGCGCCGTCGTCTTTTCCCCTACACCCTTCAAATCGCTGATGGGTGGAGATCCTCTCTCCCGATCTTCCTCGGCATCCACCTCTATCCCTTCCGCCTCGACTTCCACCATTTCCCTGGCAGCCATTACGATCTTCTGGGCATTTTTTATGCCAATACCCGATAATCTCGCCAGTTCCTCCACTCCTGAATCGGCGATTTCCTTTACCGAAACAAACCCTTCGTTGTAGAGGATCCGAGCGATCACCTCTCCCACATGGGGAATTCCCCTCAGCCCTCCGATGGTTTCCTCCGAAATTTGCTCCATTCTGGACTCGCTCTTGATGTCGATCCTGTAACCCGTGAGCTTTGACGCTAATCTCACGTTTTGTCCTCTTTTTCCAATGGCCAAGGAGAGTTGATCATCCTCAACCACGATCTCCATGTTTCTGTTTTCCTCGTCGATGTAAGCCCGGGATATTTTGGCAGGAGCCAAAGCATTGCTCACATATTTGGCAATATCTTCGGCGTAAGGGATGATGTCAATCTTTTCACCTCGGAGCTCTTGGACAACGCTTTGGACCCTGGAACCCCTCATCCCCACGCAAGCCCCCACGGGGTCAACATCCTTATTGGTGCTATAAACGGATATCTTTGCCCTCTCCCCTGGCTCCCTCGCTGCGTCGACGACCTTGATAATTCCCTCTGAAATCTCCGGAACCTCCATATCAAAAAGCTTGATCAACAGTCTCGGATGGGTCCGAGAAAGGAAAATTTGGGGTCCCTTTGACGATCTTTGAACGTCCAAAATATAAGCGCGGATGCGATCACCCTGTCGATATACCTCACCCCGTACTTGTTCTCGGGACTGCAAAATCGCCTCAGCCCTTCCCAAGTTTATATAGAGGTTCCCCCTTTCGACCCTTTGAACGTTCCCCGTCACAATCTCTCCTTTTCTATCCTTATAGTCATTGTAGATGTTATCCCTCTCCGCGTCACGGACCCTTTGGATGATGACCTGCTTGGCCGTCTGCGCGGCTATCCTTCCGAAGGCACTGGTGTCCAGCTTAACTCCCAAACTGTCCCCGATCTCCGCATCCGGATCAAGTTGCCTCGCCTCGTCCAGGGATATTTGGGTGTAGGGGTCCTCCATCTCTTCCACCACCTCCACGAATTGGAAGAGTTCGACCTCTCCAATCTCCTCATTATAGTGGGCCTCCATCAACCTCTGGGGCCCGAACTTTTTCCGAGAGGCCATCAAAACCGCATTTTCCAATGCGTCGATAATTACATCACGCTCGATTCCCTTATCCTTTCCCACCTGTTCGATGATATAGTTTAGATTTTGAGACATCGAGTCTCCTCCCCTTCTCCCTTCTATTACCAATTAAAATTCAAATTCCAGGTTTGCCTTAGCCACATTGGACAGGGATATGTGAAGGACTTGCCCTCCCACCTCGATTTGAATCGACCCCCTCGTGCACCCTAACAGCCTTCCCTTGAAGTTCCTCCTCTTCCCTATGGCATTATAGGTACGTATTCTCACCGGCCTCTCCTTGAATCTCTTGAAATCTCTCTCCTTCTTCAAGATTCTGTTGAGGCCCGGGGAAGAAACCTCCAGGGTATAGGGCGACTGAAAAAGGTACTCGACATCCAATACCGTTCCGACTTCGTTGCTGACCAAAACACAATCATCCAGGCTAACCCCACCTTTCTTGTCGATGTAAATCCTGAGCACCCATCCCCTAGCCTCTCTCTTATATTCCACAGCGACCAACTCCATCCCCTGGGAAGCCACAATGGGTTCAACGATCTCACTAACTGTGCTCTCCGTCGCCCTTTCCATCTCATTTCAGCTTAAGGAGACCAATCTCTTGCCCAACAACAAAGGTTCTAATAAAAAAGTGGGCCGGAAGCCCACTTTCTCAGTAGACCTAATTACCAGTAATTTAGCATAAATAAATAGACATTGCAAGTAAAAAAGTTACAGATTCCCTAGCCTTCCGACTTGTTTCACGATGGTTTTGCAAACCATCCGCATCGTCTCTCCCACCTTCTCGGAGGAAAAACCGCCTTGCCATGATGAATCCGAAAATTCATCCGTAACAACCATCACCGATCCAACCCGGATGTTCCGATATATCCCCAAGCAGAAGACCGCGGAGGTCTCCATGTCAACGCCCAATACCCCTTTGGATCGATACCGCCTGACCTTCTCCGCAGTCTCCCGGTAGAGGGCGTCCGTAGTCCAGCACATCCCCACATAGGGCTCAATCCCGCATTCCCTTAACCCCTTGTGGACGAGGTTCTGAATGTCTTCATCGGCGTGACAACTCACCCCCTTTGGGAGGTAATGATATGAGGTGCCCTCCTCCCTTATGGAATCAGTAGGCAGAATGACCTTCCCAACTCCAATAGGTTCTCGTATTGACCCGCAGTATCCAAGGAAAACAGCCTTCTTCACCCCGAAAGCCACCAACTCCTCAAGGAGCATGACTGCATTGGGTGCTCCATACAGGGATTGGGTTAGGATATATCTGTCCTTCCCTACCACTCCTCGATACAACCTGTCATTCCTCCCGCACCATGCCTTCACCTTGCGGGCCCTTGTCTGCCCAACAAGGGTGAGCAAATCGCGTCGGGTGAAGGTAATAATGGCCACATCGTCCAATGCCAATGCCTTCTCCGTTATCCCCTTTTCTGAAAGAGAGGCTCTCACCACCTCTCGAGGTGTTACAACTGACCCATTCTCAAGGCTGAGGAAATCCATGCTTGCCTCAAAACCCCTCAGCATGACGGAACGATCCCGAGGGGAAATTCAGGAATTTACCTTTTTCTTCAGCTCCTTTCCCACTTTAAAAAAGGGTAATATCTTGGCCGGAACCTTAATGGCCTTCCCCGTTTTGGGGTTCCTGCCGGTATATGCCTTATATCTTCGGTTCATAAAACTGCCAAATCCCCTGATCTCGATTCGCTCATCCTTCAATAAGGCCTCTTTCAAGCTCTCAATCACCGTTTCCACGATCATCTTCGCCTTTTTGTTGGTCAGATTGAATCGCTGTGCCAATATCTCGCTCAATTCAGACTTTGTCATAAATCCCCTCCTCACTAACTTCGACCATGTGTGATACGAATTCGGTCCTTAGGGTCCTTCCACAAAGGAAATTAACCTGTCATACGTCTTCTCAAGGTATTCCGGCATTACCTTTGTCTCAACGAGAACGGGCATGAAATTCGTGTCCCCATTCCATCGTGGAACGATGTGGAAATGAATATGATCCTCGATTCCTGCTCCTGCTACACTTCCGATATTCATCCCCACATTAAATCCATCCGGTTTTAACGCCCTCTTCAGAATGATTATGGATTGCTTCAACAATGCCATCAATGCCACCATTTCCCCTTCGTTGAGCTCATCAAGGGAGGCAACATGCCTGTTAGGCACGACCATGAGGTGACCGTTCGTGTACGGAAACCGGTTCAAGATAACAAAGGAGTGGCTACTTCGACATAAGATGAGATTCCCCCTATCGTCCCTTCCCTTCAATTTGGAACATAATAGGCACCCCTGCTCTCGATCTCCCGCGATATAGGTCATGCGCCATGGAGCCCAAAGAACCTTCATCCTTTTCTCCTTATTTACGGGTACTTGCTGCCTCCCTTCCTACCATCCAGCCATCGGATTGTCAAGGGGATCGCCTCCATTCTCCCAAAAATTTTCCCCGGATATTTTTGACGTCATTGTAAAAAGTCGAAATCAGACGGCAAAGAAAAAAGATCCAGATGCAAGGCGCGCAAATCCTGAGGAATGAGGCGTACATGGAGCCCCACAGGCAAGCCTGTGGTACCGCTTGTTATGCCCATACGGGCGACATCCTGAGCAAAGAGCATTCCACCCACGGCTAAACCCGTGGCGCTCTGCGTCGAAGGAGAGAAGTACGCTGCGCTGACGAAGGATGAAGCGGAACGCAGCCCTCCGGCTTTGCTCAAGGCCGTGAGCATGTCGAACGGCCCTCCGGCTTTACTCAGGGCCATGAGTCCTTCGGCTTTGCTCAGGACCGTGAGCTTGTCGAACGGCTTGTCGAATGGCAGATAGACTTTTTACAAAGCCGTTATTTTTCATTTCTCCGAAAATAGAAGATCTCCATAATCTCCTTCTTGCGACGAAATGCCTCCCATCCCCAATCCACGAAAAAAGGGAATGGGTCCCCCGGGGGAGGGACCCATTCGCCCCTTCGGGAAAGAGGGATGGCTAAGTCTCCATATGAACACCCCAATAGAGATATGGATGCCATGATACCGGGGTCTCTTGAACCCCTATGACTATGGTTAAAATCGGGGGCCAGGGGGGGTTTTGGGGTGGCCTGATTAACCTCATCCCCGCCTCTTTTGGGGTGCTGCCCCCTTTCTTGCGATTACACGATCTACAGCAGGTCACGATATTCGTCCAGTCCGTCAATCCCCCCTTGGATCGTGGGACCACGTGATCATATGTCACCAGGTCCCGACGATAATACTTCCCGCAGTACTGGCACATACCCTTATCCCTCAGGTATATGTTCTGTCTGGAGAATTTAATGGAGGAGGGCCTCCTCTTGATAAATCTGAAGAGGCGAATCACCGATGGAAGTTTGATGGAGAATGAGACCCCATGGATTACCCGGTCGTATGTCTCAACAACTTCCACCTTGCCCAAGGTGAGCATAATGATGGCCTTCCTCCAGGATACCACCCTAAGGGGTTCATAAGTCGCATTGAGAAGCAACGCCCTTTCCATCTGTTCAGGTCCTCGGGGCTCCAAGGCTAAGAAAAAACTCATATCTTATGGAATTTTCAAGCGTTATACAGATTTTGGGGTTTTGTGTCAAGACCTTTTGGCCCTGGGTTCCCTCAAGCTTCCGAACGGCGAGTTTTTGAACCCGATTACCCGCTGAAAGTCTTTGGTCGGACCATCCACCCACAACAAGGTTCTCAATTCCTCCCTTAATCGGTCTATTCCCCCCTCAGAAGCCTTTTCTCACCTACTCTGATGGTTATCTTACGATTATCGAAGTATTCCATGAGGGGGATTACATATTTCCGTGAAACCTTGGTCATCTCCTTGAATTGGGCGATTGTAATCTCATGATGGACACGGAGAAACTGGATCAATTTCCCTTTGAGCTTCTCAACGGCCTCCCTATGGAAATACAGATCCTCCTTCGCCTTAATGATAGTTCCCTCCTCCACCAAAAGACGAACCACGTTTTGTAACTCAGATTCATCTGTAGAGAGATTTATTGCGAGTTCCTTAAGGGACGGAGATTGGAGGCCCCCCCTTGCGAAAAGCCCTTCAACCCTATTTTTCAACCTCTTTTGATCATCTCTCAGGGATACCCGGTGGGTAGATAACCTCAGTTTATCCTTCTCAACCAATACCTTCTTTGAAGCCACCAGTTCCCTCATCATGTGATGGAATATTTTCGATTCAACGGTTTTGGGCAATTTCGACTTCACCTCTTCTTTTGATGGACCAGGCCTGAGAGGATATTTTTCGTGAAATTCAAGAATGTAGGATAGCGTCTTTTCCCTCAGTTCTTCATATTTTACATGATGAACAAGCCTCCCCTCTTCTCCATTGATCGTCACGATCTCTCCCCTGGCCATCAATTCCTTGAGGAGCTTCGATAATCGGCTGGGAAAAATATCCACCCTCTCCCTCAGCTCTCTGAGGGTCATTCCCTTTACCCCTGAACTCGCCAAATAGTGACTAACAACCTCCTCTTCTCCCCCTTCCTTTAGGATCATCAGTCCGGCCAAAACATCCTCTGCAAGCCTTTTATGTTTGGCTGGGTGGGAATCGATGACAACACCTCCTCCCAGGGTTTGAATGGCGGAGGAACCCCTGATGACGAACTGATCATGGGGTAAGACCACCACGGGTTTCTCGAACCTCAATTGCACGAACCCTTTCTCCCCCGGGGGTAATTCCGGCTTGTCTAAAAGAATCATGGTGGCCAGCGTTGAGCTGGTGCCGACATGAAATCGCTGCTTTATCCTGTTACGCAAAGGGCGAGGCGAATTGGGAAGATGCTCAAGGTAGGCATCAACCATATAGGTGGGTGTTATGGTTTGGAGATGGACTAAGACATCGCCTCGATTGACAAGGGATTTCTCTATCCCCTGCAGATTAACCGCCGTCCGTTGCCCCGCCTTTGCCATCTCAACGATTTTATTATGAACCTGGATGCCACGAATCTTCCCCTCTTTCTTCAATGATGGCAGTATTTGAACCGTATCACCAACTGAAATACTCCCAGAAACGAGGGTGCCCGTAACCACCGTCCCAAACCCCTTCATGACGAATACACGGTCGATAGGTAAGCGAAATAAGCCCTCGGATGTCCTTCCTTGGACTTCATTGGCCAAGCCATCTAAGGTGGTCAACAATTCCGGAATCCCCTCGCCAGTGAGGGAGGAAACGTTAACAATGGGAGCCCCTTCCAAAAACGTTCCCTTGACCAATTCCCTGACTTCTTCACCAACCAATTGGACCAACTCGAGGTCGACCAAATCGATCTTACTCACTACTACCAAACCCCTTTTGACCGCCAATAACCTGCAAATATCCAAATGTTCTCTCGTTTGGGGCATAATTCCCTCATCGGCGGCCACAACCAAGGCAACTAGATCAATGCCCCACGCCCCAGCAACCATATGTTTAACGAATTTCTCATGGCCCGGGACATCCACAATCCCCATTCTTGAGCCACTGGGCAGCACGAGGGAGGCAAATCCCAGTTCAATGGTAATTCCCCTCTCTTTCTCTTCCTTCAACCGATCCGTATCAACACCCGTCAGTGCTTTGATCAAGGCAGTTTTACCATGATCGATGTGTCCAGCCGTTCCCAAAACGATCTGTTTCATTCCCTTGCCCCGAGCCCTTGTATCATAGGACTAAGAGGATTTCCCCTTATCCTTAATTAGCAAATTTCCATCACCAGTTCAAGGATTATCTCCCTCCACTAGCAGCTTTTCATCCTCGTTGAACCCGATTCCTCCCGTGAAAAAAAAGGGAGAACCGAAGTTCTCCCTTTCCCGAGAAAGAGACGTTATTTCACGGTCTCCTTCAGTTTATTTCCCGGTTTGAACTTGGCAACCTTGGTAGCGGCTATCTTGATTTCCTTTCCCGTTCTGGGATTGCGCCCCGACCTCGCTTTTCTCTTTGCAACCATAAAGGTGCCAAAACCGGTCAGGGTCAATTTATCTCCCTTTTTTAATGCCTTCGTCACATTGCTGGTAAAGGAATTTAATGCCTTTTCAGCCGCTGCCTTCGTAATCTTGGCTTCCTTAGAAATATTTGCAATGAGTTCAGCCTTCGTCATTCCCTTTCACCTCCTTTTCCTCTTGAATTATGTCAAGAAGCCCCCCAGCAGGGACTCAAGAAATACAGTGTTCCCATACTAATGAGTTCCACGATAAATGTCAACGAAAAACTTCTTTTTTTTCTATTTTTTCTCCATTATCTCGCTATTTCCGAGTTCGATGGATATCGGGGTTCATAGGGCTTTACCATAAGAATTGCGCTCGCTTGCCAAAATTAACTAATGATTTCAAATAAATACATATCTTGATCTTCCTGAGTTTCCGGAGAAACCCATTGTCCCGGTGTTCCTGAGCATAATCTTTTGAAGAACTGGAATGATGGAATGTTGGAATAATGGGCAGGGGCAAAGCCCCTGAGTTCCTATATAGTCAACGGATTACAGGAATATTTCCTCTAAAACTCAGGAAATCCCGATTATATATACCTCTCCATGAGGTCCGCAATGGCCTCTTCAACCTTTTGCTGGGATGTGGCCTGTATCCTCTCCAGGTGATCCTGCACCCGTTGAAAAAGCATGGGATTGTTGAGGTCATCCAATTTTCGATAGAGCCCAGCACGTCTCCCCAGCCGATAATTGAGCCTCTGCTCCTCGGGAAGCGTTAAATATCGATCAATGATCCTTTTCATCTTAGGTTTGTCCCCCGGCAACTGGCCCCCCACCTCCTCCAAGAGGTTCAGGATGTGATCACTTGCAAAATAGCTCTTAATTCCTTGTAGTTCGTCGATGAACAACCCCTCCTCCCTTATTATTTCGTCATCGGAAGACAGGACGAACTCATGTGCTTCGACCTTTCCATACAAGGGCATATCCTGGAGAACCTTTAAGGTTCTGACCCGAATGAAATGCGGATCAATCTGGTTCAGGACCTTGGCCGTCTCAATGGCATGGGGTTTCCACATCCCTTCCCCCCCCAATCCCAAGATCACGTATTCGGAAAGCCCCAAACCGGATGCCTTGATCTTCTTTCCCGCCTCGATATGCAGCCGAGCCGTCACCCCCTTCTTCATGAACGCAAGAAGGCGATCATATCCCGACTCCAAGCCGATATGAACCCTTGATAGTCCCGCTTTCTGAAGCGCCTTGAGCTTTTGGAGTTCTATTGTATGAACGGTTTTGGACCTCGCATAGGTGGTAATCCTCTGGACGTCGGGAAAGGTCTCTTTCAGAAAGGTAATTATCTCCGTCAGATCATCGGTCCCCATCCTCAGGTTATCACCGTCTTGAAGAAAGACGTTATTTCCCCCACCGTAAAGCCAAAGAGCAACCCTCCGAAAGGCCTCATTGTAGAGATCAGCCCTGTCAAAGATGGTCTGAACCACTGAGGCATTGATTTCCCCCGCAAGACCCACGTTCCATGACATCCCCTTTATCTCCTGGCTGATCTCCTTGACCGCCCTAATATCCTCCTTAACCTCACCTACGGATCTCAGGCTAAACCGCTCCCCCTTATAGGTTCGGCAAAAGGCACACCGATTCCATGGACAATTCCGGGTAACCCGGATAAGGAGGCTGTAAGCCTCGTTGGGGGGCCTAATGGGACCCTGTTCAAAGGTATATTGCATCTTCCGTAAACTCCCGTTCAGCCCCAGGTAGCTACCAACTTCGCGGGGTCAATATCCAATTTCGAACAGATCTTATTCTCAATGCGGTAACAGAGCGTTTCCAATCGATCCATCCACTCCCTTTGGCCTTCATCTTTGCAATATCGGACCCTGACATAATCGAACCGTTCCCTCAAGGTCACAATCTGATCGTCAAGGACCCTCTTATCTGAATAATTAACCACCTCCTCCTCAGAAATCCGTGGTAAATCCGGATCCTTCAGGAGGCAAACATGCTGACGGACGATCTCTGCAATGCGCTTGTAGCCCAGCTTCCTCAATAATCGATAACCCGTAAGGCTATGATCCTCACCGGAGTCAAGGCTTTCAGCCTTGGTGATATCGTGAAGCAAGGCTCCGGCCTCCACCAGATTCAAGTTCAAATTCTCACCCCTTCGGTTCAGCGCCGTCGAAATCGCGAGAGCAACTTCAGCTACCCTGATACAATGTCGGATCATATTTTCCATCCCATTATATCTTTTCATCAGGTCCATACATTCCCCTTTCGATGGAACCCTCATTCCCCCGTGCTGCTTTTTCCCCAAAGGGTCCTCCTTCATCCTCTGAATGATTGTATTGCTTACAATAAAACATATAACCCAGCACAATCCCTGTCAAGGAAATCAGATTCAGGAGTTTCCGGAGTTTTTGGAGAACACCGTTGTTCCTGAGCGTAGATTCCTGGAGAGGTGGGGTACCCATCGAGGGTAAGCAGAGCTTGTCCTGAGTCTTCGACCCTGAGCTCCATTCGGCTCATCTCCAAAAAAGTTGGTAGTCATAGAAGGATTCAAGGGGTCAAGGGTTCAAGGATTCAAGTGAAATGATTAAAATCGGAGTGATAGAGGAGAGGTTGAAAGGATGCTCAAGGCACCAATAAAGTCTCTAGAAAATAAACACTTGGATCCTTGAATCCTCGAATCCTTGGCCCCTTTCTTCCACCTCATTGGGATAAGAACCAGAAATATTTATGTCGTCATATATGAATATTACATCTCCTGACCCATGGGGCCCTCTACAAAGCCATCGATGGCCCTTTCCCTTATGGATCCCTTAGGAAAAATCCGACCGCGCGATCTTCACCGTGAGATAAAGATCCCCGCGTTCCCCATGGGGGGAGCTCCGGCCCATACCCCGAAGCCTGAGGCGGGTTCCATCGCCAATATCCGGGGGAATCGTGACCACAACCGTCCTTCTTCTATGCGGAATGCTGACGAACTTGCGGGCTCCCAAGAGGGCCTCCCGTGGTGTAATAGCAATGGTCCCGTGGGTATCAAGGTCTTTCCCCTTAAAGGGACGGATATTTTGAAGCCGTGGCGTACTTCTCCGTTGTAGTGAATGGGCGAGCTTCTGGCTGATCCCGGTTCTCGGAAGGGCAAAAAAGAGCTTGACGGTAACCAAACCGAAGATGAATCCCCCTATGTGAGCCCACCAGGCGACCCCACCCGCCTGTCCGTGGCTCACCGATGCGTAAAAGAATTGGATTAAAACCCAGTAGCCCAAGAAGAAGACGGCCGGCAACTCGAATATATAGGGAAAGAAGAATATGGGAATCATGGTGAGAACCCGTGAACGGGGGAATAGGAGAAAATAGGCACCCATAACGCCGGCAATGGCACCACTGGCCCCTATGGTTGGGAGAGGGGAATGCCAGTTGGTCGCGAGATGGATCGACACAGCGGCAATTCCGCTCAGGATATAGAATGCGAGAAAACGGGATGGTCCCAGCCTGTCTTCCACGTTGTCCCCAAAGATATAGAGAAACCACATGTTCCCCAGCAGGTGGAGAAATCCGCCATGGAGGAACATATAGCTGAAGAATGGAACCACCTGTGTCAGGATGGTGAAGTCACCCGAGATCCCTGGGTCTGAGTATCGAATCGGAACCACGCCATAGAGGAAAAGGATCCTTTTGAGATAGGGCCCCTGGGCCAATTGCCAGAGGAACACGAGGACATTGATGCCGATGATGATGTTTCTGATGATGGGGTAGGTCTTTGACTGGATCGTATCGCGTAAGGGAATCACGGATGCTCTACCCTTCAGTGGTAACGCCCTGTCTCAGGGTAACCTCTGAAAATTCCCACAGAGATTTCTTCAAAATATTGGTGTAGACAATCCACGAATACCCAGAAGGGCCTCCCTCAACGAGGTATTCATAGAAGCAACCGTCTGCCCCCATTTCCCGAAATGAGCATAGGGCACCTCCCCGACATTGTCAAGTAATTTCCCGTGGATTTTCATCTTCGTGGAGTTTCCCGATTTTTAAAGGAGTGTCTTTACGGGGTATTTGTGGAACCTGTTGATCACAGAGAAACTCAGGGGGTTTGCCTTCTCCTTGAATTCCTGAGGATAAAGTGGTAAATAGGGGTAATTTCATCGGTTGGGTTGGAACGATGGAATCGATAATGATCTCTCGTTGGGGGGAACAGTATGGCTAGGAAACGGAACCAGGATGAATTTGTGCTCATTCTGGTGACGGCAAGCTCTCAAGATGAAGGGCTGAATATCGCCCGTGCCCTGGTTAATTCGAGGCTGGCGGCCTGTGTCAATATCATTTCAGGCCTTCGGTCTATCTACCGATGGAAGGCAAAGATCTGGGATGAGGGGGAACTCCTTCTGCTCATCAAGACTCGAATGGCTCTATTCGAACAGGTAGAAGGCAAGGTCAAGGAAATCCACAGCTATGAAATACCGGAAATCATTGCCATTCCCATAATTCGTGGATTCGAAACCTACCTCAATTGGCTGAAGGAATCGACCCTTTCGTAGTGGGATGAAACCGTTGAAAGGAGGGAATATGCCTAAAGTCCTCATCATCTACTATTCTCGTACGGGAAACACCAAGGCCATGGCCAAAGCCGTTGAAGAAGGTGTGAAATCCGAGAGCGTCGATGTCCAATGTAAAGAGGTCAAGAATGTGTCGGCCAAGGAACTCTTGCAGTACAATGGAATCGTCATCGGATCGCCCACCTACTATGGAACCATGGCGGGAGAGATCAAAATCCTCTTGGACAAAAGCGTCAAGCATCACGGGAAGTTGGCCGGCAAAGTGGGCGGGGCCTTCTCCTCTTCTGGTATCTTGGGTGGCGGAAATGAGACCACAGTTTTGGACATCCTGAAAGCGCTTCTCGTCCACGGCATGATCATCCAGGGAAGCCCCATGGGGCCCCACTATGGCCCCGTGGCAATTGGAAGACCCGATACAGACAATCGAAACCAGTGCCTCAACTTGGGAAAGAGCGTCGCCCGATTGGTGAAGCGATTAGCCTGAGATACCTGAGAAACGTGGAAAAGGAGCTCTGAGCGCAAAATTATAGAGTGTTGCAGTGCTGCGGTGCTGCAGTCATGCGGTTAGGGCCCTGTACATTCCAACAAGTAGTGGAGTGAACTTAAGAATGGTCGAAAAAATGTTTTTGAGAGGCGAGGAGCGACTTTTTCAGAAATTTCAATCTAACCGTGGGCGTTTCAGATGACAATCGGTGCGCTGTTCGAAGGTATAGGCTACCCGCAAGATCTTCTCCTCATCGAAATGCTTTCCGATGATTTGAAGCCCAATGGGAAGTCCCCCACGGCTGAAGCCGCATGGTATGGAAATTCCCGGAAGACCCGCCAGGTTGACGGGAATGGTGAGAATATCCGAAAGATACATTTGGAGGGGATCCTTCACCTTCTCCCCAATCATGAATGCAGGTGTGGGTGAGGTGGCGGTCAGGAGGGCATCGTACTCCTCAAAGGCTCGATCGAAATCTTCTCTGATGAGGGTCCTCACCTGTTGCGCCTTCCTATAATAGGCATCATAGTATCCTGCCGATAACACGTAGGTTCCCAGCATGATTCTCCGCTTCACCTCGGGCCCGAATCCCTCCGAACGAGTTTTGCCGTACATGTCGATTAGGCCATCATATCCTTTAGCCCGGTGGCCGTATTTCACTCCATCGTACCGAGCCAAATTGGAGCTTGCCTCGGCTGTACAGATGATGTAATACGTGGCGACGGCATACTCCGTATGGGGGAGGGAGACCTCCTTGATGGAGGCACCCCATTTTTCCAAAAGCTTAATCGCCTCCCAAACGGCCCTTTCAACATCTGGGTCCATTCCTTCCACAAAATATTCATTTGGGATGCCCAGCTTCATTCCCTTCACATCGTTTACCAACGCCTTTCTGTAGTCGGGAACCGCCACATTCACGGAGGTCGAATCATTGGTGTCATGGCCGCTGATACTATTCATCAAAATGGTACAATCGGTTACGTCCTTTGTTATGGGTCCAATCTGATCTAGGGAAGAAGCAAAGGCCACAAGGCCGAAACGGGAAACCCTGCCGTACGTCGGTTTAAAACCAACTACCCCGCAGCAAGCGGCGGGTTGTCTAATAGAACCTCCTGTATCCGATCCGAGAGAGGCGATACACTCATCGGCGGCCACAGCTGCAGCGGATCCACCGCTGGATCCGCCGGGAATTCGATTGAGATCCCAGGGATTTCGGGTAATACCGAATCCGGAGTTCTCCGTAGACGACCCCATGGCAAACTCATCCATGTTTGCCTTCCCCAAAAAGACCGCACCGTTTTCCCTCAATTTCTTGACCACCGTTGCATCATAGGGGGGGTAAAAGTTACTTAATATTTTCGATGCACACGTGGTCCTTATGGACTTGGTGCACAGGATATCCTTCAGGGCCAGGGGAATCCCCGTCAATTCGGTTACGCCCTCCCCTTTGGCAATCTTCTCATCGGCCTGTTGGGCTTGCTGGTACGCCTCCTCTTCCATAGGGGTGAGATAGGCGGCGACTTTGGAATCCACCGCCTTGATGCAATCATAGAAAGATTGGGTCAACTCCAGAGATGAGAATGACTTCTTCATCAGGTATTCATGGGCTTCATGCGCGGTTAATCGACTCCACTCCATGGTCTTCCCCTCTTTCGATGGTTTCCCCGCCTATGCGATGATCTTGGGTACCTTATAAAAAGCCCTTTCCTTCTCCGGTGCATTCTTCAGAGAAGGTTCAGAAGGAAGGGATTCACGAACCTCATCATTCCTCAGGACGTTTTTAATGGAAATAACGTGCGAGGTAGGCTCCACTCCGGTCGTATCGACTTCATTCAACTTATCCATATACGTCAATATATCATCCAATTGGGTGGTAAACTCCTCCTTCTCCTCGTCCGAAAGCCTCAATCTGGCCAATCCTGCCACATACTCCACATCTTTGAAACCAATTTTCATATTCCCTTCTCCTCTCCCAAAAGGATCTCATCTAGAAAATTCGAGCAAATATGATGAATGTTCTGAACGGAATGGTCTTCCCAGAAACCTTTTGCAGCGGATAGCGTGGAGGTATTGTGGATGTGCCTTATCCCATCGGTCCCTCAGCGTCGCGACCCTATCTCCCCCCTTTGTTCGAGGTTGATCCTCGAATCTCCAGGATTTTAGCGAGACTTTCCCTGATTTTTTTCTCCCTGTTCAGCAATGCCTCTCGCTTCATCTTCGTTTTTTCCACCACTCCCCCAGGCGCCTTGGAGATAAACTCAGCATTGGAGAGCTTTCGACCCGTGAACTCCAACTCCTTCTCCACCTTTCTAATTTCCTTCTCAAGCCTTCTGGTTTCTCCACCGAAGTCCATGTCCTTTCCCATGGGAACAAAAATCTCCACATCCCCAAGGACAGCCGTCGCCGCATCCCGGTGTTTTCCCCTGGAGGTAATGAAGGAAAGGCTGTCAAGCCGTGCCAGATGTGTGATGTAAATCCGGTATTGTTCCAGCCTTTCCCGAATATACTCCTTTTCGGCCAGCAACAACACATCTAATCGTTTGTTGGGAGCAATATCCATCTCTCCCCTGATATTACGGATCCCCCCTATCGTCCTCATCACCAGATCCATGTCCTCAAGAGCCTCCTTGTCCCTCAGGCCTTCGTCGTATTGGGGGAAATCCGCTATCATAATGCTTTTGCCATCGTGGGGAAGCCTTTGCCAGATTTCCTCCGTAATGAAAGGCATAAAGGGATGAAGTAACCTCAAGGCGCCGTCCAGTACCCGCATCAGGACGTATTGGGTAACGGTACGTTCCTGGGAATCGTCTTTCCCATAGAGGACGGGTTTGATCAGCTCCAAGAACCAGTCACAGTACTCATGCCACATGAAATGGTAAATGGCCTGAGCCCCATCGTTGAATCGATACTCTTCCAAGGCCTCGGTAACCTCCCTTACCGTCTCGTTGAACCTTGACAAAATCCACCGATTGGGCAGTCTCAATTCACCGAGGTCAATTTCTTGGGAGATGCCCCTAAAATCAGTTAAATTGGCCAACGAGAAGCGAGAGGCATTCCATATCTTATTGGCGAAGTGACGATAGCCTTCTATCCTCTCTTCGGAAAGGAGTATATCCCTTCCCTGGGCTGCGAAAGCCGCCAGGGTAAATCGAAAGGCATCCGTTCCATATTCCTGCATAACCACCAGGGGGTCAATGACATTGCCCCTCGATTTGCTCATCTTGCGGCCGTGGATATCCCTCACCAGGGCATGGATGTGAACCTCCTTAAAGGGAACATCCCCCATGAAATGTAACCCCATCATCATCATCCGGGCTACCCAGAAAAAGAGGATGTCGAAGCCGGTAACCAGGACCGAGGTGGGGTAAAAAACCCTGAGCTCATCTGTCTCCTGAGGCCATCCCATCGTTGAAAAGGGCCACAAGGCCGAGCTAAACCATGTATCGAGGACATCGGTCTCCTGTCGCAATTCCTTCCCACCGCATCGGCCACAGGAGTGGGGTTCCTCCTTCGAAACTATGGTTTCCTCGCACCCCTCGCAGTACCAAGCGGGAATCCGATGTCCCCACCAGATCTGTCTTGAAATACACCAGTCTCGAATGTTATTCATCCATTCGAAGTAGGTCTTTTCCCAAACCTGTGGAATGATCTTCGTTCTGCCAGTCTTCACTGCCTGAGAGGCTACTTCTGCAAGCGGTTTCGTTCGCACAAACCACTGTTTAGACACGGTCGGTTCGACGATGGTCTTACATCGATAACAATGGCCCACATTATGCCGATAATCCTCCTCCTTCAAGAGAATTCCATCCCTCTTAAAATCCCCTACGATCTTCTCCCGGCATTCAAAACGATCCAGGCCCTGATATGGCCCGGCTTCTTTGCCCATCTTGCCGTCCTCATCGATGACCTTCACCATTTCCAACTCATGGGCCAAGCCAATCTCAAAATCATTCAAATCATGGGCAGGGGTCACCTTCAATGCGCCCGAACCGAATTCCATGTCCACATACTCGTCCCCGATAATGGGGATCTCCCTGTGCAGCACGGGGAGAATTACCTTTTCGCCGATGAGGTCCAGATACCTATCGTCCTTGGGATGGACGGCAACAGCAGTATCCCCCAACATCGTCTCCGGCCGAGTGGTCACCACGATGATCGATCCCCTTCCACTCTCAAGGGGGTAAGCAAGATGGTAAAGCTTTGCGGATTCCTCCTCATGCTCCACCTCCAGATCCGATAAGGCAGTTCGACACCGAGGACACCAATTTATGATATAGTCGCCCTTGTAGATGAGGCCCTCGTTGTATAACCTCACGAAGACTTCCCTGACCGCCTCGGATAGGCCCTCATCCATGGTAAACCGTTCCCGACTCCAATCGCAGGAAGCTCCCAACTTTTTCAGCTGCTTGGTGATCACTCCTCCATACTGTTCCTTCCACTGCCAGACTCGCTGGATGAACTTCTCCCTTCCCAAGCTGTGGCGATCAAGGCCCCCTTCGGCCAACTTTCTTTCCACCACGTTCTGGGTGGCAATCCCAGCATGATCCGTTCCCGGCATCCACAAGGTGTTGAAGCCCTGCATGCGGTTAAAGCGAATCAAAATATCCTGCAAGGTATTATTGAGGGCATGGCCCATATGGAGGGAACCGGTTATATTCGGCGGCGGGATGACGATGGAGTACCGGCGTTTGGTGGAATGTGAATCTGCTCTGAAGAAACCTCCTTCCATCCAAAATGTATACCACTTCTCCTCTACACCACTCGGTTCATAGGCCTTACTCAAGGTCTGTGCATCCATAGCAAGCTCCCGCCCCGGCAACGTAAACTGGCCTATATATCAAAGTCCTCTCCCTTCTTGATTTTTTCCAACCGCTGTATCTCCTTCTGAATGGCCTCTTCTGCCATTTTAGGTACTATTTTCTGGACCGTTTTTTCGATCCTCTCGGCGGCGGCGGCGGCAATGGCCTCTGTCAATTGAGGAAGGATTTTTGCGCTCATGCCTTCTACCAATTCCTTGATCGCTCCGGAGATCGTCTCTGGAACCGGTCTCTCCGGAGAGGGTTGAAGCCCCGTTTCCTCTTCCCCTCTCACCGTCTCCCCGGTAAATTCCTCGATAGCCTCCGCTAAAGCACCTTCCGGAATTTCCTCCTTCTCCTGGTCCCTCGTAACCTCCTCGGCTATCTTTTCCAGTTCCCCCTCCTTGAAAACCTCCTCATAAAACTCCTCCAGTCCCTCTTTCTCCAAACCTTTTTCGCCAAAAGCTTGCAGATCTTCTTCATTCAAGACCTTCTCGGCTAAACCCTCCAAATCCATCTCATGAGAAACCTCTTGGGGTAGCCCCTCCAGCTCCTCCCCGGGCAACTGTTCTCCGGGGAGCTCTTCCAATTCTCCCTCTTTAAGGATCTCCCCAGGCAATTCCTTTAATGCCTCTTCCAAGGCCCCCTCTTCATCCCTCCCTCCATCAGTCTTTTCCCCCAACTCCTCTAATCCTCCAAGTTCCTCTATGGATACATTTCCTTCGGGAAGCTTTTCCGCCTTCCCTTCTTCAGGGGCCTCCCGATGTAATTCCTTTAATGCCTCTTCCAGAGCTCCCTCTTCATCCCTCACTACATCAGTCTTTTCCCCCAACTCCTCTAATCCTCCAAGTTCCTCTATGGATACATTTCCTCCGGGAAGTTCTTCCAATTCTCCCTCTTTAACCACCTCCCCAGGCAATTCCTTTAATGCCTCTTCCAGGGCTCCCTCTTCCTCCCTCGGCACTCCAGCTTCCCTCCCCAGCTCCCCCAATCCCTCTAGCTCCGCCTTTCCCTCATCCGGGGTATCCTCCAATTCCCTGGAGGTCTCTTTTGGCTCCTCCTCTCCGAGGAAATCCCCCGGTAATTCCTCGATCTCCTCCGCCAGGGCCTCCTCTAAGCCCTTCCCCTTCAGGATATCCTGGGGCAATTCTCCCATTCCCTCGGTGGGAACCTCCTCCGTACTCTCTTCAGCTCCAAGTTCCCCTCTTGCAGGTTCAGAAATCTCCTCGAGTGGAGGTTGTTCCCCCTCCTCCGCAAAGGCCTCTTCCAAGCCCTTCCCCTTCAGGATATCCTGGGGCAATTCTCCCATTCCCTCGGTAGGAAGCTCCTCCGTACTCTCTTCAGCTCCAAGTTCCCCTCTTGCAGGTTCAGAAATCTCCTCGAGTGGCGGTTGTTCCCCCTCCTCCGCAAAGGCCTCTTCCAAGCCCTTCCCCTTCAGGATATCCTGGAGCAATTCTCCCATTTCCTCGGTGGGAACCTCCTCCACACTCTCTTCAGCTCCGAATCCTCCTCTTTCAGGTTCAAAAGTCCCCTCCGGTGGACCCGGATATTGTTCTTCAGTGCCACTGACCTTGCCAATACCCTCTTCGGAGGAAATCTCACCCTCCGTCACAGCCGGCTCCGTCTTGACATCCACCTTCTCAGGGACCCCAGGCTCCGGAGCGGGCCCTTCCATCTCCGGGGCTTGGATTGCTTCCTCGGCCTTTGGGAATTCCATATCCTCCGCTAACTCGAGATCGGCCAGGGCACTCTCCTCCACAAGTCCCCCTCCCTCCGATTCCCGCGTTTCTACACCTTTCATAGCTTCTCCGGGAACTTCAGCAGGGGCTTCTTCAGCTCTGGCCACCGGTTCCTCGATGATATCCAATAGGTCAATGATCTCCTCCTCTCCCTGGGAACTCACCGCTTCGGTCACCTCCGCCATGGGTTGCAACTCCAGGATCTCCTCCTTAACCTCCCTTGACGCCTCAACTGGTCGAGGCGTCAGCAATCCATCCACCAGTTTTAGAATAGGTTCCCCCTGCAGGGGTTTCGTTATGGCCCCATTGGCCCTCACCTGTTTCTTTTCCTCTTCGATATCCTCATCGAAAGGGCCTCCCAAAAGCACAAAGGGGATTTTATTCAGATTAGGGTCTCCTTTAAGCATCTCGCAGAGTTCTTTCCCATTCTTATCGGGCATGGTGACATCGGCAATGACGAGGGCCGGTTTGGACAATTTCATCTTCAGGAGGGCATCTTCGCCGTTTTCGGAAAAGATGAGATTGTAATCGGTTTCCTTGAAGATCTCTTCGAAGGCCTTATGAGCTGCCTTGTTACCATCGGCAATGAGAATCTCCCTTGCCATGATCAACCCTCCTTGACTGGGGTGGAAAAAGTTGAGGGAAAATCTAAATTTATAACAAGTATCTCACAGATTAAGGGAATGTCAAGCTCTCGGGACTGCAAGTCTCCTGAGTTTGCTCAGTTTATTCGGTCTGTTCGGTTTATTTAGTTTATTCCGTTTATTCGGTTTAGATCGTTAAGGTCGTTTAGATGGTTTATTCGGTTTATTCTGTTTAGGTCGTTTGTCCAGTTTTCTGGACGGTGTTTTCCTCTCAACCCACTATTCCATCATTCCATTTTTCCAATACTCCGGTATTTAACCATTCCATTCTTCCCTCCGGTTTCCCATGGCCGTAGGTCCGCTGTGGCAAAGATTCTGAGTCCCTATATGATAAACAGGTTCCAAAAATACTCCATATAAAGGTAGTGAAACCACAGTGAGAGATTGCTTTTATCTCAAACTCAGGTTGCTGGGAGAGGCAGAACTAACGGTGACATGAGGAGGGGCACAGGGAGGGTTTCAAAAAATCATCCAGGGAAGGGGAAGGAAAATCTTCTCGTACAGTTTAAAGGCATACCGATCCGTCATGCCTGCGATGAAATCACTCACGCAGAGTTCCAAGGCATCGTAGAGCTCCTCCTTGACTATCTCCCTCAAGAAATTCTCTTCGTTTTCGATGAAATAATGATAAAGTTCCCCTACGATCTTTGACGACTTGATGAAATCCCTGTGGACCTTGTCCACATCGTATACCCGATCGTAAAGGAAACCCCGCAGTTTAACCATTGCCTCCGAGATTCCCTCCGAGAGACAGAGCTCAAAGCGTGATTTCTCCAGCGTGCAGGCAATGAGATCGACCACCATGGTATTGATCCGTTGGGAGTGGGTGTATCCCAAAATCCGAGAACAGCTCTCGGGGATATCTTCATCCTTAATGATCCCTCCCCGAAGGGCATCGTCGATATCGTGATTGATATAGGCAATGATATCGGCGATCCGAACAACCTGCCCCTCTGGGGTTACTGGCATCTCGGATAGATCTTCACATATGATCTCGCCCTTCCCCTTCGAATGCCTCAAGATCCCATCCCTGACTTCAAGAGTTAGATTCAATCCCATGCCATCCCGTTCCAGTACATCCACCACCCTCAAGCTCTGTTCTGCGTGATGGAAACCTCCCGGAACGAGCCTGTCAAGAACCTCCTCACCAGCATGGCCGAAGGGTGTGTGTCCCAGATCATGCCCGAGGGCAATGGCCTCGGTCAAATCCTCATTGAGTCGGAGGGATTTGGAGATCGTCCTGGCAATTTGAGAAACTTCAAGGGTATGGGTTAAACGGGTGCGATAGTGATCCCCGGTCGGGGCCAAGAATACCTGGGTTTTGTGCTTTAAACGGCGGAAAGCCTTGGAATGGATGATCCGGTCCCGGTCATGCTGAAAGGCAGGACGGATATCGCACTCCTCTTCTTGGACAATCCGCCCTTTACTGTTACTGCTCAAAGTGGCGAAAGGTGAAAGAAACTTCTGTTCCCGCGCCTCTAACTGCTCCCTCACCTTCAGCAGTCTCAACCGATTCCCCTTCCCCCTTCCACTGTAGCAACCCAAGGGAATTTTGGTAACCTATCCCATGGCAAGGAACTTCCCTTCGCAGCGAAAGGCCTCGCCTCGTGAAACCCTCCGCCCGAGGAGAATTCTCCAACACCTGGAAGGGCCTAAACAGCGGCGCTCCGTTGACAATCGATCCGCTTTGGCTTAATCTGATCATTAAAATCCCTATCACAAAGCACCTCATTTTTCAACTCGATACGTGCTATGCACAAACTCCAAGAAGTAATCCAAAGAATCCATGGGGATCGAGTACTAATGCACCTTGCCTCTATCGCAAAAAGGGAAAGGGCTGAGGTTTACCTGGTTGGTGGCACCATTCGAGACCTGACCCTCGGCAGGGGCCGGCAGGATTATGATTTCGTCCTTCACCAAAGGGATATGACCTTTGTTCAGAAGCTCTGCCAAGAGCTCAAAGGCCATCTCTTCTCCATGGGAAAGGATGAGAAACAGAGGGTTTACCGAATCCTAACGGGGAATGAGATCCTCGATTTCAATTCGATAGATGGATCCACAATCCAAGAGGACCTCAATAAAAGGGACTTCACCATCAACGCAATGGCCTATTCCCTGCGTGACCATCGATTTTACTTCCATCCGGGAGCCGAGGAAGACGTCGATAAAAAGGTCATTCGCATGGTATCGTCGGAGGGGTTCCATCGAGATCCCCTTCGGATGATCAGGGGGGTTCGATACCTCTGTATCCTCGAGGGATTTCGATTGGATGAAAAGACAAAGGGGGTTATCCGTGGAAAGTCCGGCCTGGTGAGAGGCATCTCCGTGGAGAGGATAAAGATGGAAATGGACAGGATTCTCCTCTCACCAAAGCCTTTCTTGGGTATGAGGGAATTGGCCGCCCTCGGTCTACTCCCAGAGATTTTCCCCGAACTCCAGATACCCGGTGCTTTGAAACCAATGGACCTTTTCCGGTTGGATGCCTTTTCCCAGTGCCTACGATTCTTCAGGGACCTCGGCCAATGGAATGGATGGGAAGGGGATTTGCCCTTACATACGGAGGAAATGCTTATCCTCTCCTATGTCGCCCTATTTGCCGGAATGGGAAGAATCCGGGTTACGGGTAACCAATGGGCCAGGGAAAAGTCCATCCCCCAGGAATCTCCTTCCCATTTGGCCTATGAGATAATGACCAGGATGAAATTTTCAAAACGCTTCAAGGAACTGGTAAAGAGGTTAATGGATCATCATGCGAACTTATTGAAGCTCTCCCGATCGACGGTGGGCCAAAAGGACCTGAGGCAATTTATCCATCACGTGGGGACTCCCGTGAGGCTGCTGATCATCTTCTCCCTCTTGGATCAACGGGCCAGCGTGGACAATGGGCTATCCCGTAAGGGCCAAAAATTGGTTCGACTTTGTCATCGAATCAAAGCCCTCTGCAAGGGGGGAAAAATCATGAACCCCCCTACCCTCATCACGGGAAGGGACGTGATGAGGCTGGGGTATGAACCCGGCCCTGTGGTGGGCCACATCCTTCATTGCGTTCGGGAAAAACAGATACGGGGGGAAATAGGAGATCGCCAACAAGCCCTCATCTTTCTTCGGGAGACCTTTGGGAAAAAGGAGGGTTCTCACACTTCGCCGCGATTCTTTGGCCCTGAGACCGAAGCGTGAGCCTTTACCCCTCTTGCTTGCCGTCAAATCCCGATGAGCCGGGACACTTCTCAAGTTCTTATGGCTCGGCGACAATAGATTTCTCTAAAACCCGGGAAAGACCGCCAGTGCTTCTTGTTGACAGGAAAAAGCTCAATGGATTATAATCAACAGAGTTTTTTACCTCTTAATTTACAGGAGAGCCCGGGGTGGGCAAGGTTCTAATAACCGGAGGAGCCGGTTATATTGGTAGCCATGTCGTAAAAAGGCTTCTTGAAAGGGGGATCGAGACCATTGTCCTCGACAACCTCCAAACGGGGCATCGGGAAGCCGTCGTTGGGGGAACATGTGTCCAAGGCGATATCGGTGATGAACGAATTCTCCAAGAGATCTTTGCCGGCCATGAAATCGATTCGGTCATCCATATGGCGGCCGACTGCCTGGTAGGCGATTCCACTAAAGCTCCATTGAAATACTTCAATAATAACGTCAATAAGAGCCTAAGACTTTTGGGTGAAATGGTCGAGCGTAGGGTGAATAAGATGGTATTCTCCTCTTCAGCCGCCGTGTACGGGAATCCTTCTCGAGTTCCCATTGAGGAAGACTCTCCAGCGCTCCCAATAAATCCATACGGGGAGACGAAGCTCATCTTCGAGAAAATCCTCGAGAGCTGTAAGATAGCCCATGGCCTTCAATACATTTCTCTGAGGTATTTTAACGCCGCTGGCGCAGATCCCGATGGCCTCATAGGCGAGGATCATCATCCGGAAACCCACCTTATCCCTACTGTGTTGAAGGCTCTACTGAGAAAAGGGCGAAGGGTCCCTATTTTCGGGACCGATTATGACACTCCCGATGGAACCTGTATTCGGGATTACATCCATATCGTAGACATCGCCGATGCTCATATCTTAGCCCTCGAGGCCTTACATGCAGGTGAGGGGTGCGATATTTTTAACCTGGGAAATGGAAACGGCTTCTCGGTTCAACAGATCATCCAAGCGACCTCTCAGGTGACGGGAAGGACGATACCCGTAATGGAGTCTCAACGGAGGCCTGGAGACCCACCAGTCTTGATTGCATCCTCCGAAAAGATCCGAAAAAGGTTGGGCTGGATCCCCCAGTATGGAAAATTGGAGGAGATTATCGACACCGCATGGCGTTGGCATCGCACTCACCCGCATGGCTTCAGATCCAGTGTATTGAAAAAGGGGGTAGGAGGGTGAACTTGAGGACGCGACTTTTGCAAATCATCAGGGAGAAATCCTATGAAAAGGGGGAGATTACACTGACCTCGGGGAGAAAGAGCCACTTCTATGTTGATGGAAAACAGACTACCTTGGACTCGGAAGGGGGGTATTTGGTGGGAAAGCTCTTTCATGAGATGATTACGAGATCAAAAATCCCCGTTGAAGCTGTAGGAGGGCCCACATTGGGAGCAGATCCCATTGTAACCGCCATATCCATTGTCAGCTACCTGGAGGGCGTTCCGATCCCAGCCTTCATCATTCGAAAAGAGCCCAAAAAGCACGGAAAGGCCTTGTGGATAGAAGGCGACAATAACCTAAGGCCAGGGACCAAGGTAGCTGTCGTTGAAGATGTGGTGACCACGGGGGGATCCATCTTGAGGGCTATTGAGATTACGGAGGCCCAAGGATTCCGGGTTGTCCAGGTGCTGGCCCTCGTCGATCGGGAGGAAGGGGGAAGGGAAAATCTGGCTAAGGAGGGTTACACCCTTGAGTCAATCTTTACCAAAAGGGATATCGTATGAGATATCCCATCCGGGGAATCCATTGATTGGGAGGTGAAGATGTACAAAACCAGGGTCAAGAAGGAAAAAGTCCCCGTTAAGATCCAGACCCTTCAAAACAGGATTGAGGGAAATGTCTATCTCCTGCCGAATACCCGCATCACGGACATGCTCAATCAGGAGGGTTACCATTTCATCCCCGTCACCGATGCCAAAATTTATTCCTTCAAGTCCGGAGGCCTGGTCGATGAGGCGGAATTCGTGGCCATCAATAAAAATCACGTGGTCTTGATCTTGGAAAAAAGATGACGCCTTTCCCCTCACCTTCGTGGCGAATTTAACCTCATAAACCCTATGAAATCCAGGAATGAAACACAATCTACTTTGAGGCGAAAGGATTCAGACGTTGAACCTGAAGTGGATAATATCTCCGTCCTGGACCACATACTCCCTCCCTTCCGAACGGAGAAGGCCTTTTTCCCTGGCCGTATGTTCTGAACCACACCGGATGAAATCCTCAAAGGAAACCACCTCTGCCCGTATAAAGCCCCTTTCCATATCCGAATGAATCTTCCCCGCGGCCTTGGGAGATTGGGTGCCTTTTACCACCGTCCATGCCCTCAATTCATCGCTGACAGTGGTGAAAAAGGTTATCAGGTTCAGGACCTCATAGCCTACCTTGATCAATTGATCAAGGCCCGAGGTTTCAAGGCCCAAACTCTCCCGAAACGCATCCCTATCTCCCTCGTCCAGTTGAGCGATCTCCGATTCCAAATCCCCACAAATAACAACCACCTGGCTTCCCTGCACCTCAGCGAGCTTCCTCACCTCCTGAACATAGTGACCATCTCCTTTGAGCTGAGCTTCATCCACGTTGGCCACATAGAAAATTGGCTTGGCCATGAGAAGGCAAAGGTCATCGAAGATGGCCTTCCTACTGCCTTCATATTTCAGGTCAATGGTCTTTCCCCCTCGGTTGAAAATCTCCAAAACCTCACCATAAGTCTCCAACTCTTCCGCTTCTTTCTTCCCGCCGACTTTTACTAACCTCCCCACCTTAGCCATACGTTTCTCCACAACCTGCAGGTCGCCCAATATGAGCTCCGTTTCTACCACCTCGATATCCCTTCTGGGGTCGATGGAACCATATTCATGGGAGACATTTTCATTATCGAAACACCGAACGATATGGGCTATTGCGTCCACATTGCGGATGTGGCCGAGGAACTGATTTCCCAGGCCCTCCCCCTTGCTGGCCCCCTTCACCAATCCAGCAATATCGAGGAATTCCAATGTGGTCGGAATCACCTTTTTGGGATGGATGAGATCGGCAATTTGGCCCAGTCGTTTGTCCGGAACGGGAACAACACCAATATTGGGCTCGATGGTTGTAAATCGATACGCCGCCACTTCAGCTCCCGCGAAGGTCAGCCCGTTAAAGATGGTAGACTTTCCCACATTTGGAAAACCCACAATGCCACACCGAAACCCCATTTGCACCCCCTTCAGCTATCTTGGCCTCAGTCCTCCAATTCATACGTTCGCTGATGGACTTTTGGGGACTTCGGCACGAGCAGCAAATTCTATTTTTCCTAAGCGAACGCACTTGTCTCTACGATCCAATGCTTCGGGGTCTGTTGCCCAAATTCCCTTTCGCTCACCCTCGATGGGTATCTCAGTTCTCCAGCAGACTACGCTCATGGACGACTATGTTCTCCAGAAACTCAGGAGACCCTGGTGGAAATATATTGTTTTCGCATAGTTATTATAATATAATCCGCATCAGTGCGAAACAAAAATGTGGGGCGAAAGAATATCAAAGGGTATCGAGGATCCTTTTAGCCAAGGCAGAGGGGGAGTAGATGAGGAAGGAAAACAGGATGATGCTCGAAATTGCCTGCACCATTGCCAAACGGACAAAGGCAAAGGCCATTTTGGTCTACGTAGATGTCTGTGAGGATTACGAGGCCCTCATTAAGATGACTCAAGCCGCCAAAACTGACGTCATCGGCGTGGTCAAAGACGAATCCACCTATCAAGAGGCCTTGCCTATCATTAACAACCTGGTCAAAGTTCCCCAATTCGAACTCAGCCGAACGAGTCAGATAAAGGTTGCCGTCATAGAAGGTCTCTCCTCCGGAATCATCCAGAGGGGGGATAAACTGGTGTGCCTATCGGGAATCTCCAAGTTCGGTATTCTCGACACCCTCATCATCTTGGAGATAGGAAAGGAGCTCGAAATATTATCCACGACGGACCTTCCCGTCGTTTCCGAGGTCGTCAAGCCCGAGGTATTCGATAGAATCCTCGATATCGCCCTTGAACTATCAACCGAGGGCAGGGAGGGCAGACCCGTGGGCTCCCTCTTCGTGTTAGGGGATCACGAAGAGGTCCTCAGGTTCTCCCACCAGATGGTCATCAATCCCTTCAAGGGTTATCCCGAAGACGAAAAGAACATCCTCGACCCCAAGCTTAAAGATACCGTTAAGGAGTTTTCAACCATTGATGGCGCCTTCATCATCAGGGAGGACGGAGTAATCCTGGCCGCCGGAAGGCACCTCGATGCCTCCGGGGAAAAAATTGAGATGCCCATGGGTCTGGGGAGCCGACATCTGGCAGCGGCGGGGATTACCAACGTAACTCAGGCCATCGCCCTCGTCATCTCCGAATCCACCGGTGGCTTGAGGATCTTTAGCAAAGGGAAGCTGTTCATGGACATCGAACGAGGCGAGTAAACCCACCGATATCACAGGAGCCCAGGAAATTTCGCTAAGACCGGTGCGAACACCAGCGCAATGATAGACATGAGTTTAATCATGATATTCAAGGAGGGGCCCGAGGTATCCTTCATCGGGTCTCCAACGGTATCGCCCACAACCCCTGCCTTGTGAGCCTCGGACCCTTTGCCCCCGAAATTTCCCTTCTCTATCCACTTTTTCGCATTGTCCCAAGACCCCCCAGCGTTTGCCATGGTGATAGCCAGGATAAATCCACTAGCGATGGCTCCCACCAAAAATCCCCCAAGGGCCAGCGGGCCAAGGATAAAACCGACGATAATAGGTGCAACCACGGTCATCAATCCCGGGGCCAACATCTCCTTGAGGGCTGCCTTGGTACAGATATCAACACACTTCCCGTATTCGGGCTTCGCCTTCCCCTCCATTAACCCGGCAATTTCGCTGAATTGCCGGCGAACCTCGTTGATGATCGCAAAGGAAGTCCGACCGACGGCCGTCAGCGTCATGGAACAGAAAATGGCGGGCAACATAGCACCGATGAAAAGCCCCACGATTACCCTGACATCCAAAAGGCTGATCTCGGACACCTTGATTCCCGCGGCATTGGAATAAGACAACATTAAGGCAAGGGCTGTCAGTGCCGCTGCACCGATGGCGAATCCTTTACCCGTTGCCGCCGTCGTATTTCCCAGCGAATCGAGGGCATCGGTTCGCTCCCTGATCTCCGCCGGAAGCCCCGACATTTCAACGATCCCCCCCGAGTTGTCGGCCACCGGCCCATAGGCATCGGTGGCCAGGGTAATTCCCAACGTGGAAAGCATTCCAATACCGGCAATGGCTACACCGTAAACATCCGCAAAACGGTGGGCAACGAGGATGGCGATACCCACCAGAATAATGGGGGCGAAAGTACTCATGAGGCCGTTGGCAAATCCCCTCACCACCGTCGTCCCAGCCCCCGTTAATGAGGCCTCCGAGACATGTCTAGTCGGAGAATAGGCGTAGGAGGTATAGTAGTTGGTGCTCTCCCCAATGAGGACTCCGGCAACCAATCCAGCGAGTATGGCATAGAAGATTCCCAAATCGGCCTTGAGAACGTAGACAGCCAGGTATGAGAAGATGGCGGTGAGAATAGAGGCCGAGAAGGTACCACGACGAAGCGCCGTAAGCAGGGCCTCCATTTCTGGTTTATCCCCCACTCGGACCAGGAAGGCCCCGATGATGGATGCGACGATTCCACCGGAAGCCACCAGCATTGGCAGATACCATGCCACCCTCTCATCCGGAACTAAGGGCATGCCGCCTTTGATGCTGGGCAGTATGGCAATCATGGCCAGGGTGATGGTTGCGATGATGGAATCGACATAGGATTCGAAGAGATCAGCTCCCATCCCGGCCACATCCCCCACATTATCCCCCACGAAATCCGCTATAACGGCAGCATTTCTTGGGTCATCCTCGGGGATTCCCTTTTCCACTTTTCCCACTAAGTCCGCCCCCACATCGGCCGCCTTGGTATAAATGCCTCCCCCCACCCTGGCAAAGATAGCAACCGAAGAGGCCCCGAACCCGAAGCCTGGGAGGATGGTCATAAAATCCGGTCGACTTCCGAAGACGAAGTAAAGGGCGCTGAGGCCAAGAATGCCGATGCTGACGACACACATCCCCATCACACCTCCACTTCGGAAGGAGACCCGAAGCCCATGGTTTAGGCTCTTTTGGGCGGCAGTGGCCGTGCGAGCGTTGGAGCGGATGGCTATATTCATCCCGATGTATCCCGCAAGGGCCGAGCAGATAGCTCCGAAGACGAAGGAAAGAGAAACCAGCCAACCCAGGCTCGGAATGAACCCCAAGATTATGGCCACAGCCACCACAAAAAGGGCCAAAATTCGATACTCCCGTCCCAAAAAGGCCGTTGCACCTTCTTGTATCGCAGCGGAAATCTCTCTCATCTTCTCCGATCCCTCATCGTTCTTCAAGACGTAGAGGACGAGAAAGAACGCGAAAATCAACCCCAAGATTCCCGAGATAACTGCAATAAACATCTCATCCATCTTACTCCTCCTTGTTGTTAATTTTTTCACAAAAAAAGGCTAATTGAATCGGGACATGGCCCTCTGTACTCCATCACAGAGAAGCGTCTCCACCGATTCGGCGGCACGGGCGATGATTTCCCCCAGCGGAATTTTCTCATCATCGCTAAAGGGTTCCAAGACGTAATCGCTGAGATTGGGATATCCCTTGGGCTTTCCGATTCCGACCTTGATCCGGACAAATCCCGAACCCCCTAAGAGGTCCTGGATTGACTCGATCCCCTTATGACCCCCGTGTCCGCCACCTTGCCTTATCTTTATCCCTCCGAAATCGATATCCACATCATCGTGAATCACGATCAAATCCTTCTCTTCCAAATGAAAAACCTCCATGATGCTGCCCACTGCCAATCCGCTCAGGTTCATGAAGATCAATGGCTTGGCCAAAATGGCCTCGTGTTCCTTGATTAGTCCTCTGCCGAAACGGGTTTTGTATCTCCTCTCCTCCAGGTCGATTCCATTTCTTCTCGCCAATTCATCGATGACCAGAAAACCCGTATTATGTCGGGTGAACCGATATCTCCTCCCTGGGTTTCCTAAACCAACGATCAAATTCACCAAAAGACCTGCTTTCCCTTGTCTTCCTACTCCTTCTCTCCCTCTACCCCTGCCTCTTCTGCAACCTCCTCGACCTCCTCGGCTTCGGCCACCTCTTCCTCGGCCTCCTCTTCAACGACCACCTTCTCCACCGTAGGTGGTACTACGGTGGCAAGGGTGGTGGCAGAATCGACCAGGATCTTTCCCTTCTCCAGCCCGATATCGCCGATATGAATTGTATCCCCTATATCCAGATGAGAGACATCTACCTCTATGTTTTGCGGAATATCAGCGGGAAGACACTCCACCGTAATTTCCCTCGTTATCTGCTCCATGACGCCCCCCATCTTAACCCCTTCGGGTTTCCCCACAAGAACGATGGGTACCTCCACGCTAATTTCCTCATCCATCACTACCTCGAATAGATCGGCATGGATACATTGATCCTTAAGGGGATCGAGCTGCAAATCCCTAACCACTACCACCTTCTGGGCCGCTTTCTTTCCGTTTTGAATCATCAGGTCAATGAGCACGTTCTCTCCCAAGTGAATGGTTTTCATCAACTCCTTCGTATCTAGGGTAAGGGGAACCGGGTCCGTCCGGGGGCCATAACAGATAGCTGGTACCAGCCCCTTCCGGCGTAGCTTTCTTGAAGCCTCCTTCCCAAATTGGGTTCGTAATTTGGCCAATAGCTTCGGTCTGGGCATCCTTTCCTCCTTCAGATTCCTAAACGAAAAGCGAGCTCACCGA
>JAQYWG010000050.1 GCA_030145085.1 Thermodesulfobacteriota bacterium
GCATCATGGTTCCCCTTTTTATCAGCGCCGGTATCGGTGTCATTTTCGGTCTTTATCCGGCTGCCCGTGCTGCGGAGGTGGATCCTATTGTTGCACTAAGACATGAGTAGTGGGATGAGTTTTTTGGGATCAAATTGGATCACGAGGCGTTTCACTTATCCACCCATGGTAATCGGCAACAAGACTTCCCTGTCCCCTTCTTTCAAGATTATTTCCTTGCCACCTGGTATTTCATGAGGTTGACTATTGATAAGAACCACAGGACTATTCCCAAAATCCAATTGAAGACGGAAATCATTTCCATAGAAATCTGCACCCCTTTGCTCTCCCCGAGAGGGAGCGGCATAGGGAGGAAGCGACAGTTGTCCTTGGCCGGGTTTCGAAACGGAGAGGAAGTGACCGTCATTAGGAAGTGGCAAAACTGGATGAGAGCAGAGCATAGGGTTTCGGTTTTGTCCTCTTCTCCGGAAACACGGGAAATTGCAAACATTAATAAGTTGATATTTCGGGAATAATCCGTTAGAGTAAAAATTGAGCCCTAATGCAAGATGGGGGGGCACTATGCTGAAGATAGAAAATAAGGTTGTCGTTCGGTTTCGAGACGGGAGGATGATAAAGGGGTATACGCACGATTTTAATCCCAACAAGGAGATCTTCCATGTCACCGAAACCCAGCCTGGGGAAGAGGTCATTGAGGTATCCACCTCTCTCCTGAAGGCGGTCTTTTTCGTTAAGACCTTCGAGGGAAATAAGGACCATCGAAGCACCGGTGACTTCGGCGTAGAAACCCTTAAAAATGTTCCCGGATTGAAGGTTAAGGTTGCTTTTTCCGATGGGGAGGTGATGTACGGAACGACCCATGGGTATGCACCGCAAAGGAAAGGTTTTTTCATCTTCCCCGCCGATAAGGAGAGCAATAACGACAGGGCCTTTGTCATTGTAGAATCGACGGATAATGTTGAAACGTGGAGGTGAGAAGGGCTTGGTAAGCCCCTGATGTGATCCAATCCTCTCTTTGCGTATCTTGGATGGTGAGGATTATAATATCCAGACAACTCCCCACGAGGGATAAAATTGTGAAGGCTATGGAAATCGAGGTCAGGCTATTCGCTACATTGAGGGATTATCTACCCAAGGGAAGCAGCCAATTCTCCTGCAAGCTCACGGTCAACTCCAGCAATACGGTAAGGGATATCCTGAAAAAGTTGAAAATTCCCGGTGAAATCCCCAAAATCATCTTGGTTAACGGGGTTCATGGCAACCTCGAACAAATCCTAAAACGGGGGGACGTATTGTCCGTCTTTCCGCCCGTGGCCGGGGGTTAGAATCCAGCCCCCTTCATTTCATTTCGATAATCTCCACCCCTTTCGGCGTATCCAAGCGAAATATCCCTTCCCCCAATGAGGGGTTAATTTCCCATTCTAAGAGATGCATTTTCATCCTACTCCCCGACCCGTAGTTCCGGAATTCGATGTCCGTGGGAAAGAGGATGCCTTCCCTTTTCCTGAAACTCGAAAACAGGGCTTCCCATTGCGGATTTTGCTGATGATCAAGCTCAGCGGCTCTAACCAGGGCAAAATGGAAGGGGTTTATCCAAAGTATCCGCCTTGACCCTTCTGAGATATCTTCCTCTATAATATAGAGCCTATCCCCTTGACTATAGTGGATAGCAAGGTGCTCATCATCCGCCCAACTCACCTCCCCCACCATCATTGGAATAATCTCCCTTATCCCCTGGCAGAAGGGGAAAAAGGCAAGAAGGTGTTTCAAGGGCGATGTCCCTCGATAAAAACGATTTTCGTTGGGGATGAGGATTTCGAAAACTTCGCCGTCCGTTGTCAAATAGAGCAGGGGTTGCCCGATGGGGCTGAGGGCTTCTACCCTCAGTGAAGCGGGTTTCCTGACGATGATGAGCTCTTCCAGCCTGAAGTGTTGTTCTCCGAGGTTGATCGTGGCCCTCACTATGGCCCTCATGGACTGGATTCGCCGATTTCTTGCCTCTACCCGTTGGAGAAGATCACCGGAGGAGAGGATTTCCCTCGGGACCCTTCCCGGCCACAGCGATGCACAGCTCGAGAGGAATGAGAGGCAGAAGATCAACAATCCCCCTCTCAAAAGGAGTGCTTTCAAGGAGCCTCTCCCTTTTTCGTCTTGATCTCCTTGATCTTTTTCCTCAAGCGGTTTAACTGATCCTCCTTGGGTTTTAGTTGCAGTGCCTTTTCGTAAAGCTCCAGGGCCTTTTCGGCCAGGTTGACCTTGAGGTAACTGTCCCCTAGGTGTTCCCTAATGATAGGATCATCGGGGGTCAATTCGATAGCCTTTTCCAATTCTCTAATGGCCTTTTCATACTCCCCCTTCCGGTAATATACCCAGCCCAAGCTATCGGTAATATAACCACTTTCGGGTTTCAATGTGAGGGCCTTCTGGACCAATTCCAGAGCCTCATCTAGATGGATTCCCTTGTCTGCGAAGGTGTAGCCGAGGTAGTTCAAAGCGTCGGCATGTTCGGGGTTTAATGTGATCACTTCCCTCATGCGCCGCACCATCTCCTCAAGTTTACCCAGTTTGTCGTAAAGGATCCCCATCCGAAAAAGGAGATCCGTGTTCTTCTCATCGAGCTGATGGGCTCTTGTTACCACTTCGAGGGCCTTTTCCACCTGTTTTCCTCTTTCATAGAAAGAGGAGAGCAATAGATAGAGCCCAATCTCCTTGGGCTTGATCTGAATCGATCTATCCAGGAGATCGATAGCCTCATCCAATTTTCCCAGATCTTCGAGGATGAGAGCGGCATTCTCCCTCGAATCGACATAGAGGGTCGATTCTGTGGAAATCTTCATATACTCGGTTATAGCCTGCTCATGGTTTTCCCTCTTCAGATAAGCCGTTGCGAGATAGAACCTCACCTTATCATTTTTTGGATTGGACGCCAGGACGAAACTGAATTCCAAAATGGCATCATCGTAATTGCCCTGTTCGAAATAGACGAGCCCCATCTTAACCCTAATGTCCAAGTCCTCGGAATCAAATTTTTGAATCTCCCGGTATTGATTTAAGGCATCTTCCCATTGGTTCCCCTTAACATACAGCTGGCCGAGTCGCTCACGGGCCGCCCTGTTTTCGGAATCGATCTTTAGAACCTTTTGGTAGGTCTCAATGGCCATTTCCGGCTTTTTCTGGATCTCATAAATGGTTCCGAGGTCGATTAAACCCGATATGAAATCGGGTTTGACGGAGAGAGCCCGCTCATAGTAGCCGATGCTTTCGTCGAACCTCTTCATCTCTGCGTGGATTCTCCCCAGGTAATAGAACCCCATGATATTGTTTGGGGACTCATCGATCAATCTCTTCAAGACCTCAATAGCTTTATCGTATTGCTGAGATTCCCGATATAATGAACCGAGGTAGATATATGCCTGCTGGTTTTTGGGGTCGATCCTCAAAGCTTCCTGGTAGTGTTCGATGGCACTTGAGTTCTTCTTAAGGGTGGAGTAAAGACCACCGAGTACAACATGGGCTGGGACGAAGTTCTTATCAATGGTAAGGGCTTCTTCGCACTCCGCAATAGCTTCAGTGGTCAGCCCTTTCCTGATGTACAGGCGGGCCAGTTCGACATGAAGAAAAGCTGATCCTGAGTCGTAAGCAAGGGCCCTCCTCAATTCATCTATGGTTCCCTCCAGGTTCCCTTCATGCCCTTTCAATTGAGCGAGGATGTAATGGTGATAGGCAAGGGAGGCTTTTGGGTCCCTCTCGGAGAGTACAGGGGAGTCTCCCACGCGGCCTTTGGGTTTCACCCCCTTTCCCATCTGAGAACAGGACAGTACCAGAAGGGGAAGGAAAAAGATAAGATATTTCTCTTTCGATAGCGTAAACATACTGATTATTTACCATAGTTCACTTCAACCGTCAATTGGGGAATGGGAAGTTACCGGGTTGCTGGGGAATTCCATTGTCCCTGAGCATGAGCGGTTAGACAGGTATTCCGTCCTCTCCTGACTCGATGAGGGGCGGGAAGGAAGAGCGGGGAACTTTCGAGCGAATGGGGGTTTTCCCCCAAAATAATTCATCCGTAAGGCCATATGTACGGAGGACCGTCATGGGGATTGCCATCCCACATGGTTTGGTGTATAGTGAAATTATTCAGTAGGTTCGTTGGCTATATTGAGGACCAGCGCCAAGGTGGGCAGAATCGGATTCACAACGACCATCCCCCTAGAGATTCTATTCGCCGCAAGAGAAACACCCATAGACCTCAACAACGTCTTCATCACCCATCCCGAAAAAAAAGCCTTGGTCGAGGAAGCTGAGCTGGAGGGATTCCCGCGGAATATTTGCGGTTGGATAAAGGGGATTTACGCGGTGACCAAGAGGTCGGATTTGGATGAGGTCATCGCCGTCACCCAGGGCGATTGCAGTAATACCCAGGCCCTGATGGAAACTCTCCAATTGAAGGGGGTTAAGATCTTTCCCTTTTCCTACCCCTATGATCGGGATGAGGAACTGCTTCATCTTCAGATTAAGAAGATGATGGACCACTTCGGCGTCACGGAGGCCGCTACCGGGCGTGTTAAGATGAGGTTGGACAAGATAAGGGAAAGGCTGACATTGATCGATCGATTAACCTGGCAGGCAGGCACTGTAAGCGGATTTGAAAACCATTACTTCTTGGTGAATGCAAGCGATATGAAGGGAGACTTTGAAGCCTTCGAAAAAGAGGTGGAAGATTTTCTCAAGGAGGTGAAGGGCCGGGATAGGTTCGATACAGAGATTGCATTGGGGTATGTGGGGGTCCCTCCCATATATGATGATCTCTACTCCTTCATCGAGGCGTTGGGTGCTCGGGTGGTATTCAATGAAACCCAGCGGCAGTTCAGCATGCCCTACCGAACGACTACCCTCCTGGAACAGTACCTAAGATACACCTACCCCTATGATATCTTTTCCCGGCTAAGGGATATCCGGGGGGAGGTACAACGAAGACGAATTGTTGGGATAATCCATTACGTCCAATCCTTCTGTTTCAGGCAGATAGAGGATTTGATACTCCGTTACGAGATTGATCTGCCGATATTGACGATAGAGGGGGATAAGCCCACTTCTTTGGATGCCCGGACAAAGGTCAGGATCGAGAGTTTCATCGAAATGGTGAAGGGGAAGCAGGAGGGGCATGATTCGCCATGAATGTCGGAATCGATTTGGGAAGCCGAAGGGTAAAGATTGTCCTGATGGAAGGAAGTGGGATCGTAAGAACCAGGAGTTTCGATACTCTCCCCTTCTATAAGCGGTATGGCACGATAAGGGAGGGAAAGCTTCGGGTTCAGTTTAATCGACTTGATCTGCCCATCGATCCTCGTGCAAGGATATCCGTCACGGGGTATGGTCGAAACAATATCAACCTCTCGGGGGGAAACAACGTCACGGAAATCCAGGCCCATACCCAGGGGGCAATATTCCAGACCGGATTAGGGGATTTTACCCTCGTCGACTTAGGGGGGCAGGATACCAAGGTGGCCTATGTGGAGGGGAGAAAGGTCAGGGATTTCCTCATGAATGATAAATGCGCCGCGGGAAGCGGGAGGTACTTGGAGAATATGGCGAGGGTTCTCGCCGTATCCCTCAGGGACTTAGGGGACCAGTACAGCGATCCCATCGAGCTCGATGCAACCTGTGCCATCTTTGGAGAATCCGAGATGATCGGCAAGATTACCGAGGGGTTCCCAATTCCCAGAATCTGTGCAGGGGTAAACTTTTCGGTGGTAAGGCGCGTGCTTCCCTTGATCAACCGATTTCCCCGTCAAAATATCGTCGTTTCCGGAGGCGTTGCGAAGAACAGGGCTATTACGAAACTCCTTGAGCACTCCGTTCACGTCCCAGTCATCGTCCCAAAGCGCCCCGAATTCAACGGTGCCATCGGATGCGCCTTACTCTCGCGGAGTGTTTCCCAATCGGGGTCCTAGGAGGAGGGAAGAAATGAGTCGCTTCTCAAGAAGGACTTTCCTAAGGGGCTTCTTTCTGGGAGCTATCCTTCCCCTTCTTCGTCCCATAGATGGCATGAATTTCATCCACCATGGGCACCTCGCCTTGATTGAGCCGAAAGCCAGGGGGGAGAAAGACATCGCTTCCTATTTCCGGGGGGAGGAGCTTCGGTATCAATTACGTTTTCTATGGTTTAACCCCGCAGCCATGGGGCGGGTCGTATTCGAGAAGGCTAAGGGGAACCAGGTTTACAGGGCTACTCTGGAGGGAGAGACCTCGGGGCTCATTGGGTGGCTGACTCGTTATCGGCGGGATAGCTACACTTCGTATATGGAGGTAATCGATGGGGGAAAGAGGTTTAGGCCCCTTCGGTTCGAAGAGGATATTGTGATTGGGGAAAAGGTGCGAAAAAAGATTACCTTTTTCGATTATGGAGCAAGAAAGCTAATCAAGAGGAGGATGAATCGAAGAGGGCTCTTTATCCGAAGTGAGGAAGAAATCCCCGATGGGGTTGTATATGATGACTTCTTAACAGCTTTTTATAATTTCCGCCAGGGAGTGTATGGGGAGATCCAACGGGGCAAGCGATATCGGGTAAGGACTATTCCCAAGGGCGGAATCTCCACCATTGATGTGGAGATTGCGACAAAGGAAGAAACACGAAGACGCCATGAAGAAGGAAATAACAGGGATAGGGAATATTACGTTACCCTATTCTTGGACAAGGAGATCACGAGATCGAGGACGGGGAAGATAGAAGGTTGGGCTTCCAAGAATCTCGTGCCCATAGAGGGCGCCATAGAGGATGTGGTTCTCGTCGGAGATGTACGGGGCGTCCTGACAGGGGAAAGGCGGCTGAGTTGAGGGGAGATGGATACCGTTCAGTGGTATTTCAAGGTTAATCGAAGGGATATTGCCTACATGAAATTCATCCTGGAGTCCTATGAAGGGCTTGGGGTGCTCAGGACCATCGATCCCCGGAGCGGAATAGTGGAGGTGATGGTTCCACCGGGTTTGGAAAAGGACATGGAAATGGTCTTGAAGGGACTCGGGGATGAGATACCCATCGACCGAATCGAATACCCATCAACGAATTACGAGGTGTCCCGATGATTGCGGAACTCGACTTTTCCAAGATATTGACGCAAGCCCTAAAAAACGGTGGGGACTTTGCCGAGCTTTTCCTCGAAAAGACGAGCACGTGCTCCATCGTCTGTGAGGATGATCGGATTGAGCGGATAATTACGGGAACGGATGCTGGGGTGGGTCTACGGGTGATCTTCGATCACAAGACTTCATATGGGTACTGTAATGCACTTTCCCAGGAAGACCTCGAGGAATTGGCCAGTTCGGTGAGCAGTGCCGTGGGGGCTAAAGCGGAGCCAGTTGATATCCAATTGGCCACGAAACTTTCTTCGTCGGGCCTTGAAATCCGCCTCCTGCCAGATGGTATTCCCATGTCCCAGAAGGTCTCCATGGTGGAGAGGGGCAATCAAAGGGCCCGTTCAAGGGATCAAAGGGTGAGACAGGTGAAGGTCGTCTACAGGGATTACAATCAGAGGGTGACGGTGGCCAATTCAAAGGACGTTTTCGTTGAGGACAATCGGATTGGAACCATCTTTCTCGTTCAGGTCGTCTCGGTTCAGGATGATATTACCCAAACGGGATATGAGCCCGCCGGCGGGAGCATTGGATTCGAGCTCTTCGATGCATATTCCCCGGAACACGTGGCTGATATCGCCGCGAACCGATCCCTGCTGATGCTGGAGGCAAGGGAGGCTCCCATGGGAAGGATGCCGGTGGTCCTCTCCAGCGAGGCGGGTGGGACCATGATTCACGAGGCCATCGGCCATGGCCTGGAAGCTGACCTGGTCCAGCAGGGCCTATCGGTCTATGCGGATCGGGTCGGGGAAGAGATGGCCTCTCCCTTGGTCACCGTCGTAGACGATTCTACCCTTCCCCAAAAAAGGGGATCCTTCTGTTTCGATGACGAGGGAACCCCTTCCCAGAGGACAACCCTGGTGGACAAGGGGGTACTTAAGGGTTATCTCTCCGATCGGCTTACGGCGGGAAAGGGAGGGGTTCAGTCCACGGGAAACGGGCGAAGAGAATCCTACCATTACAAGCCCGTTCCGAGAATGACCAATACCTTCATAGCCCCTGGGTCCTTCAATCCCGGGGAGATCATCCGATCCACTCATAAGGGACTCTTCGTGAAGAAGATGGGCGGGGGCCAGGTGGACACCGTCAACGGAAACTTTGTCTTCGAGGTGAGCGAAGGGTATCTGATCGCCAATGGGCAGGTTGGAGACCCGGTGAGGGGGGCCACTCTGACGGGAAACGGGCCGGATATCCTCAAGCAGATCGATATGGTGGGAGATGACCTCGGATTCACCATTGGGACCTGTGGGAAAGAAGGCCAGGGCGTCCCCGTAGCCAGCGGGCAGCCCACCTTGAGAATCCCCGAGATCGTGGTGGGAGGAAAAGCAAAATGATTTCGCCTATCACCTTCTTTTAGAGTAGTCGGAAAAATATTTTTGAGCTGCGAAGAGGACCTTTTTAGCGACCTCGGAGGAGTTTGTTGACAAACAAGGACTTTGGTTACAGAATTATGTATGAGTATATGGGAGATCCCCCTCCATGACGATCAAGCTCATCGGCTTGGCCATATTGCTCTGTTTTTCCGCCTTTTTCTCGGGCTCGGAGACGGCCCTGTTCAGCTTAAACAGGCTCAAAGTGAGGCAAATGGCCGCAAGCCGTTCCTCCTCCAAGGGGCTGGTGGCCAAGATGCTCTCCAATCCTCACCGACTCCTTGCCACCATCCTCTTTGGGAATATGCTTGTCAACGTCGCCTCCTCCAGTCTTGGTGAAAATATCACCTCATATCTCTTCTCCGGTGGCACGGCATTGTTTGTGGCGGTATTGGCCGTGACCCTCCTGATCCTCTTTTTCGGCGAAATCATGCCCAAGATCATTGCTGTGGAATGGCCGGTACAGATCGCCCCATTGGTCGTCGTCCCCTTAAACATTTTTTCCACGATTATTAGCCCTGCCCGAAGGGCCCTCCGATGGATTACGGATCTCTTTGTGGGTCCCATGCCTCATAAACCTATTCCTGCACAAGGAGCAACGGAGGAGGAACTAAAAACGGCGTTGGACATCGGCTACTCCGAAGGGGAAGTTCACCGGTTGGAAAGGGACCTGATAGAGAAAGTTATTTCCTTCGGGGATAAGCGGGTGGAGCAGGTCATGACCCCGAGGATGAGAATGGTCAGCATAGGGGTAAATACCCCTATTGATAGAGCTCTGCGATTTTTCAAGCGGAAAGGTTATTCCAGAGTCCCCGTATGCGAGGGAAATGAGGATACCATTGTCGGCCTCCTGCACATAAAGGATTTTCTCCTTCAACCGAAAGGGGAGTCGTTGAGGGATTACCTTCGACCCGTCTATTTCATTCCGGAGACGAAGAAGATCGATGACCTCTTCCGTGAATTCCAATCCAAACGACAACATTTTGCCGTGGTTATCGACGAGTACGGGGTCGTATGCGGGGTGATTACCATGGATGATCTCCTGGAGGAGATTGTGGGGAAGATAGCCGATAAGAAACGAGAGGCCTGGGCGGCGTATAAGAAGGTTTCTCGGGATCGGATTGTGGTCGAAGCGGCCATGGAGTTGGAAGACTTCAACCAACAGATGAGAACGAGCCTGAGGGATGATCAAGCCCAGAGTATTGGTGGATACGTAATAAATCAACTGGGCAGGATACCCAAGGTCAAGGAAAAAGTACGAATCGGAGATTTGGAGTTCGAAGCCTTGGAAGTCGAGCCGAGGCGAATCGTCAGGATGCAGGTAACCAAGGGGAGATCAGGCGTTAGGGGGCGAACCTAGATGATCTACGGTCTCGTCATCATCCTATGTATCATCTGTGCCGCCTTCTTTTCCGGTGCCGAGACGGCATTTGTCTCGTGCAACCGGATTCGGATTCGCCACCTGGCAAAAGGCCGTGACAGAAACGCCCAGATCGTCGAGAAGCTCTTGGTCAAGCCGGAGCGAGTCCTCGCGACGACCCTGGTCGGCACCAATATCTTCATCGTCCTGGGCGTGGTAATGGCGGCGGCTTACGCGGGGATCCTCCTTCGAAATCATGAAGGCTTGGATGGAATCGTTGCTACCGTGGTAATGACTCCGGTCGTTTTGGTTTTCAGCGAGGCCATTCCCAAGGCCTACTTCTATCGGCATGCGGATGCCATTACCCTTCGGATCGGGCGTCTCCTCAGGTTCTTTTCCTATCTCTTTTATCCCCTGGTGATCCTTTCCATTTACCTCCCCAGGAAGCTGATGGCTCTGATGGGGGATATCACCCCCAAGAACCCCTTCGTCACGCGGGAAGAGCTGCAGTTGCTGATGTCGGAGAGCGGACGGCTGGGTGTTCTGGAAAAACACGAGCAGGATATGATTGATCACATCTTCGAGTTCAGGGAAACGGCGGTCAAATCGGTCATGGTTCCGCTGGTGGCTGTGGAGGCCATCGATGTGGGTGAGAAGGTGGCCAGTGCCCTCAAGGTGATCAGCGAACGGGGTCACTCTCGCCTTCCCATCTACGAGGAGAGGGTTGATAACATCATAGGTTACGTCAACGTCGGTGACCTCTTGGGGAAAAGCCCGAGTACCCCGGTAAAAAACCTGATGAACCAGGTACTTATCGTTCCGGAGACCAAGAGCATCGCCGATCTCCTGTTGGACCTGAAGGCCAGGGGAGAACACCTAGCGGTGGTGGTGGATGAGTATGGAGGGGTTTCGGGAATCGTCACGCTGGAGGACCTCATTGAGGAGATCGTGGGTGAGATCGAGGATGAACACGATGAACCCGAAATGGAACAACCGGAACAACCCGAAGGTGAACCGGGGGGAATCACCATGGAGGGGTCAAAGGATCTCGACAAGGTCAATGAGGAACTCGAACTGGCGCTGCCCGAAGGGGATTACGAAACCATAGCCGGCTTCATCATGAGCTTAACGGGGCGAATACCTTCAAAAGGTGAGAAAATACGCTGTGAAGCGGTTACCTTTGAAATTCTGGAGAGTACCGACCGGGCCATTCAGCAGATCAAGGTGATACTCGACCGAAAATAAGCCTTCCTTGAGATTGTCCTGACTTAGGGGATGCCTTAGACCTTCAGTTCCTTCAATCGGTCTTCGGCCTCCCGTATGCGATCCTCTCCAACCGTCAATGCAAATCGTATGTAGCCCTCACCGGCATCGCCGAAACCGTTCCCAGGGGTACCGACAATGCCCGATTTTTCCATGAGAAGGGTGGCAAACTCCGCCGAGGTATATTTGTTGGGGACCTTCACCCAGAGGTAGAAGGTTGCCTTCGGGGATTCGACCTCTAAACCCGCGGCACGAAGCCCTTTCACCAGGAGGTTCCTTCTCGCCGTGTAAATGCTGATGATTTCATCGGTTTCGGTTCCGTATCCGTTGAGGGCTTCGATTCCCGCAAGCTGGACGGCCTGGAAGGCGCCCGAATCGATATTGGTCTTGATCCTGCCCAGGCCGCCCACGACTTCTCGGTTACCCACCGCGAATCCAATGCGCCACCCGGTCATGTTGAAGGTTTTTGAGAGGGAGTGAAACTCAATGGCAACGTCTCGGGCGCCATTGACCTCCATGAGGCTCATGGGTCGGTATCCGTCAAAGGCGATTTCCGAATAGGCCGCGTCGTGGCAGATGATAATTTCATATTTCGTGGCGAACTCCACTACCTCCTCGAAAAAAGGCCTTTCCGCCACGGCGGCCGTTGGGTTGTTGGGGTAATTGATAAACATGAGTTTGGCCTTTTCCGCAATCTGTGGGGGTATTTTGGAGAGGTCGGGGAGAAATTGATTTTCCCTCACCAGGGGCATAGAATGTGGGGTACCTCCTGCGAAAATCGTTGACACCCGGTAGACGGGATAACCCGGATCGGAAACCAGAACGTACTCCCCCGGATCCACAAAAGCCAGGGGAATATGCGCGATTCCCTCCTTGGAGCCAATGAGGGTAAGGACCTCCGTGCGCGGATCGAGGGAGACTTGAAACCGTTTCTTATACCAATCCGCCACCGCCTGTCGGAAATCCAGCATGCCCACGTACGATGGATAGCGGTGATTCTCCGCGTCTTGTGCCGCCTCCGTCAATCGGTCGATGATCCTCTTGGGAGTGGGAATATCGGGGTCCCCTATTCCCAAATCGATGAGGTCCATTCCCTTTTCCCTCAACTCCGTCTTTTTCCTGTCGATCTCCGCGAAAACGTAGGGGGGGATCTGTTTTACCCGTTTGGCTTGTTCTATCTTCAAGGTGGCACCTCCTAGAGAATTGGTGGGATTCATATTAAGAGGTTCCAGGGAAAATTTCAACCCGAATTCCTTTTTTTGAGAGCACCTTCGTCCGTAGCGGGCAATAGAGCTTTCTTCTTTCTGGGTCGTAATCTGTATTGGCGGGGAGGCTTTTCAAACTCATGCATAACTCGATTTTGTTTTCAATTGAATTCCTCCAATAACAAATAGAGCATTATGGACAGGATTTTGGCCGTTTTTTGTGGCAACCAAAATTCAGATTTGACACTAAGCGAATTACGTAATATTGAATTATAAAACTCTGTTCAAGAACTAAGTCGGCGCCGCGCTGCGTGCTCCGCCAACAAATCGTTGGAGCGGCAATGTCCAGCGCTCTTAGGCCTGGTGCGCAGTCCATTCAGCTCAACTCGAACGTTAGCGGGCCATGAAGCTCATCGTCGAATTCACGTTCGCGATCGCCCTGCTGTTGATCGGATTCGTAGCTACCGTCAATCCAGCGGGAGTAAGGTCGTTCTACGAAAAGTTTGGTGCGCGTTCACCATTCAGTGAACGAACCGTCGAGTGGAGCATCCGTTCCGGCGGTGTAATCGCATTACTTATGGCGGCCTTTGTCTTTTGGGCGCTGGTCTATGGGCAGTAGTCCGATAATCGGCGGTGAGAATAAAAACAAATAAAGGGGACGGTCATGAAATTATGCGTTTCTATTTTTGCATAGAGAGGGGTGCATAAAAGGAGTGAATGAGCTCAGCCCTTGAAAAATGACATATTTAATATTTGGCCTGACCAGTCAATCCAGCAAGTCCTTCGACAGGCTCAGAACAGGTCCTTCGGTATACTCAAGACCGCTGATCTCCAGTGTTAAGGCGTCATGAAAATTTGGTATTTGATTGTTGTTGGTGCGCTTATCTTGGGAATTATATCCGGCTCAAGTGCACTTCAAGCCGTTCGCGCGGCAAATCCTCAAATCATTTGGGAGACGATTCCGTTTGCCTTTTTTGGAAGTGCGTTCGGCGTGGTTTTCGTGTTGGGTATTCAACTCATGCGTCGCAATTCGAAATATGTGTACTGGGCAATTCGTCTGTTTTTGCCAATATCGGTTTACGTTGCGGGGGCGGGCGCGAGCGCGACCATTTTAGATACGGTTCGCGGTAGTGTTTCCCCAACAAGTATATTTTTTCTAATCATAGGTGTGGGGCTACTTGTTGGGCTGGGCGCTTCCTGGAGGTTGTTTCGGTGGAGATTCAGATCAGCACAGTAACCATTTGCTCCACTGGACTACGGGGACGCTGCGCGCTCCTCCTACCTCAAAAAAGGCCGCTTATCAAAGAGGATTACCAGTAGGTGACAAGCGCCGTCTTCCAACTTGATCTCAGCCATCTCGGCGGGACGGTCCAGCTTTTCCTCAATGGCTAACACGATCAGGTTAGCCATCATGCAGGTGAAAGGCTTGGTTTCGTGCGCAACCATCCTCTCTTCGACCGGCCGATGTACGCATCCTTCTACTCGCACGTGAAGCATTCGGCCATCGCTTTGAGCGGAAATCCGGCTGACGACCCCGTCGCTCTGGAGGGCGCTTTCAATCGTGTGAACGATGTTATCAATCTCAGACGACTGGAGTAGGGGGAGGCACCGTTTCTTAAAATACTCACGCCCCACCGTTGTCATTCGCCAGCGCGCTCCTTTGCCCCGTTCATCCCAGAACGCTTTTTCAAGCTCAAAGATGAGGTCGTTTGCATAGTCTAGAGAAATCGTCTTCTTATTCATACGGATTCCTTGTAGTAGGGCATCCCCCACCTTTCTGAAAAGACGAGCTGGTTGATGGCCATTCGTGGACGAGGCCGATGCGCCCGCGTAGGATGCCCGATCGAAATGATGCTGACAGCTTTGAATCCCTCTGGAATGTTCAGTAACAACTTGATACGTTCTTCGTCGCGGATATCAAAACAAGGCGCAATCACCCAACAAGCGCCCAAGCCGAGCGCTGTCACCATCAACAGGATATTCTCAATGGAAGCCGACGTATCGAAGGGCATGTCCCAAACATCTTTCTTACCACAAACGACGATGTTGACGGGCGCATTTGCCAGGAAGGCAGAGACTTGGCCTGAGGTCAGCTTTTCAAAGGCGGCCTTTTTCTTTGCTTCGTCCTCCAGACTTGAGAAACGTTCTTGCATCTGTTTGGTGACAAACTCGCTGGTAAAACGGCGACCACTCCCCCCGCCCGCCACCGCTCCAAGCTTGTTACGCGTGTCTGGATCCTTCACAATAATGAAACGCCAAGGTTGCGCATTCTCGCCAGAAGGCGCCTGCCGTGCAGCCTCGAGGATCATATCCAGGTGTTGATCGGAAACTAGTTCCTGAGTGTATGACCGAATACTCCGGCGATCCTGAATGACCTTCATGGTTGCTTCAACCAAACTGTACGTTTCTGGCATCCCTTCCCTCCTCTTATGATACAATCAACGAATTCCCTCTTTTATAAGAACTCGCTTGGGAGCACGTTGAATATAAAATAAGAAATATTGTGTGTCAATAATTTTTACTCGCTCACTTCCTAATTAATGTCCGTCCGGAAACTCTAATTGGTTGATTTAATTAAGTATATGGTGATTTTTTTGTTGTATTTTCATGCTGTTCGGTGTATCATCCTCACAGTAAGGTATTGAAATAGTTGGATAAATCTCTATTCTGTGGGGATGAAGATGCGTGAAAAACGGATTTCTCAACTGAGCATTTTCCACATCATGCCGCGCAACGAGGTTGCCAGGGAACTGGAGGCCATCTCGAGAGTTCTCGATGACAATCCAGGCATCTATGAGTTTGTTTACCAGGATATGGTTCGGGCCAAACGGGCTGACACGGGCCGTGAGGGCATGACGGCTGAGCAAGTGCTTCGATGTGCAATATTGAAGCAGTACCGCAATCTGAGCTATGAGGAGTTGGCCTTTCACCTGGAGGATTCTCAGTCGTTTCGGGCCTTTTCTCGGCTTCGGATGGGGCAGCGGCCCGGGGTATCGACTCTTCAGGAAAACATCAAGGAGCTTAGGCCTGGTACCTGGGAGGCGGTCAATGGGTTGCTTGTCTGCTATGCCGAGGCCCAGCGGATAGAGAAAGGGCGAAAGATTCGTCTGGATTCTACCGCCGTAGAGAGTAACAT
>JAQYWG010000051.1 GCA_030145085.1 Thermodesulfobacteriota bacterium
AAATTTCGAGAGGGGATTGACATCGTCATCCTCGGTCACTCCCATTACCCTGAGGAGATTGTGGAGAGGATTGATGGAAAGGAGAAGGCCTATTTTAACGTGGGTGACTGGATGACCTTCTGCTCCTACCTGAGATATAATCCCAAGAGTGGCTTTCAACTTTCTTACCATGAGGATCAGCGTTGAATTCCCCCTTTGCCAATCCCATTCCCTCCTGAGCTCCGTTCTTTCCAAGGCCCGCCATTCTTGGAAAGTCCTTGACAAGCCACTGAAACGTGAGTAGTAATATACCAACTTCAAAGACGGGATCGTTGATCGTATGGCATTTCCCAGTAGGGCCGTATTTCTCGATCGGGATGGAACTATCAACGAGGAGATGGGCTATATCAACCATGTCGATCGATTTCAGTTGCTACCGAGGACGGCAAAGGCCATAAGACTGATCAATGACAGTGGTTTAAAGGCGGTTGTGGTGACCAACCAATCAGGGGTGGCAAGGGGGATGTTTCCCGAATCATTGGTGGGAGAGGTCCATCGAAAAATGGAGAATCTATTGAGGGCAGATGGGGCTCATGTGGACGGGATCTATTACTGTCCTCATCACCCCGACTTCGGCCCTCCCGAATATCGAAGGCGCTGTCAGTGCAGGAAACCGGCCACTGGGATGATTGAGAGGGCTTGCAATGACCTCGCTATAGATCCGACAAGGTCGTATATGATCGGGGATCGGATCATCGATGTAGACTTCGGCCACAAGATAGGGACAAAGGGGATTTTAGTGTTGACGGGATACGGGAAAGGTGAGCTGGCGTATCGCGATGGTCAGTGGAGGGAAAAGCCCAGTTTCATTGCCCGGGATTTATATGATGCCGTTCGATGGATTATCGCCCAAGAAGCGTTGAAATAGGGGGGGATATCATGGTGATTGATAAGGAACTGTTGGAGATTTTGGCCTGTCCGAAATGTAAGGGCGATATCGTTGTGGCCGAAAAAGAGGATGGGTTGATCTGTAAGAGCTGTAAGCTGCTCTATCCCATTCGAGACGATATTCCCGTCATGTTGATCGATGAAGCACTTCCCTATGAAGACGAGTAACCCTTAGGCGTTGGGATAATTGGCACAATATCTGACATATTTGGTCATTCGAGGCTTTGGTTTTGTCATCAATCTATTTCCCGACGGGTTCGCCCTTTGGGTCGGGAGACAGCTCGGGCGCCTGGCCTATTTCCTCGATTTCGAACACCGCCATGTGGCCCTTAAGAACCTGGAACTTGCATTCGGAGGGGAGAAGAACGGGAATGAAATCAGGGGGATTGCCCTCCGGAATTTCGAAAACCTCGGCATGAACCTCATCGAATTCCTCCGATTCCCCAAGGTAAAACATGAGAAGCTCATGGAAAAGGTGGAAATGGAGGGGCGATCCCACATAGAGGAGGCCTTGAAGAGGGGGAAGGGGGTCATCTTCCTTCTCGGTCACATCGGCAACTGGGAGTTGCTGGCGTGTATGTCCAGGGTTTTTGAGGGTAATCTCATGGCCATTGCCCGACCTTTGAAGAAAAACAAGAGGTTGGATCGATTCATCGGAGAGGTGAGGAGATCGGCGGGATTGCAAGTGCTGAGTTCAAAGAGGGTGGCCCGTCAGGTGGTGTCGGCACTGCGGCAGAATAAGATGGTGGGCATTCTCATAGACCAAAGGGAGAAAAGGAGCCAGGGGATCGGGGTTGAATTCTTCGGCAAAAAGGCTTCAACTACCCCGGCTTCGGCATTTTTTGTCCTCAAAACCGGGGCAGCGGCCATTCCAGCTTACACCATCAGGCTGGAGGGGGGGAGGCATCGCTTTGTGGCTGAGCCCCCAGTAGAGTTGATCGAGACCGGGGAAAAGGCCGAGGATATCCGGGCCAACACCCAGCGCCATACCGAGGTTTTGGAGTCCATCATCAGGCGCTATCCCGATCAGTGGTTTTGGGTCCACCGGAGGTGGGAGAGAAAGCAAAAGGATCGGACTCGATCCAGGATGCGCCGGTATCGCAAATTGATCCGTGAACCCAGGGAGCCGATAGTCCTGAAGGACGGTGAATGTGCGAAATCCCAAAACCTATCTCCACGTGGGAGATAAGGTTTTCCACAGCCGGTTCAACTCTTGGGGCTTGGGCAGGGTAGTTGAAGAGTGGAGGTCCGAGGTCCCGGGGGGCTTGTGCTTCGTCCGTATTGAATTTCAGGACGGCAAGAAGAGGGTTTTCGATAATAGCCTCGAAAGCCGATTGTGCTGCTACTATGGTGGCTTGACGTTGTTGGACCATTAATAGGCTCACTCCTCTATTCACGGTTCTGACTCCCCCAAATTTCCTTCCTACTTTCCTTCTCAAGATCCTTACCCTGTTTACCCTCAAGGGGTGCCTCCCTTCTCCAGCACATTACGCTCAGGGCCAACGGTGTTCCCCATGAAATGCAATGCAAACGCTTCTTCCCCCATTGAATTACCCCCAGACCGAATTACGCCATTCCTCTGATTAATTCAACTTGAAATATTTTCTCCCCCTTTTTCCTTCATTTCCCTATTGAGCCCCTTAAATTTGGCCATCAGTTCGTCTTTATCGACCTTGTTCAGTTTTTGGGCACACGTTCTCTCAATCTTTGTGGAATTTTTATCGCCCAGAAGTTAGGCCGGGTCGAAAGTCATATAATACCGCTTGTGGAGAAGCTAACTAATTGATATTATTTAGATTTTAGATTTGCCTAATTTCTAGGCAATTCGCTAAACTTTCCAAATTATTGAGTACTTGGATTGATATGACAATAAGTTATCAACAGATATTTCCACAATTTTGTGGAAATTCTAGGCCATGGGGGGAATAGAGGTAGAGAAGTAAAAGGCTCCGGTGTGGGACTACTGCTTTGAAATACGCAGATTCGCCGATCCTGGGTCTATATTAGGTTTAACACAAATCAATACTTTTTGATCACCTTCTCATGCAATGATCCATCTTGAATGCGATTATCAAACCGGCAACATGGAAAGAGTATTCCTAAGAACCTGGAAGACGACTTAAAAATAATTTGACTTCGATTCGTACTGTGGTATAAGGAAATAAGGATCGCGATCGTGCTCATTATTTCGATTTAAAGAAATCTGTTGCCCAAGCCTTCTGGAGTGAGTTATGAGACAAGGTTCCCAGAAGGTGCTGGAAATAAAGCCTCCAAGGGATTTTCTTACCTCTTCGGGGGCTTTTGTATTTGGGGAGACGATCCCATGACGACAGAGGGCTTTAAACGTAAGCTCACTGCCATCCTCAGTGCCGAGGTCAAGGGCAGCAGCAGCCGCCTCATGTGCGAGTGTGGGGGTGAGGCTTTTGGTACCCCATCAAAAATCAACGATTATTCGTTGATGGTTTGAACGGAGGACATCCATGAAAAAGACGGTAATCGCATTGAGTCTTCTAGCCTTCATCTGGAATGTGAACCTCATCGCCATTTCACACGCCCAGGGACAGAGGGGTCGGCAATCCCCGCTTTGGGATGAAGCAAGGAAGGTCTGGCAAGGCGAGTATTCCCCACAGGATCTGTCCAAATGGGAAAAGAGGCTGAAGAAGCTCACATCAGATGAGAAGTGGTTTGGGGTGGCCCTCTGCCACAACGTCATCGGCACGATTCACCATCAGGAGGGCAATTTCAAGGAGGCCCTGAAGCACCTCAATCAATCCCTCGAGATCACTCGTAAGCATCGCTTTGAGAAGCTCACCGCGAGGAACTTACTATGGATCGGGGGAATTCAGTGGGACCAAGGACGCGGCGATGAAGCCCTCAAGAGCGTGAGGGAAGGCTTGGAGATTGCACAGAGGATGGGCATGACGGGCCTGGCGGGAAATGGGCTGCACCTGCTCAGCGCCATTTCCCGCAGCAAGGGTCGCTACCGGGAGGCAATGGGCTATGCGGAGCAAGCGCTTCAAGTGGCGAAGGACAGTGCAAGCAATCCGCTCATGATGCTTTGCCTCTACGACATGGGCTTGATCTACCGATTTCAGGGGAACTTCGAGAAGGCCAGAGACCATTTTATTCGTTCCTTGGATCTCGCCAAGGGATTGAAAAATCGGAAATGGATGGGTTTCAACTTCGCCGAGTTGGGGGATATGTGCTCGCGCCAAAAGGACTTCCGGTGCGCCCTGGAGAATTATCGGCAAGCCACTGAGCTCTTTGAGTCCTTGAACAATAAGAAGGGCCTCGCCTTAACGTACAACAAAATGGGGAGGTCTTGTCTCCACATGAAAGACGTGAAAACAGCTCTTACCCATTTCGAGAAATCCCATGACCTTGCCAAAGATATGGGGATAAAACCCCTTGTCGCCATGACCTCCCTGAACATGGGAAAGGCCTATAACCGAATGGGAAGACCGGAGGACGCCCTAGCGAAGACGGATGAGGCCATCGCCCTCTACAAGGAGGTCGATGTCCCCGATCCCCTTCGGGAGTGCTATTTCATGAAGGGAGCCCTCCTGGAAAAAAGGGGCGACATCTCCGGCGCACAGAAGCATTACGCGGAGTCGGTGAAGGTCCTCGAGACCCTCAGAGAGGATGTGGCCGGGGGCGAGGAGGAGATGCTCGCCTTTGTGGAAATGAGGGGCTACGCGTATCAGAGGCTTATCGCCCTTCTCTTGAAACAGGGTAAGATCGCTGAGGCCCTGGAGTACCTCGAGCGAAGTCGGTTACGGAACCTTCGGGACCAGTTCGACCAATTGGCCCCCCGACTCAGTGACGAAAGAGAAGAGGAGGCCAAGGCCAGGGAGAAAGTGCTCAGGGAAGAGATCGAGGCTGCCAGAACCCAACTCGTGGAGGAGAAATCAAAGCCGAAGGAGGTTCAAGATACGGCGAAAATAGCCCAACTGGAGACCAGGCTGAGCGACAAGCGGCAGCAGTACATCGAGTACATCAACGATCTGAGGGACAAGTTTCCAGAGCTGGCCTCCCTTCTGGCGATCCAGCCCGACAGCCTGATCGACCTTCAAAGCTTGCTCTCACCCGAAGTTGCCATCATCCAGTATCTGATCCTGGAGGAGGGATTGTACACCTTTGTCGTTACCCGCGAGTCCGTTTCCCACAGGGAGGTGAAGGTATCCCAGGCCGATCTGGAGGGGAAGATCGACTACTTCAGGAGCCTCCTGATGAACCCTCAGATTCCCGTGAACCTTGGGCCCCTGGAGACCAAGACCCTGAGGCCCAAGGACAAGGGACGCTCCGATACCTATGAGATGTTCATCAGTCCCTTCCTCAAGGCCTCCCAGGAGCTCTACCAGCTCTTGATCAAACCCATTGAAGGAGAGCTGTCCCGAGCGGAGGTCCTGGGCATCATCCCCAACGGGAAACTGCACCTCGTCCCCTTTCAGGCCCTGGGGGAACCCACTCCTCAGGGCGAATTTCGGTTCGTCCTGGAGCACAAATCCATTTTCTACCTGAACAGCCAGTCCATCCTGAAATTCGCCCAGAAGAGGGCAAAGGAAATCGGGGACAAGGGCACCCTCATCGCCTTCGGCAATCCGGATGATTCCCTCAGGCATGCGGAGGAAGAGATCGATCTGATAAAGGGAATCTTCGCCCAGGCGAAGGCATACGTCAGGCGAGACGCCACCGAGGATAAGGTGAAGACGGGTTTGGCGGGGTTTAACATTCTCCACTTCGCCACCCACGGGAAGATGAAGGGAAACATCAAGGAATCGTATATCCTCCTGGCGCCATCCTCCGACGGCAAAGAGGATGGGAAGCTGTTCCTCCGGGAGATATGGGGATTGCCCTTGCTTGGGTATCAACTGGTCACCCTTTCTGCCTGTGAGACCGCGATGGGAAAGGAGGCCTCGGGCGATGTGATGGTGAGCCTGGAAACGGCATTTCTTCGGGCTGGCACTCCCACGATTTTGGCCTCCCTCTGGGCGGTAGACGACCAGGCAACGGGGGTCCTGATGAAGACGTTCTATAGTAACGTGAAGAAGCAGGGGAAAGCCGAGGCACTGAGGAAGGCTCAGGTGGCCCTCCTTAGTGACCCACGATATGTCTATCCCTACTATTGGGCCCCCTTCATCGTGGTCGGTGATTGGCGGTAGAGAGGAAGTCAAGCAATCGGTTTGCCACTAAATCATTTGCTTTATTCCTCGTCTCAAAATGCAATAGTACTACTAACTGTATTAGATACCCACCACCCTATCCTAAGACTAACGATTTGCGGAAGAAATATTGCATAATCGGGATGAGGGCCAGATTGTCTAATCCATCTTGAAATCTTCACCCTAGTAATATGGGAAAAGCAGGCTAAAATAATAATAAATCCCGGGCTAAGAAATGGGCTGATCAATAGATGTGAAGATGTGAAAAGATATCAAACGAAGGGTCGCCAATGCACAAACACGTCACCCCCGGTTCAACCATGCCCGGTAGGTCAACCCAGGCCCCTGTAGACGTCCCGGGGTGGATCTTTAGGGGTTAGGAGGGAGTTTGGGGTACCCCCTGAATGCTGGGCTTGTCTGCGGCTACGGGGTGCTTGCCGGCAGGCAATTGGTTCTGCAGGGACCACACGAGCAGACAGACACCAACAATCATGAAGGGCATGCTGAGGTACTGACCCATGGTGAGAGGTGATTCCAATGGAAGTATATGATACTCTTTAAAAAATTCGGTAAGAAACCGCAGGGGAAAATAAACCAACAAAAATACACTGCTCATGAGACCCAGCGGTCGCTTTTCACCCCCAGCTTTTCTATCCACCATAAACAACGATACCAGCACCACCAGGCCAATAAACGCCTCGTAGATTTGGGAAGGATGCCGGGGTATGAGGGCCCCATCGTAGAGCGGAAAGTAAAATGCCCACGCAACATTGGTTTTCCGTCCCACAATTTCCGAGTTCATCAAATTGCCCAATCGCACCAGAATAGCTGCCACTGCAACGCTGAAGCTCAAGCGGTCCAAAATCTCTACATATCGCATCTTGCTCTGCAGGTGGAAAAGAAAGGCAGCCGTCAGAATGCCGATAGCTGCTCCGTGGCTTGAAAGGCCCCTGAGACCACCTCTGAGGTTCATAAGGCTCAAGGGGTTCGTGAAAAACCTGTCCCAATTGTAGAAGATGCGGTGGCCGAAGTAGGCTCCAGCACCAGCACCGATGATCAGAAAGAACACGAGTTGGTAAAGGACAAGGAGGTCATCCCACGTCTCAGTGAGCCTTGCTCGTTTGAACTGCCAGTAAAGCATCACATAGCCCAGAAGAAAAGTACTGCTGAAAAAAATGCCGTACCAGCGGATGCTGATGGGACCGAGGGTCACCATAACTGGATCAACATTCCAAATAACACAAGATACGGGATTCATTCGGCTATCCTAAGTATATCAACCACGTTGGGGGTCGCTGGTAGGTTTTGAAAGTTAACATTGGCACGTCCAATCGAGCGCTTCCCGGTACGGCGAAACATCAAACTATCCCGGTGCGAGAGTCAACACAAGCTTCAATTCCTACCTGTGTCCCCCACTATTTTCTTTTTCTCCTTTTACCATAAAAAGGTCAGCGGCAAGGCGCCGCCGCAAAATTTACTCAGACAGTCAAAATTTCTTAGCTACTCACAAATAGGGATAAAACTTACTATTTCGTAATCCCTAGCTGAAGATCCACAATACCATCATAGCCCCACGTTGGGTTGCCGCTAATATCTACTGCATTGTCATTTCGTCCAACAGAATGATTAACGTAACGCGGGTTCGCGTAACTAGCGGTTACGCTATTATCACCAACAGAACCCACATCGGTAGTGAATAGTATACTAAGGTTTTTCGTCACATCGTAATCGAAAGATGTTTGTAGAGGTATGGTCAACCAATCACCTGCTTTAAGCCCAGCGGGAACCTCTAGTATTCCACTATATACCAAGGCACTTCCGTCCATATTACTGGCATAGCTATCCGCTGTATCAAAGGCAGTTTTTATAGTATGACCCATATAGAGTTTATAGTTTGTCAGCGTTGTCGCTACCGAATCGTCATCCAATCGGACAGACACGCTACTAATCGTGGCAGCCGTACCAAGATCAGAACTCCGATAGAGACTCTGAATCTGGCCGCCGGGGTTAACCCCGCCTAACACTTGTCCCGAAAAGCTATTGCCAGTTGGCATTACAATTATTGCCTCCCCATGGAAGCGGAATTTTGCATCAAACGATTCTTCTCGTAATCCATCCTCAACAAAACTTTCAAACAGTGAGGTGTTTGTACCGGGCGTAGTGTGTGTCTTCCAACCGAAGCTGCCTGAAGGGGAGGACACCCGGATCTCCATAACCAAGCTATCAACGCCATTGTAGGGAAACACATCGCCGTTCAGAGGTAACCATACATAATCCCCAGCTGGTACTCCTGCCGGCACATTTAATATTGCTGCGTCCACAACCGTTACTGGATTGTCAGAATAATTACCAGCGAACACTGCATCATCTACTGGAGGACCGGTACTGGTGAGCTCTGTAGCAGTAGAATGACCGAGTTTAACAGTAACAGTGAAACTTCCTGCACTGGTTATCGCGGATACCGGAATTGCGATTCCAGTTATGGGTCCGGATCCATCAATATCACTAGCAGGATAAATCGACTGAACACGCCTACCAGCGCCAGGAGTATCTGTGAAGGGCGTAAACCAATTTACTTGGGTGCCAGTATAACTAACAGCATTATCCCCCCCGGCGAAGGTGAATTTGGCATTGGGGTAATTAGGATACAGCGTGCCTGTTGCAGCGCCAGAGTTGGGATTTTGGAGCGAAACATCCGTGTAAACCACTTCTGTTGAATCTAAATCTATGTTGTTATCGCATGCCACCGTACGCACGAACTCCACTACCAGATTATCCACGCCATTGTATTGGAATGGCTGGTCCAATGTTATAGTAAAGTAGTCCCCAGGGGAACCGGCCGGGATGGTGACAGCACCAGCCAGCACGGTCACAAGCGAGCCCCTTCCTTGCTCCACGTTGTTAGCGAAGGTAGTCGTCAGGGCACTCAGGCTTGTATGCCCCATCTTGATCGTTACATCCGGGCAATTAATGCTAACTGCTGGGTCATTTTCGTCGTAACGGAGAGAAAATGACTCGATATATCCGGAACCCTTTATATCTTGGGCAAAAAAGAGGTGCTGCTCGCGAACCTGAGGGTTTAACACAAAAGGCGAACTCCACGCCCCATCGCTACCGAGGTCCTCGGTCTTAGTAAACGTCCCTGTGGCCAACGGTGTCAGACCGCCACCTCCAACGACCCCACCGTCCCCACCGCCCCCACCGCCCCCACCACCGCAGCCGGCAACGATGAGCGTGGACCAAATTACGCAGGCAGCAAATAAGCTGATAAATAAGATAAAAGCCAATTGACGCTTCATGACGTGCCCTCCTCATTATAGTAATTTGAATTTAAGAGTTAATGCCATTCTTAGTAGAAATTCTGTAGCGACTCATTTCTTCCATTATGCGGCTACCACCTTCTTTCTCTGAGAAACAAGCGAAAAAGCCGGGGCACCCATTCACTTCGGCAACCCGGCTGTCTTTGCATCCTACTCTGTTTTAACTACCGGTTTGGAGGTACCGGCCCGGCCAAGATCACAACCAACCCAAGCAAAAGCCACGCACAGATTCCGGTCAGAGCTTCAAAGACCCGTGGCTTTCCGAACCACCCTCACGGATGGTTTGGCTTTGTCGATTGAGCCCATTTTACCAGGATAAAAAGATATGTCAATAAAAACCAAAACCCAAGGTTTCTACCCTTTGAGATTGGCTTGATCCCCATGAATACAAGATTTCTTCCGTAATCGATAGAATTGGACAGTGGCGCACGGTTTCGAGTTCATCTTGAAACCTTGAAATCGAGGATCGAGATCAAAGAAATCCAATGTATATGACGCCCGCATAAACTGCCTCCCTAAACTACAGGATAATAGAGGATCCAGAGAAGCCTAAGTCCAATTCAAAAAATACACAATCGCTTTGCTAACACAAAAAAATGCTTTGATTTTTTCATATCATTATGCTATAAGGAAATGGCTTTAGTGTTATAACAAAACTCTATGAGAAGGAGGGAAAGGACGATGCAAAAGAGATTTCTATTTATCGCCGTATTGATGTTCTTACTGGCCTTCGGATCGACTGGATATGCCGTGACCCAGTTCAACTGGGCCGCTGCGGGAATCGGGGGAACCTACTACCCCATGTCCGTCGGCATGTCCAAGATCATCAACAAAAGGGTTCCGGAAGTCAAAATCACTATCGAGACCACGGGTGGCGGAGTGGCCAACTCTCGCTTGGTCGGTTCAGGGGAGAATGACCTCGGTATCTCCAACAGCAACTTCTGCTACTTCGCCGTCAAAGGGATGAAACCCTACAAGAGAAAACACAAGATGTATGCCATCGCTTACCTGTACCCGAGCTCACTACATATCATCGTGATGGCTAAATCGCCCATAAAATCCGTCGCCGACTTCAAGGGGAAGAGGATTGCCGTCGGTCCAGCCGGGGGAGGGACCATTGCCACTTTCAGGAAAATGCTACCTTTCTATGGATTGAAGGAAAGTGACCTTAAGCTGAGCTTCATCTCCTTTTCCGACGGTGCGAGCGCCCTTAGGGATGGCAATGCCGACGTGAACATGGTTATCGCCGGAGCTCCTGCCGGTGCGGCGAGGGAGCTTGCCGAGACTGCCAATGTTCGCTTCATCTCCGTGGAGGAGGAAACCATCCAGAAAATGATCGACAAATTCGGATACTATGTCCGGTCCGTATTCCCGAAGTCAATGTTCAATACCTCCGAGGACGTGGTGACCGTTGGGCTCGGCAACCAGTGGATCGTCCGGGATGGTATTCCAGAGGATTTGGTATACAAAATGACCAAGGCAGTCTTCGACAACCTGGACGAGCTCGGGAAGGCACACCCGCAGGGCAAGAACGTAAAGTTTAAAACCGCTCCCGTCGTCTCAATACCGCTTCATCCAGGGGCGATCAGGTACTATAAGGAGAAAGGTGTACTGAAATAGGGATGTCACCCGGCCAATTGACTTTATTCGGGAGGGGGGATATCCCCCTCCCGTCTTTTGGACTCCATGAGTTCCTACCATTTGTTCAGAGAAAACTTTATCAAATCTTGTAAGAGCGATCCTTCCGGTTTCATCCGTAAGATCCTTATCGCCATAATCGGCTTGTTCATCACGTTATTCCACCTCTATGCCAACAGTTGGTGGGGATTTTTCTCAGCACACATACCCAGAATCCTGCACTGGACCTGCCTGTCCGGGCTGACCTTCCTCTTTTTCCGGTCTACCAAGAAGAAAGCATGGTGGCAGGAGCTTATCGACTGGGGCCTCTTTATCGCTGCCGTGGCCTCGGGCCTTTACATGCTCATGGCATGGCAGGACATCGTGATGTCGGGGGGTTACTATTCTACAACTGATGCTATCGTCAGCATGGTTCTCGTGCTTGTCATCCTCGAGGCGACACGGCGTGGGATCAGCTCGTTTCTCTCCCTGACGGCAGCTGTATTCATCGCTTACGCCCTCTGGGGCCACCATCTCCCGGGATTTTTCGGCCATCGTGAGTACGGCTTCTATCGCGTCTTTGCCTTTCTCTGCACTACTCCGGAGGCGGTCTTCGGCATTCCCATCGGGGTATCTTCCACCTACATGATCATGTTCATTATCTTCGGGGCCATGCTCGGCGCGCTCGGGGGGAGCGATTTTTTCATCGACCTCGCCTTTTCCATAACCGGGCGCCTTCGCGGAGGACCGGCCAAGGCATCCGTCGTATCGAGTGCTTTGGTCGGAACCGTCTCGGGTTCTTCCACCGCAAATGTCGTCACCACCGGTACCTTCACCATTCCGCTTATGAAGCGCGGGGGCTACGAGCCAAACTTCGCTGGTGCGGTTGAAGCGGTCGCCTCCACCGGAGGTCAGATCACTCCGCCCATCATGGGAGCAGCAGCCTTCCTCATGGTTGAGCTGACGAACACTCCCTACCTCAAGGTGGCCATGTCCGCACTCATACCGGCATTTCTCTATTTCTTCGCTGCCTTCGTTATCGTCGACCTGGAGGCAAAGAGAACCGGTATGACCGCCAAAAAAAGGGGGGATCTCCCCAAATTCAAGATCGTTATGAAACAGCGAGGCTATCTTATTCTTCCCCTCTTTACCCTCTTCGGTTTCATAATTTACGGTTACTCGCCCATGCGTTCTGTGTTCTTGAGCCTCCTCACGCTCATTGTCCTCTCCTTTCTCGGCAAAAGGACGCGGCCCGGCCCCTTGACTTTCCCAAAAGCGCTGATTCAGGCTGCGAGAAACACGATCCCCATCGCCTGTGCCTGTGCCAGTGCGGGAATCATCATGGGTATCATAAACCTGACGGGCATCGGGGTGAAGGTCAGCATACTCATCACTGAATTCGCACAGACAAACCTTTTGCTCGGCCTCATGTTCACCATGGTCGCCTGTATCATCCTCGGCTGCGGGATGCCCACGACGGCAGCGTATATCATCGTTGCCGTACTGGCTGCCCCGTCTCTCATTGACGCCGGCGTCCCCCCTCTCATAGCCCATATGTTCATCTTCTACTACGGCTGCACCGCTCCCATTACTCCCCCAGTTGCTATGTCATCATATGCCGCAGCGGCTATCGCCGAGGGCGATCCCATGAAGGTAGCCCTGAATTCGGTGAGGATAGGCTTCGTTGTTTTCATCATTCCCTACTTGCTGGTGTATTTCCCTCAGCTCATGATGATTGGTACCCCTTTGGGGATTGGACTGGCACTTGGCTCGGCCATTGCGGGCATCGTTCTCTTGAGCGCAGGAATCTCCGGCGTTCTCATACGACACTGCCTCTGGTGGGAGCGGGTGCTCTTTTTCATTGCGGGAGCCTTACTGTTCATCCCCGGCGTAATATCCGATCTGGCGGGATTGGTCCTTGGGGCTCTCATTGTGGTATCCCAGATAGTTCTTCAACGTCCCATGCCTGTAGCCGAGTGGGCCGAAATGGCCACAAGCGGACGAATTGAAGATAATTAAAATAAGGGAGAGGTTACATGACTAACCAGAATGTATTGAAAAATGCCATTGACATGCATATTCATTGTGGGCCCGATACTGGACCACGGTATGGGGACTCCGTCGAAATCGCTACCATTGCCCGGGAAGCCGGCATGCGAGGAATCGTCCTTAAGGATCACCTGACCCAAACGGTCCATAAAGCGGTCCTCACTAACGAATTGGTTTCCGGCTTCGAATGTTTCGGGGCTGCCGCGATGAACCTTCCCAACGGGGGGCTCTCTCCGCGGTGCACGAGCTTCTTCATCCAGCTGGGGTCCAAGGTCATCTGGCTGCCAACCATGGACAGCCAATACACGTGGCTCAAGGCCGACCATGGTCACTATGACGCAATATATGCGACGCGCTACGCCTATGGCCTGGACTACGAGAAGCTGACATTGCTGGATGGGGGAATGTACGAGGGGAGGATTCGGAATGAGGTCAAGGAAATCGTCGATGTGGTAGCCAAGGCCGATATCGTGCTGTGCTCCGGCCACCATACTCCCCAGGAAACCATAGCCCTTTTGGAGTACGTCAAATCTATTGGGTTCAAACGGGCGGTGATTACCCATGTCAATGCCTTCCTGGATGACTATACCCCCGATGTCCTGGACAAGCTCGTAGATCTCGGAGGCATTCTGGAAATCTCAAACGGAGTCCTCGTACCCCTCCATGCACGGCAGGACCCCAAAGAGGTGGTGAAGATCATAAAGCAGGTGGGAGCGGATAACATCGTCCTTGTCTCCGACGCCGGGCAATTGGAGAACCCTTCACCCGCCGAGGCACTGCGCTCCTTTTGTCACATTCTGCTGAAGGAGGGAATCACGCCGGAGGAGATTCAAACAATGATCGTTGATAACCCGACCAGGCTGCTTAACCTGGAACCGGTGAAGGAGGAAGAAGAATGATGGTTCGAAACGATCCATTCCTGCAGGGGGCCATCGATTTCCATATACACAGTGGTCCGGACACTCATCCCCGGTATGCCAATTGTCTCGAGCTGGCACGCCAGGCCCGAGATGCGGGCCTAAGGGCAATTGTTCTCAAGGACCAGATGACCCAGTCGATCCACAAGGCCTACTTCGTGAATAAATACGTTGAGGGAATCAAGGCCTTCGGCGGGATTACGCTCAACAGGATGGTGGGAGGGTACGATGTTAGGACGGTGGAGTTCGCTTGCCGTTTAGGGGCCAAGGTAATCTGGCTGGCGACCCATGACTCCGGCTACACCATTGATTCGGCCAAAAGAGGACACTATGACGCTATCTATGTCAAGGCATATTCCTTTGGGTATCACGTTGAACCCTTGAGCGTCCTCAATGAGAAAAGGACAGCACTGAAGCAGGAGGTCAAAAAGATCATTGACATCATGACCGGATACCGTGTCGTCATTCAGACCGCCCATATCGATCCTCAAGAAGCGTTGGCAGTGGCCAGGTATTGCAGAAAAATAGGATACGACAAATTGGTCATTACCCACGTTAACTCCTTCCTCGAAGAGTATACCGATGATATTATCGCCGAACTCATCAAAAACGGGGCGATGATCGAACTATCTTATAGTGATTTGGTTCCACGCCACGCTCGGCAGGATCCCCATGTGTGCGCCCGGTTGGTTGACACCTTTGGACCGATGAACTGTATCCTCGAGTCCGACCTCGGGACACTGGAGAATATTTCCCCCACCGAGGGGTTGCGCTGTTTCTGCCACTACTTGAATAAGTGCGGCATACCTGCGGATTATATCGACATTATGGTCAAGGACAACCCTGCCCGTCTCCTTGACCTTGATTAGAAAAGGGGCATGGTGAGTATGCGAAAAACCATGAAGGCTGTTGTCAAGACTCACGATATGGGAAAAGGGGCTGAACTGAGAGAGGTCACGATCCCCGAGGTGGGGTCGGGCGATGTCTTGGTACAAGTTGAGAAAGCGGCAGTGTGCGGATCCGACAAACACCGGTACTACTGGGAACCGTCCATGGGTAAGCCGAACTTCACCTCCCCCCTGATCATTGGGCACGAGATGTCGGGAAGGGTTATTGAGGTTGGAACCGAGGTGAAGCGGGCAAATGTGGGGAACCGCATTGCGGCGGAGACACACGTCCCATGCGGAACCTGTCTCCAGTGTCTGACGGGGGATTTCCATATCTGCCATAACCTGGAAGTACTGGGTTTGCACCGGGATGGCTGCTTCTCCGAGTACATTGTGCTTCCCCAGGCCTGCGCAGTCCCTGTCCCGGAGGAACTGCCCCCGGACGAGACGGTGCTCCTGGAGCCGATGGGGGTGGCTTACCACGCGTTATCCAAGGTTAAGGTCGGTGGGAATTCGGTCCTTATAGTAGGCTGCGGTCCCATAGGGCTCATGTCCGTCCAGTTGGCAAAGATCTTAGGGG
>JAQYWG010000052.1 GCA_030145085.1 Thermodesulfobacteriota bacterium
CCTGAGCAAAATCTCCCTTCCTTTTCTCAATAATGTGTGCTCCCAGTAAGGGGACAGTAAAAAATCTTACCCCCCGAAAATACGGTTAAATCCGGCATTCCCTGGTTTTTCAAACACCCGGGATGCTTCACGTTGGCATCCTCCTTGCTATATGATTTTTTCAAGAAAGGAAAGAACTAATGGGCTTATTCGGGTACATACGATTCATCTTCGACCGCAAGACTACGGGGAAAATCCTTGAATTCGCCTTTGTCACCTCCCTCGTCGTCATCGTGATCTACTTGATTGGATCCGGCCTCTAGATCCCCACCCTCCACCATATATGTGGCGTCTTAAATAGTTCCACATAATTCAAAAAAGGATTAAATCCTAAAGTCGCTTCGCTCCAAATCCTAAATTCTATTAGTATTTGGAATTTGCCTGTATTCCATCCTATACGAAAATATTCATGCCGTCACACATAAAAAAATCCATCCTCGAAGCCCAACTCCCAAGGACCAAAATAAAAACCCCAGCTTTCGGGAGTGCTGGGGTCATTTGGTGAAAGAGACATCGAGGGAAGCTACAGTAATCCCGTAATTGACCGTTGTGCCAAGGCGAGAATATCGGACGGGAAGATCCCCATATACAAAACGCCCCATACGGAGATGATGACTGCAACAACTGATGCCGGCGAGAAGGTTAAGCCGGTGATCTCCCTTTCCGGTTCCCTGAAATACATGAACACCGTAACCCTCAAATAGTAGTATACCGAAATGGCGCTATTGAGCACTCCGATGACGGCTAGCCAGTAGTATTCGGCCTTTACTGCCGCGCTGAATATATAGAACTTACCCATGAATCCACCCAGAGGCGGAATTCCAGCCATTGACAGCATGAATATGGTCATGGAGGCGCCGAGGAGTGGATACTTAAACCCAATCCCCGCATAATCCGATATCAATACATTCTCCTCTCCCCTCTTTCCCAAGAGTATCACGACCGTAAAGGCACCGATATTCATAAAGGCATACACCAATAGGTAAAAGAGAATACTCGCCGTTCCCAACTCATTTCCAGCCACGAAGGCGACCAAGATATATCCAGCATGCGCTATGCTGGAATAGGCCAGCATCCTCTTGATGTTGGTCTGCGCGATGGCTACCACATTTCCCACCGTCATCGTGGCCACGGCCAAGAGCCACATGATGGCTATCCAATCGGGCTGAAAGGCCCCCAGCGCCGAGAAGAAAACCCGGATGAACCCCGCAAATCCAGCGGCCTTAACCCCCGTCGCCATGAAGGCCGTTATGGATGTCGGTGCACCTTCATATACATCGGGGGTCCACATATGAAAGGGGACCGTTGCAACCTTAAATCCGAAACCGATGGTCAACAGGGCAATGCCCATAATGATCATGGGCGACCGAAGAAGCTCTGGCTTAGATTTGATATAGGCCGCGATCTCCTCAAGGATGATCGTCCCCGTGGATCCATAAATCAGGGCCATGCCGTAGAGGAGGAACCCCGTTGCAAAAGCCCCCAGAAGGAAGTATTTCAGTGCCGACTCGATGGACTTTCTATCCCCCCTCATCAGACCGGCCAGCACATAGATGGCAATGGACATCGTCTCCAGGCCGAGAAATATGGTGATCAAACTCGTCCCAGCGGCCATCAGCATCATGCCCAAAGTGGCAAACATGATCAAGGCATAGTATTCACCGAAGTCGATATCCACCCTTCTGGCATACCCGATGGAGATGAGCACCGTCAAAAAAGCGATAATGAGGAAAATGACCTTGAAGAATACCCCAAATCCATCGGCGACGATCATGTTGTTGAAGGCGTATTGAGACTTGCCCATAATCGGAAAGGTATAGAGGAAGGCGACGACAATTCCCACCAAACTGACATACCCCAGATAGTCATTCTTCCCCGTCCGGGGGAAAAAGACCCCGAGAAGGAGAACCACCAGGGCAAAGGCGGAGATTATGAGCTCTGGGGCGATTATACTGAAATTGATCTGAGGAACGGTTATACCCATCAAAAAATTCCTCCCACATCGAGTCCCATCAGTTGGTCCCGGAAGAGGGGGATACCCTCTCTCGAACGCTCTCTACGGTTAGGATAGACGTTAACCTTGGGGTTGGCGCTTCCCCTTTCATCTCGTATTTTGCCTTGAAGCCCTTCAAAAAGTGATCCACCGAGACATCCATTTTCGTGAAGAAGAGTTTCGGATAGATCCCCATCACAAAGATCAGCAGTACCAAGGGAACCATGGTGGCTATTTCCCGCATGTTCAGGTCCTTTAGTTTCATATTCTCCGGATTCTTGATCTCGCCGAACATAACCCGCTGAAACATCCACAGCATATAAGCAGCCCCGAGGATAACACCCGTTGCTGCCATCACACCATAGACTATTTTAGACCGAAAAACACCCAAGAGGATGAGAAACTCCCCAACAAACCCATTGGTCCCGGGGAGCCCAATTGAGGATAAGGTCACGATCATGAAGATGACCGCGAAAACCGGCATGACCTTGGATAATCCCCCGAAATCGGAGATCATCCGCGTATGTCTCCGTTCATATATCATACCGACGAGCAAAAAGAGGGATCCCGTACTGACGCCGTGATTGAGCATCTGATACACACTCCCCTCGACCCCCTGCATGTTTAATGCGAACATCCCCAGCATGACGTAACCCAAGTGACTAACGCTGGAGAAAGCGACCAACCGCTTGAGATCCGCCTGCATCATAGAAACCATAGCCCCATAAATGATCCCGATGATGGCCAATATACAGATCAATGGCAGGAAGACCATGGCCGCATTGGGAAACAGGGGCATGGCAAAACGGATGAACCCATACGTCCCCATTTTCAGCAAAACACCGGCCAAGATGACGCTTCCGGCCGTGGGGGCTTCCGTATGTGCATCGGGCAACCATGTGTGAAAGGGAAACATGGGGACCTTGATGGCAAAGGCTACGGCGAAGGCAGCGAACAACCAGTATTGCGTTCCAACCGGGATCACCGTCTTGTAGAGCTCCAGGACGCCGAAGGTGTGGATCCCCGTAGCCTTGAGGTTGAAGAAGTAAAGGGCCAGTATGGCCACCAGCATCAAAACGCTTCCGGCCATGGTATAGATAAAAAACTTCATGGCGGCATAAATCCGTCTCTTGGGATCACCCCATATCCCGATGAGGAGATACATGGGGATGAGCATAACCTCCCAAAAGACGTAGAAAAGGACCAGATCCAGCGCAACAAGGGCCCCCACCATCCCCGTCTCGAGAAAGAGGAAAGAAATCATGTACTCCTTCACCCTCACGGTGATGGCACTCCAGGAGCTGAGGATGCAGAGAACGGTTAAGAAGGTGGTCAACAAGACGAGCAACAGGCTAATTCCATCGATGCCGAGATGGTAGGTGATCCCATAACTCTCAATCCAGGGAACCACTTCCTGAAACTGCATTTCGTGAGTTGCGTTGTTGAAGAGAAAAAACAGGGGCAAGGAGAGAATGAACTCCACCAAAGAGAAGACAAAGGCTACAACCCTTATGGCGGAGTGATTCTCCTTGTTGATGAACAACAGGACAAGGACTCCAACAATAGGTAAAAAGATGATTGTCGATAAGAGGTGATCCATGGGTTTTACTCCCTCATCTTAATAGAAGATTGCCCTGATCATGTAATATCCGACGACGATAACGCCCCCGATGATCATGAAAAATGCATAACTCTGAACGAAACCCGTTTGGATCTTCCTCAAAACCCCGCTCAATCCCACGGTTAGGTGACCTACGCCGTTTACCGCTCCATCAATGACCAAATCATCAAAGCCCTTCCATAGAGCAATCCCCAGCGACTTTAGGGAATCGACGAAGCAGAATTCGTAGATCTCGTCCACGAAATATTTGTTAATCAACACGGTGTAGAGGGTTTTTCCCTTCTCGGCCACAATGCCTGGAAGGTTTGGCCTCTTGATATAAAATACGTAGGCCATCAAGATGCCGATCAGTGCTACGATGACGGAGATGGCCATGAGGATCATTTCCATCGATGCGGATTGGAGCCCGTGGGCCGTCGCTGTTGCACCGCCCCCCTCGGCCGCGTGGGCCACCTTCTCAAAGGAGAAGACCGCATGGCCTTTGGCCACTTCTCCGTGACCGCCGACTACGGGGGCAAGGAACTCGCCAATCTTATTGAATCCTCCCCCAAAAATGTGGGGTATCCCCACGTACCCCCCTATGATAGAGAGGACGGATAACACCCCCAAGGGAACGGTCATTACCTTGGGCGATTCATGGATGTGTTTCTTCACCTCCTCGGGGGCACGACATTGGCCGAAGAAGGTCATAAACAGAAGCCTGAACATATAGAAGGATGTCATGCCGGCGGCGATGACTCCAACGGCCCAAAGCAAGAAATGGCCATGGGAACTGCTATAAGCCTGCCATAAGATCTCATCCTTGCTGAAGAACCCTGAGAAGCCGGGTATCCCCGCGATGGCTAAGGTAGCGGGAACGAAAGTCCAGAAGGTAATGGGGATTTTTCTCCTCAGTCCCCCCATTTTCCGCATGTCCAATTCCCCGCTCATGGCGTGCATAACGCTTCCCGCACCCAGAAAAAGGAGGCCCTTGAAGAAGGCATGGGTCATCAAATGAAACATCCCAGCACCGTATGCCCCAACACCGACCCCAAGGAACATATACCCCAGCTGACTAATGGTCGAATAGGCCAAAACTCGTTTAATATCGTTCTGGGTTAGTCCGATAGAGGCAGCATAGATAGCCGTGGCTACCCCGATGACCGCGACGATAGTCAGGGCAATGGGTGCCATGCTGTAAAGCACGTTGCAGCGGGCGATCATATAGACACCTGCCGTAACCATGGTGGCTGCGTGGATCAAGGAGCTAACAGGGGTAGGCCCCTCCATGGCATCGGGCAACCACACGTAAAGGGGGAGTTGGGCCGACTTTCCCGCTGCCCCGATAAAAAGGAGAATGGCAATGGTCGTTGCCAGGGTTACATCCAGAGAGGGGGCTTTGTGGAAAACCTCGGTGAAATCCAGGGTCCCCAGGTTCGTGAAGATGAGAAATATCCCCAGAAGGAATCCAAAATCCCCTACGCGGTTGACCACGAAGGCCTTCTTTCCCGCATTGGACGCAGAATCCCTCTCGAACCAGAAGCCGATCAGGAGATAGGAACAGAGTCCGACCCCTTCCCAGCCGACGAACATCAGCAGAAAATTGTTGGCCAAAACCAGATTGAGCATCATGAACACGAAGAGGTTCAGATAGGTGAAGTAACGTGGATAACCGGGGTCTCCATGCATGTAGCCAATCGAGTAAATATGGATGAAAAAACTGACACCTGAAACCACCAGGGCCATCAGGATGGAAAGGGGATCGACCTGATATCCAATCACCGTCCGGAAGTCACCCGATACGACCCATTCGAAGATCTCGAACTCGTGATGACGACTTGCTGGTGGAAGTTGGATGAGCTCAAAAAATAGCAGGATGGAGAAGAAGAAGGACAAGCCAATGGCCGAGCAACCAATCCAGCCCACGAGCCGTCTGTCTATCCTCTTCCCTATCAGGCCGTTGATGATAAACCCAACAGCGGGGAAAAGGGGAACTAACCAAACGTAGTCAAGCATCGCCAACTCCTTGGGAGAAATAAAATCACCACTTCATCAAATTGATCTCATCCACGTTGATGGTCTCCCTAGTCCTGTAAAGCTGAACAAAAATGGCAAGACCAACCGCGGCCTCTGCCGCAGCAACTGCCATGACGAAAAAGACGAACATGACGCCATGGGGAGAATTGAGGAACCGTGATAGGGTTATGAAGCTCACATTGACCGCGTTCAACATCAACTCGATGCACATAAAGACGACAATGGCATTACGCCTCGTCAAAGCTCCGATAACCCCAATGGTAAAGAGAATCGCCCCCAGGACAAGGTAACACGACGGTGGAACCGTGGGGATGATCATGGTTCACTCCTTTCTCGCTTCCCTTCTTTTGCTCATGATGACGGCCCCAACAATGCCGACCACCAGCAATATGGAAGCTACCTCGAAGGGAAAGAGGTAATCGGTAAATAAGACCTTCCCCACCGCCTTCACGTTCCCCATGGCGCTCACTTTTTCCGGTGTGAAGGAGCCGACATTTCCCTTAAGCACCCGTGTGATGACGGCGTAGAAGATACCGAGCATCAATAAGACGGCAAAAAACCCCCCAATGGCCTTGGAATAGAGGAATTTCAATCTGGACCGCAATTCAACCTCAAGGTCCAATAACATGACGACAAAGAGGATGAGCATCATAATTGCCCCGGCATAGACGATGACTTGAACGATGGCAATGAACTGGCTATGCAGCATGACGTATAAACCAGCCGTGGCCAAAAAGGTCAAAACCATCCACAAAGCACAGTGAACCGGGTTTTTGTTCGAAATAACCATGATGGATGCGAATATACAAACGAGTGCGATACCCAGGAAAACCAACCATTGGAAAAGCATTACGACATTCTCTGCCATCGCCCGATCCCTTCCATGAATCCCTATGTGTTCAGGGATTCCTCCTCTAACAACCGTCCTGTGGTGAGAATGAATTCATCCCGACTGTATCCGACCAATTCATAATTTTTCCCCATCTTAATGGCATTTACGGGGCATGCCTCTTCGCAGTATCCACAGAAGATACATCGGATGGTATTCAGTTCATAGACGCTGGGGTAACGCCTCCCCTGTTCGTCCTCTGCTGTCTCCACATAGATACACCCAGATGGACAAACGACCATGCAGAGACCACATGCCACACATGTTGTCTCACCCTTCTCGTCCCTCACGAAGTATTGAATGCCCCGCCACCGTGGGGCGGGATCAAGCCTTTCCTCCGGATATTGTATGGTAATGGGCTTTGAAAAGAACTTCGATAGGGTGAGCTTTAATCCCTTAAGCAAGGGGATAATCATGGTACCTCCTCATTTCACCGAATCGCCAGGACAATGGCGGTAACCACCAGGTTTATTAACGCCAGCGGAAAGAGAAACTTCCACCCGAAATACATGATCTGGTCATATCGTAACCGGGGAAAGGTCCCCCTTTCCCAAATACAGAAAAAGATGAGGGCCACCAATTTGATGAGAAACCAGACCACTCCAGGAATAAAGGAAAGGGCTGGAATAGGGGGTTGCCATCCACCGAGAAAGAGCGTTACCGATACCGCGCATACGGCCACCATATGGGCATATTCCCCCATGAAGAAGAGCGCGAACTTCATGCTGCTGTATTCTATGTTAAAGCCGCAGGCCAACTCGGATTCCGCCTCCGGCATATCGAAGGGGGTCCGGCTCAGCTCGGCCAAGCCACAAACCATGTAGAGGACGAAGGCAACGGGCTGGAGAAAGACGTTCCAATGCCAAAATCCCCCACCCTGACCGAGCACGATATCGGTGAGTCGAAGGGTCTGGGAAATCATCAGGACGCCTATGATCGAAAGACCCAGGGCCACCTCATAACTGATCATCATTGCTGCCGCCCTTAGGGCTCCCGTGAGACCATACTTGTTACCGGATGACCATCCCCCCAGGACCACTCCATACTCCCCGAGAGATGCGAGACCGAATATGTACAGGATGCCGATATCCACATCGGCTATCACCAGCTTTATCTCCCGTCCGAGGAGAACCAGCTTATTACCGAAAGGAATGACTGCGAAGAGACTAATGGCCGAAACAATGACGATCATGGGAGCGATTACGAAGCAGACCTTATCCGCTCGGCCCGGGATGAGGTCTTCCTTGAAAAAGGCCTTGATTCCATCGGCAAAGGGTTGGAGGAGGCCGAATGGACCTACCCTATTGGGACCGTATCGGACTTGAACATGGCCCAAGATCTTCCTTTCCGCCCAGGTCAGGTAGGCAACTGTCAACATCAAGCATGCGAAGACCACGATGGACTTAACCACCACTTCAATGAGGAAATACACCAACTCCATACCCTTTCCTTCCTATATCTTTTCGACCCTGGCCGAGCAAACCTTATACTCAGGGATTTTCGCTACTGGATCAAAATCCGCATAGATCAACCCGTTGAGGGGGATATCCCGAAACCCCGGAGCCACATAGACCATTCCCTTGACCAAGCACTGATCCAGTTTGGCCCTGGTTTTGACCTCTCCCCTGGGAGATATCACCCTTACCATATCCCCCTCCGATATGTTCAGGGCCCGGGCATCCTCGGGATTCATCCTGACGCAGGTTTCTTCGTAGACTTTTGATAGGCCATTGGCCCTCTTGCTGAAGGTGCCGATATGGTAGTGGTACAGATGGCCCCCTGTCAGCAGAGCTAATGGAAATCCTTCTTCCGTCCTCTCCGTGGGGGCCCTGTATTCAACGGGTGTGAGCTTCCCCTTCCCTCGGTGGAAACCATCTTCGTGAAGGATCCTCGTTCCCGGATGATCCGCGTTCGGACAGGGCCATTGAATTCCGGCTCCATCCAATCGATCGCAGGTTATCCCCCCGTAAAGAGGAGTCAACCGCCTCACCTCTTCCATAACCTCGGAGGGGTGTGTATACTCCATCTCATAGCCCATCTTGGAGGCAAGCTGGCAGATAATCGCCCAATCCGGCCTCGAATCCCCTATCGGTTGAATGGCCCTCCTTACCCTCTGAATTCGCCTCTCCATATTGGTGAAGGTCCCCTCCTTTTCAGCGAAGGTCGTCCCGGGCAGTACCACGTGTGCATGCTGAGCCACCTCCGAAAGGAAGACATCCTGAACAACCAAAAATTCCAGTGAGTTGATGGCCTCCTCCCACCTCTTTGGATTGGGGAGGGTAATGAGGGGATTTTCCCCGACCATAATCATCGCCTTGATCCGCCCCTGTAAGATCTGCTCCACCATTTCGGTCAGTGTCAACCCTGTATCCAGTGGCAACTCGACGCCCCACTCCTCCTCGAATTTCCCCCGGGGGATCTCCTCGGAAACCGGCTGATATCCGGGGAGGAACTCGGGCAATGTCCCCATGTCACAGGCCCCCTGTGCGTTACTCTGGATGACGAGAGGATATATTCCACCACCTTCTATACCCACGTTCCCGCAAACCATGGCCAAGTTGGCCAGTCCCAGAACATGATCCGTCCCGTTGATGTGCTGGGTGATGCCGGAGCCATAGGCGATGGAGGATGCCTTCGCTTTGGCGTATAGTTGGGCGGCCTCAACCAAATCCCCCCGAGGAATCCCCGAGAGTTTCTCCACGTAGTCGGGGGTAAAGGCTTCAACCCCTCTTTTCAGCTCATCCAGCCCCTCGGTATGACCTCGCACATAATCGGCGGCCCATAACTTCTCCGAGAGGATGACCCGAATAAACCCATTGATCCACGCCAGATCGGTACCGGGCTTGGGCTGAAGCCAAATATCGGCATACTTCTCTAAAGTCGTCTTTCGCGGGTCGATTAAAACGATCTTTGAACCTTTCTCTCGGATGGCCCTGCGGATCTTGTTGGCAAAGATGAGGTTGTCCACGTCAGGATCAGCCCCTGCAATGAGGATCACATCGGATTTGAGGATATCATCCATCTCGTTGGTCATGGCCCCATATCCCGTGGCATCCATCAAGCCAGCTACGGTGGGAGAATGGGTCAACCGTGATCCGCTGTCCACGTTATTGTTCCCAATGGCCGCCCGCATGAATTTTTGCATCAGGTAGCATTCCTCGTTGGTATGGTGGGCGGAAATAATGCCTCCAATGCTCCCCCGGCCATAGTGGTCCCGGATTGCCCCCAATCGCTCCGCCGCCAGGTTAAGGGACTCCTCCCAATCCCCCTCGACCAGAGACCCATTCTTCCTGATCAGAGGTCTGGTCAATCGATCCCTATGATGGACATAGTCATAACCAAACCGCCCCTTTACGCAGAGGCTGCCCCGGTTGCTCCCCGCTTCATCATCGGTGGTAACCTTTATGATCGTCCTCTTCCCAACGGTATTCAGTTCCAATTGACAGCCACAGCCACAAAAAGTGCAGGTGGTCGGAATTCTTTCGGTCTGCCATTTCCTCCCCTTGATCGGGCTCAATTTCTCCGTCAAGGCACCCACCGGACACACCGAGAGACATTCGCCACATGAGATGCAGTCATCGGGATTGACACCGGCAATCATGGAGACAAGCCCCCTGTCCACGACATCCAAAACGTGACATCCCGGAATTTCGATACAGGCCTGGACACACCGCTGACACATTACGCATCTATGGGGCCATTGTCGGATCAGCGGTGTAACGAAGGCGGGTGTTTCCCTCTCAACTTCCTCGGCAACGAAATCTTGATGTTCAATCCCGTAGGCATAGGTTAAATTTTGCAGTTGGCATTCGCCGCCTGCGTCACACACCGGGCAATCCAGGGGGTGATTTACGAGCATCAGCCGCAATGCTTCCCGGCGCATCTTCTCCACCCGCTCCGTTTTGGTGTGGACTACGATGCCATCAACTACCGGCGTCGTACAGGCGGTCATGGGCTTTCCCGCCCCCTCGATCTCCACAAGACACATTCGACAGGAGCCCAGGGTACTCAGTTTCCGGTGGAAACAAAGGGTGGGGATAGAGATGCCGTTTTCCGTTGCGGCCGCCAGGATCGTTTTCTCCTGGCTCGTGGTAATCTCCTTACCGTCGATTGTTAGCTTGACCATTTTCAATTCCCATCAACTGAATAACTCGCTATTTCAACCATCGGTGGCCACCAAACCGATTCGGTAACACCGAAGACAACGATCCGCCTCCTTCATTGCATCGGGTACGGAAAACCCCTTCTCAACTTCCTCGAAGGTCCACTTCCTCTCCTTCGGGGGCAACATCTGGAGTTGTTTCCTCTCCCTTCCACCGATGATCCCGATCTCCTCTTGGGAGTCATAAACCTTTACGGAGGCCACCACGTTCTCCAACTTCTCATCCTCCGTTGAGCTCACCGCCATACCTGTCAAGTATTGGTCGATTTTATCCGCCGCCCTCTTTCCATTTCCAGCGGCCCTGACCAGCACGTCTGGGCCGGTAACACAATCCCCTGCGGAAAAAACTCCCTCCTTTGAGGTTTCCAGGGTCTCCTCGTCGACGGAGATGGTCCCCCACTTCGTCGTCTCGATCCCATCTTTTTCCTCCAAAAAAGAGAGGTCTACCGATTGACCAATTGCGGGGATCACGATATCCGTATCCGCGTAGAATTCCGATCCCGGTATGGGAACCGGTCTCCTGCGACCGCTCTCATCCGGCTCCCCCAGTTCCATGCGGATACACTCAACCCCCACCACCTTCCCCTCCTTGGCGATGATCTTGGTTGGGACGCAGAGGTAGTTGAACCGGACTTCTTCTTCCTCGGCGTCATGAATCTCGACATCGTCGGCCGGCATCTCCTTCCGCGATCTTCTATAAAACAGATTGACATCCTTCTTCCCCACACGAAACGAGGAACGGACACAATCGATGGCCACATTCCCCCCTCCCACCACAACCACTCTCTTCCCCTCGGGATAGGGGTCCTTCCCCATATTCACATCCAGGAGATACGTCACGCCGGGAATGAATCCCTCATACCCCGCGTCCTCGCCCTCAACCCTCATCGAGGTGCTCCCTTGAGCTCCCACCCCGATGAAGAGGGCCTTATACCCCTGTTGAAAGATTTCCTCCAGGGTAATGTCCTTTCCCACCTGGACCCCGTATCGGATCTCTACTCCCATGGATTGAACAATTTCCACCTCCCGGCACAAGATATCCCTTGGCAGGCGATAATCGGGAATACCCCATGCCGCCATTCCCCCCGATTCGGGGAACCGTTCGAAGATGGTTACCGGATATCCCTTTAAAGCAAGGTAATAGGCGCAGGACAGTCCTGCCGGACCCGCCCCTATGACGGCCACCTTATCCTCCTTTTTTTCGGAAGGTGGGGTAATGGCCGGGGTGTGCCTTTTTTCGATTTCATAGTCTGCCACGAATCGCTTCAAATACTTTATTGAAAGGGGTTCATCGATATTGGCCCTCCTGCAGTTTTCCTCACAGGGTCTTATGCATACCCTCCCTAATGCGCCCGGCAGACATGTCCCTTCGCGGATTACGCCAAGGGATTCCTCAAATTTCCCCTCCTTAATGTATTCGACGTATGTGGGGATATCCAGGTGGGAAGGGCACGCACTCATGCAGGGGGCCGTCAACTTCACCTGGTACCCCCTCCTGGGAACCTTCTTTTTGCCCTTGATAACCTCCTCGAAGTCGCCCCTGAAATATTCGATGGCGTCCAATACGGGTTTGGTTCCGGTCTGCCCCACGGTGCACTTAGAGCCCTCTTTGATGAAATCCCCCAATCTCCTGAGCAGATCCAAATCCCTCATCCTTCCCCTACCGTCGACGATCCGATCCATTACGTCCAACATCACCTTGGTACCCACCCGGCAGGGAACACACTTCCCGCAGGATTCCCCCTGAATTGCCGCTAAATATGCGCGCACCATATCCACTACGTTCACCCCGGGATCCCTCAAGACCAGCCCATCCCACCCCATGAAGCCCTTTATCTCGGCTTCCCTGTCATAATCCACGGGCAAATCCAACCCTTTTGCCTGAACGAGTTCCCCGGGTGCTTTCCCCCGATTATCGATAATCTCATCCTTCCAACTGCTGAAAACGACATCGGCCATTCCCTATACTCCTTGCTTTTTTCTATCTGTCAATTTCCCCCAAAACGATATCGATACTCCCAATAGTGGATACGACGTCGGCGATCAATCCACCTTCGATCATCTTCGGGAGAGCGCTCAAGTTCATAAAGGATGGCGTCCTGATCTTGATCCGATAGGGATGGTTCGACCCATCGCTGACGATGTAAAAGCCCAACTCCCCTTTGGGCGCCTCAACGCTCATGAAAACCTCACCCTTCGGGGGCTCAAATCCCTCCGAAACGATCTTAAATTGCCGAATTAAGGCATCTATATCCCTTTGAACGTCATCTTTGGGAGGAAGCACTACCCGAGGATCATCGGCCATAATACGCCCATCGGGGAGATTCTCCACCGCCTGCTGAATAATCCGGAGAGACTGTCTCATCTCCTCCAGACGCACCATATACCGGTCGTACACATCCCCCACCTCACCGATGGGAATCTCGAAATCGAACTCATCATAACCGGAATAGGGAAACCGCTTTCGAACGTCCCACCTCACTCCAGAACCCCTCAGCGTCGGCCCACTGGCTCCATAATTGATGGCATCCTCTGCCGTAAGAATGCCCACCTTCTTTGTTCTCCTCATCCAGATTACATTTTTCGTGAGAAGGGTTTCGTATTCGTTGATTCGCCCGGGGAAATCCCCAAGGAAACCCATAACCCTCTCTTTAAATTCCTCCGGGACATCCTTCGACAGCCCCCCAATCCTAAAATAGGTAGGGGTTAATCTGCCCCCCGATACCTCCTCTATGATCCTCAAAATGGACTCCCTGTCCCGGAAACAGTAAAAGAGCACCGTCATGGCCCCGATATCCAGGGCATGGGTTGCCAACCATATGAGATGGGCGGCCAATCTCTGAAGCTCCGTTACGGCAACCCGGATGTATTGAGCTCGCTGAGGGATCTCGATCCCCAGGAGTTTCTCCACGGTTAAAACGTACCCCAAATTATTCCCTATCCCGTTGGTGTAATCCAAACGATCCGTCAGGGGGATAACTTGGTGGTACGTCTTCGTCTCAGACAACTTCTCGACGCCGCGGTGAAGGTGGCCCACATGAGGGGTCACCTTTACAACGACTTCGCCATCCAATTCCAGCACGAGCCTCAAGACACCATGGGTTGCGGGGTGCTGGGGCCCCATATTGATGGTCACAAATTTCGTTTCAGCCATCTCGAAACCTCATCGCTGCCCTATAGCTCTGGAACGAACGGTTTGTCGAAATCCTTCCCTTTTACCGGGAAATCCTTGCGGAGGGGATACCCTTCGAAGCCCTCCCACGTCAAGATTCGCTTCAAATCGGGGTGGTTCTCGAACCGGATTCCCAGCATATCGTAGGTCTCCCTTTCATACCAATTGGCCGCCTTCCAAACCGACTCCACGCTGGCGAGGGAATTCCCCTCCTCCAATGGGACTTTTACCCTCAATCGTCGATCGTGTTTGGTTGAGCATAGGTGGTAGACCACCTCAAATCTCGGCTTTCTGGGCTTGTAGTCGACACCGCAGAGGTCTGTTAGGTAATCACAGGACAGATCCGGGTCTTGGAAGAGGAATTTGAAGACCTCCAATATCTGGTCCTTCTTAACGACCAGGGTAGTCTCGTCCCTGAACGTCTCCACCTTCAGTATCGACGTGGGGAATTGTCCTCTTACCTTATCTATCCAGCCTTTTGCCACCACCCTACCCCTCCCCTGAGCATCAATGCCGTGAAACGCCCCGGACATCCCCTCCACGGAGATGCACGGGATTGATAAAAATAAGGAGCTTTAAGGAAAATGTTGTAAACAGAAGAGACCTAAATGGTCTCGAGTTCAAGACCACTTTTGACATCCATCCGATCCAGAAGGGTCTCGCGTTCGATCTTCTTCTGGAGTTCCATGAGAGCTGTCAGCAAAGACTCGGGCCTCGGGGGACATCCCGGCACGTAAACATCCACGGGCAGAATTTGATCAACTCCCTGCACAACGCTATACGTTTGGAATATCCCCCCAGTGCAGGCACATGCCCCGTAGGCGATGACCCATTTGGGCTCGGGCATCTGTTCATAGATCCTTTTCACCATCGGGGCCATCTTCTTGGTAAGGGTCCCCGCTACGATCATCAGGTCCGCCTGCCTTGGGGATGGGCGAAATACCTCTGCTCCAAACCTCGAAATATCCCAGGTCGCCGAACTGGTGACCATCATCTCCAGGGCACATCAGGCCAAACCAAAGGTAACGGGCCATATGGACCATTTCCTTCCCCAATTGACCACCTTATCGACGATGTCCATGAGGATATTTTTACCCACAAGGGTCTCTACTCCCATTCCAAAGCTCCTTTTCTCCAGACATATATGTAGGCGATGATCAAAATGCCGACAAAAACCAGCATCTCCCCCAAGATAAAAAACCCGAATCCCTTGAAACTCCTGTAGATCACGGCCCATGGATAGATGAAGACAATTTCAATGTCGAAAACTAAGAATAACATCGCGATGATGTAATACCTAATGGGAAGCCTCCTTAATGTGGGGCCGATGGTGGGCATTCCGCACTCATAAGGGGACAATTTCGTCGCCGTTGACTTCCGCTGGCCGACTACATGCGAGGCCAAGATGACAAAACCGGCGAAACCGAGCGCAATCAATATATAAACCAGTATAGCGAAATAGCCGTAAAGCATCGCCCTACCCCAAAGTTTGTGAAAAATTTCTTCTTTTTTGCCCAACCATACAAAGTTGGCCCTTATTTGTCAAGGAAAAAAATGAGATCCTC
>JAQYWG010000053.1:0-2227 GCA_030145085.1 Thermodesulfobacteriota bacterium
TACGCCTCCATCCTTTTGGGTAGATAATGGAAAACCTCTTCTCTCCTGCCAACCACCTGCTGATCTTTACCGCACTGCATTTCGCCTTCGGGCGGACGGTCTCCATGGTATACGCCATTCTATACCATCTCCCCCTACCCTATTATATTCCCCTGGCTTTGGGTTATGATCTGGCACAGATCCCCCTTTACGGGTTTATCCTGGAACGGTCCCCCGAGAAATTTCCCTTTTGGTGGGCACGGAAACGGGTGGAACGGATGCAGATGCGAATGCAGGAGAAAGGGTTCCTTCGATTGATTTCACCAATGGGAAAGTTCGGGATAATCCTCATCTCCGCCCTCCCCATTAAGGGCTTTGGCATCCTTTCGGGATCGGTTTTCAGCTTTCTCATCGGGCAGAAACGCTTTGAGGGGACTCTCCTGCTGATGGTCGGCTCCTTATTGGGCATAGCGATTGTTTTCGGATTAACCACAGGTGTTCTTCAAATCATCTCCCTCTTTTGAAGAAAGGAATACCCGTCATGAACATTGAGGAGATCATGAGGTACCTGCCCCATCGATATCCCTTTTTGATGATTGATCGGGTGGTCCGTCTCGATCCGGGCAAGGCGGCCACGGCCATCAAGAATGTGACCATTGACGAACCCTTCTTTCAGGGACACTTCCCCCATTATCCCGTCATGCCCGGTGTCCTCATAGCCGAAGCCTTGGCCCAAACGGGGGGGCTGGCCTTTGCCTCGGTGGAGGAGAGCCCTGGTGAGGAAAGCGGCTTCAGGCTTCCCATATTGGCCAAAATCGAGGAGATGAGGTTTAGGGCACCCGTTTCCCCGGGTGACCAGCTATGGCTTTATGCTGAAGTTCTCCGGGCGTATCAGTCCTTGGCCATCGTGAAGGTAGAGGCGAAGGTGAACGATACCGTGGTGGTCCAGGGCAGGGTCGTCCTGGCCAAGGCCCCGGATCAGGAGAGATCGATCTCATGATCTCCCTGAGAATTCCTGGCTGAAAGCGGGGCTCATCATGTCCCTTCGATTCAAAACAATCCCGTTCCTCATTATTCTTTCCATCCTCCTCCATTCCTGTCATCGCCGGTCCCCTCTCCTCATCAAGAGGCACCGGATTTTGATGGGAACACTGGTCGAGATCACCGTCATAGGAAGGGATGCGGATAGGGTGGGAGCGGCTATCAGTGATGCCTTCGACGAGGTGGAACGGGTAGAGGGGTTGATGAGCAGGAGGATTTCCGGAAGCGACGTCTCAAGGATTAACCGATGGGCGGGGATCAAGGCGGTCGATGTTTCCGCCGAAAGCCTGAGGGTGATTCGGAGGGCGGAGGAAATTTCAAAGGCATCGGAGGGGTATTTCGACATCTCAATTGGAGCGCTTTTGGATCTATGGGGGTTCGAGGGTAACGGTGGTCGTCTTCCCGGTAAAGATGAATTGAGTGAGGCCCTTCATTCCATCGATTACCGGGCGATCCGTGTGGATGAGGAGGCATCCACCGTTGATCTCAAGAAGAAGGGGATGTGTATCGATCTGGGGGGAATTGCCAAGGGATATGCCGTTGATCGGGCCTTCGAGTTGCTTACGTCAAGGGGATATCGGAGTATGATCGTCAATGCCGGGGGAGATATGCGAATGAGTGGGAGGAAGACCGGTGGCCCCTGGGTCATCGGTCTTCAGGATCCGAGGGACCGTTCTCGGATCATGGCTACCATTGACGCCTCAGAAATTTCAGTCGCTACCTCCGGGGATTATGAGCGATACTTCGTAAAGGAAGGAAAACGATATCATCATGTGCTCAATCCCTTTACGGGGTTTCCGGCCCGGCAATGTCGGAGCGTTACCATTCTTGCCAAGGATGCCCTCAGCGCCGATGGACTGGCCACCGCCGTCTTCGTGATGGGTCCCGAAAGGGGGTTGCGCCTCATCGAGGCGATGGAAGAGGTCGAGGGGTTGATCGTCTCCGCCGATGGGAAAATCATCCAATCGGAAGGCCTGAAAGGTAAGGTTCGGTTCTCGAATTGAAACTCCCATCATGCATGTTTTCCCCCTACTTCTACCTCTTCCTCCTCCGCAGAGAGATCCTGCCAATGGGCATCGACGATTGTCCCGTACTCCTCAGCATACCGATCGATTTGGGGGGCCAAATCGGTAAAGAGACCCTGGGCACCGGGGTGCGTGAAGTAGTTGGCGTAATTGAGGGCGAGGTCCCTCCCCTGGTGAGGCTG
>JAQYWG010000053.1:2235-15424 GCA_030145085.1 Thermodesulfobacteriota bacterium
CCGTAAAGAGACCCTGGGCACCGGGGTGCGTGAAGTAGTTGGCGTAATTGAGGGCGAGGTCCCTCCCCTGGTGAGGCTGATCGATTAACATACAGGGCCTCATGTTGTTCTCGGAAAAGGGCTGTCGGGCCCGTATCTCCTTGAAGAGGGGAGAGGTGAGAACCTCAAGAAGGGACTTTTCCCGGATATTATCGGAGGCGAAATGGCAGAAGACACAGGGCTCCACATCCCCTCTGGCGTTGATGTGGAGGTATTTCCTCCCCCCGGCTATGCATCCCCCGGTGAGATGACCATCGTTCCAGAAATCGACGAAGAGCATGGGCTTTGTGGCCCGAAAATACCTCAGCCGTTCCCTCATATGATTCCGCTGTTGAGGCGTGACCATCATATTGACATCGGGATCCCTCCCAATAGGAACGTAATAGAAGTTCCACATGAGGATACATCCCTTTTCCACCAGAAAATCGACGAACTCGTCGCTGGCCAGCATATCGGTGTTAAACCGCATCTGGGTAGTGGAAACGGTGAAAAAGAGGCCCGCTTCCCTCAAAAGATCCATTACCCGAACATCCCTTTCGAAACGGCCCTTTCCCCTTCTCGAATCGGTGTGTTCCTGGAGCCCCTCTAAGCTGATGGCGGGCATGACGTTGCCCAATTTGGCAATGCGATCCACCACTTTCTCGTCGATCAGGGTTGCATTGGTATAGATGTGGAACCCCACATCCCCATGTTTTTCGAAGAGCTCGAAGAGGTCCGTCCTCAAAAAGGGCTCCCCTCCCGTTAAGAGGACGAGGTGAATCCCCATCTCCTTTCCCTCGGCGATCACCCGATCGATGGTCTCCAGCTCCAGCTCCTCCCCTTGCGGATAGTCCCCTGAATAGCATCCATCACACGTGAGGTTGCACCTCATGGTCGGACTGATGAGAAGGGCATCGGGTGGATAGACTCCCGTCTTCGCCTCGAATTCCTTTCTCCTGTTGGTACCAATCAATAACTGATTGACGATGAAATTAGTAATGATCTTCTTGCGGTGAAGGGGATTTATCTCCTTCAATATCCTCTTGGCCACCTGGAGCCCTGGATGCCTCTGCTTGAAGAGCTCCCTGATCCACCGGATCTTCTCTCGATAGGATTCCTTTCGAGGGATTTTCTCGGCCAGATACGTTAGGCGGATTAAACTTTCATCGGATGCGTTGGCCAAAAGGGACAGGGCACTGCTCGTGAATTTCTCAAGGGAATAGTGTTTCATTTTCATGTAGACATTCATTTTAGGCATTCATCTCCCCTTTTTCACCAATATTCTACTTCCACAATAAGCTCCGCAGATAAAGCATACAGATCTTAAAGGTATCAACCACCGGCCTGAAATGGCTCGTGCTCGTGTCATTGATAGCGTGCCCGATAATTGGAATGTTTACCACACCATACCCCTTTTTGCAAGCCTTGATGAGTAGTTCCATCTCCGTTTCGTAGGTTGAGGTGGTCAGTTTCAGGTCTCTGAGCACGTCGGTACGGATGAGGCGATATCCGGATTGGCTGTCCCTTACCAAAGTCTTGGTGAGCCGGGTAACGGCCTTCGCTCCCAATCGGTTCCAGAAACACCTCAGCCAGGGCATTTCGTGGAACTGGGTAGCCCTCGATCCGATGATGATATCCGGACTCTGCCTCCGATACAGCTCTACAAACCGCGGGATCTCAGCGGCATCGTGTTGGCCATCAGCATCAATGGTAATGACCGCCTCATATCCATGCTCCACCACATAGGTGAAACCCGTTCGAAGGGCACGCCCCTTTCCCCTGTTCCCGCGGTGTTGTAACAGGGTAACCCCCATCTCCCTTCCAATTCGCGAGGTGCAATCCGTCGACCCATCGTCCACGAGGATGATATCATGATGGCTCCTCTTTACCCCTTCAATTACCCCCCTTAGGGTCGCTTCGGCATTGTAGGCGGGTATGAGTACGCACAGTCCGCTCAAGGTGAATCCCCGTAAATCGTCCTGATGGCACCGAAGGGGAAATCCGCCAGAAGCCTTTCCAACCTCTCCTCGGTGCCCTTGATCTTTCCGTGACAGACGAAACGCTTGCTCAGGGGCAATGGAATTTTCGGAGGATCGGGATCGAATTCGGAGGGATGGAGGAAAATCACCGCCGGTGTACCTTGAGAATTCAACTCCCCAATGGCCCTCCTGATCATCCCGTAGGGGAAAACCCTCAATCCCCACCCTCCTCCTATGGGTACGTTCCCCACCCAGGTATTCTTGACCAGAGGAGGAAATTCCTCAATCTTCCCATGATCCGTCTGGATAGTATAGGGCTTCCTGGAGGCGCTCGGAATCCCGATAATCCTCAGAGGGGCAATGCTGGAATCATATCGGAATCCATTTGCCGCCAAAATAGGTAAGGCCCACATGGAATTTCTCCGCCCCTTTCTAATAGACCACTCCGGGGCCCTATAGCCACAAACCTCACTACCCGTAACCTGTTGAATGACCCTTTTCGATCGGGCCAGGTCTCTCTTGAACTCATCTGGAGTCATTTTATAGACCTGTGTGTGGCCGAACCCGTGAGAAGCGATCTCATGGCCCTCTTCCTCGATCACCTTGATCACATCGGGAAGCCGTCGGGCGACGTACCCGAGAACGAAAAAGGTCCCGATGACCCGGTGCTTGGAGAAGATTTCCAGGATCTTCGTGACGTTTTTCTCCACCCTGCTCTCACAACGATCCCACTCGGATGGAGGAAGGATGGTTTCGATATCACAGATATGAAACCAATCCTCCACATCGACGGTTATGGCATTGAGGACTTCCCTCATCGAGGTGCCAAGAATCTCCTCATATCACTGTCGTAAAGAAGGGTCAAAAGTGTTAAGACTCTGCCCAACACGGGCCAAGGGTCTTGCCTCGAAATTATATCATAGCAGGTATTCTCATGGAAGAAGTCGAAAAAAGGGGGTGAAAGGTGGAATCGATTGGGGTTTTTGAGGAAGTGGAAGAGATCCCCGGGAAGCAGCCAGCGGCAACGCTGGCCAACTTTATAGGTGAGGATGGGGTTGAAGGACTCCCCTTTCGACATTCGGTAAATGAGATAGGGAAAATCGACCCCGGAGGAGATGGCCAACTGCAGAGATCCCCAGAACCGGGGATTCACCTCCATCAGCTTCGGGATATTATCCCTGGGATCCATTTTAAACTCGACCATGGCCACACCGAACCACCCCAGGGCCTTGAGGAGCGATAGCCCAAGTTCCAAAACCTGGGGGTGGTACACCGACTCCCTGAGGGTGCTGGGACCACCACTGATGGGATATTCCCTCAAACGGCGGTGGACGAAAGCCGCTTTCACCTTTGAATCTTCATCGAAAAGGGCCGACACCCCGAGGGAGTCCCCCTCCTGAGGGATACGCTCCTGAACGAGGGGAAGGGGATACTTCTGGTGAACTGCCAAGTAAGCCGGCAGAAGGTCTTGAGCTTCGGTTACGTAACGAATGCCAAAAGCTCCGGAACTCATCCGGGGTTTAATGACGGCGGGAAGTGCAACCCGGCTCGTCTTCACTTCGTCCGGGGTCTTGAAAAAGTAGGTCCTTGGACAGGGAACTCCCCTTCCCATGGCGAACTTCAGCAGCCGTTCTTTATCCCGGGCGAACTGAATCTTTTCATACGGTGCAATGGGGAGAAAAGCAAGCGGACCGAAGAGGTCCCGATGCCGTGCGAGCAGGAGCAGCGTCTCCTCTTCCATCGGAAAGATTGCCCTGTAACCGGTTGTAACCTCCCGCTGGAGCCGTTGGAGAAACCCATCGGGATCCCTGATGGGGGAAGGATATATGACCCGCTGCGAACAGTACTTCGAGAAAAAGGACGTTGCGATACCGGTACTCTCTCCAACGGTTACCCGAATCCCCCTCCTCCCGAGGGAACGGACAACCGCTAACGTCTTTCTCCAATGACCGTCTGTAACGAAAACCCGCATCTGTCAGTAGGAATGAGAGTCCAGCTCCCCTGATTGATTCGGTGAGAAATGAAGAACGACCCCTGGAAAATAGCCCCTGGTTGGGAAAATCCCATCCGGGATTTTCCCATGGAGGGAATGGATCAATAGGTGATGGAGAACTGGTCGAACTCCCCCAAATACTTCTCCCGGTGGATATCGACCCCTTGGACGTGAGCCCCGGGAGGACCCTTATGGCACCACTCGATCATCTCCTCTACCCCATCCCGCTCCCCTTCGAAGACCGCTTCCACCTTCCCATCCCACCTATTTTTTACCCATCCGGAGACCCGGAGGCGATGGGCCATCTCCTGGGTACTATAGCGAAAGAAAACCCCCTGTACCCTCCCCCCTACGATAACCCGTGCCCTTGCCTTTTGCGTCCCCTGGCCCTTGTCCATTCAGCTGATCCAACGCCCCATCGGAAATACTTTCAGGCGGGTTTTGATAATGCAACAAAATTAGCATAGACCCTTTCAAAAAGCAATTACTCACTAATTTTCTTGCAAAGGGAATTTAAAGTTTTATATAATTTTGGATCATCCCGGAAATGAGGTGAGGCAGCTCAAGAGGATATGAAGATGGATGGGTTCTATTTAGGCATTGACGTCGGCTCAGTAAGCGCCAATACCGTGATCTTGGACAACAATCGAATGGTTGCTGAAGAACACTATACGCGAACCAAGGGGCAACCATTGAGAACGGTTAAAACGATCTTGGAGGAAATAGTGGGACGCATTCCCCAGGAGAGTTTTCGGGCGATTTCCTTGACGGGAACGGGCGGAAAACTCCTTGCTGAGCTCCTGGGCGGGCAATTCGTGAACGAAATCATGGCCCAAGCTAAGGCGGTCTCCTTTCTCCACCCGGAGGTGCGAACAATTATCGACGTGGGGGGCGAGGATTCCAAGCTCATCCTGGTCGACTACGAAGGGACTAATGGAGACTTCAAGATCAGCGATTTCGCCATGAACACCCTTTGCGCAGCCGGTACGGGCTCTTTCTTGGATCAACAGGCTAGCCGTTTGGGCCTGACCATAGAGGAGTTCGGGGAACTGGCCTTGAGGTCGGAGACTCCCCCCCGGATTGCCGGCAGGTGCAGCGTCTTCGCAAAGACGGATATGATTCACTTGCAGCAGATCGCCACCCCCGACTATGATATCGTTGCCGGCCTCTGTTTCGCCCTGGCCAGGAACTTCAAGAGCAATATTGCAAGGGGGAGGGCTATCGTCAAACCCGTCTCTTTTCAAGGAGGTGTAGCCGCCAACCTGGGCATGAGGAAGGCATTTCTGGAGGTCCTGGATTTACGGGAGGGAGAACTGATTATACCCAAATACTACGCCTCCATGGGGGCCATCGGCGCCGTATTGATGACCATGGAAGATGAGGCCTTCGATCGCCCCTTCATCGGCCTGGAGAGGCTTGAGGACTACATCAATCACCACAAGGAAGCAAGAGCGAGCCTGGAAAAACTCGCCCTATCGGAAAATCACCTGAAAACCAGGAAAAAAGGCACCGAGATTCCCCTCCAGGGTGAAAAGCTCAATGCCTATCTTGGCTTGGATGTGGGCTCCATCAGTACCAATCTGGTGGTCATCGATGAAGATGAAAACGTGCTGTCAAAGCGATACCTCATGACGGCGGGCAGACCCATCGAGGCCGTTAGAACGGGGCTCAGGCAAATCGGCGATGAGATCGGAGATCGGGTTCGCATACGGGGATGCGGGACCACGGGTTCAGGAAGATACCTCACCGCCGATTTCGTGGGGGCAGACATAGTCAGAAACGAGATTACATCTCAGGCAACAGCCGCGGCACGCATTGACCCTAACGTAGACACCATCTTCGAAATTGGGGGGCAGGATTCGAAGTACATCAGTCTGGAAAACGGCGTGGTGGTGGACTTCGAGATGAACAAGGTTTGTGCTGCGGGAACCGGCTCGTTCTTGGAGGAGCAGGCGGAGAAATTGGATATCTCAATAAAGGAAGAGTTCGGGGCATTGGCCCTCCAGGCCCCCGAGCCCATCAGAATGGGGGAGAGGTGTACCGTTTTCATCGAATCAGATCTGGTACACCATCAACAGCGTGGCGCCAGGACTGATGATCTGGTGGGGGGATTGAGTTATTCCATCGTCCAAAATTACCTCAACCGTGTCGTGGGGGAAAAACGGGTGGGGAATCGTATCTTCTTCCAGGGGGGGACGGCCTTCAATAGAGGGGTCGTGGCCGCCTTCGAAAAGTGGCTTGGGAAGGATATCGTCGTTCCCGAGAACCACGACGTAACCGGGGCCATCGGGGTAGCTATCCTGGCAAAAGAAGAGAGGACCTGGGATGAGAGCACGTTCAAGGGGTTTGACCTCAGTGAAAGGAAATACGAGCTTACTACCTTCGAATGTAAGGGCTGTCCCAATATGTGCTTAATCCGCAAGGTGAGCATCGAGGGGGAGAAACCGCTCTTTTACGGAAGCCGCTGTGAGAAGTATGACGTCATCAAAAGGAGTCAAGGCGAGAATTTGCCGGATATCTTCGCCGAGAGGGAAGAACTCCTCTTCGCCCCCTATGAAGGGGAGGAGGACCTGCCCGAAGACGCTCCGGTTATCGGTATTCCCCGGATTCTGCACTTTCACGAGCTTTTTCCCTTCTGGAAGGCATTCTTTACGGAATTGGGCTATCGAATCGTCCTTTCAGATTCCACCAATAAGGAGCTCATCCGAGAGGGAGTGGAGACCATTGTGGCCGAGACCTGCTTTCCCATTAAGGCGGCCCATGGTCACGTCCTCAATCTCTTGAAGAAGGGCATCAAGGATATCTTCATTCCCAGTGTCATCAACATCAAATCTCCCCATCCCGAAATTGAGCTCACCCAAACCTGTCCCTACGTTCAATCCTTTCCCTATGCGGGGAAATCGTCTATCGACTTCGACCAATATGGGGCCAGAGTCCTCCAGCCCATCATCCACTTCGGGTGGGAGAGAAATCACCTGGAAAAGGAGTTGGTCCGGTTCGGAAGGGAGTTAAAACGGAGCGCCTCCAAGGTGAAGAAGGCCTTTTCCAAAGCCGAGGCAAATCAGAAAAAGTTCTACGATACCTTGATCCAGAGGGGAAAAGAGGTCTTGGAGGGGTTGAAACCCGGAGAAAGGGCAATGGTGATCGTGGGGCGGCCCTATAATAGTTGCGACTCCGGAATCAACCTCGAAGTCCCCAAAAAACTCCGGGAGTTGGGGGTCATTGCCCTTCCCATGGACTACCTCCCGTTGGATTCGGCTTCCCACAAGGAGGGGATAAAGGAGATGTATTGGCGCTACGGACAGAGGATCCTGAGCGCCGCCCATCTTATTAGGGAGAACTCGGATCTCCATGCGGTTTTCATCAGCAACTTCGGCTGTGGCCCGGACTCATTCATCCTCCATTTCTTCAGGGATACCCTGAGGGGCAAATCCTTTTTGCAATTGGAGATCGACGAGCATAGCGCGGATGCAGGGGTAATTACTCGATGCGAGGCCTTCCTGGACAGCCTAAAGCATGCCAAAGAAGGGTTGGAGGAGAAAATCCGCAGGCCGTTGAAGACCGATACCACGAGGAAGATCTATGTCCCATACATGTGCGATCATTCCTATGCAGTAGCAGCTGCCTTTGAGGGCTGCGGCATTTCAGCGGATGTATTCCCCGAGTCCGATGAGGAGACCCTCTTCTGGGGGAGGAAGATGACCTCCGGCAAGGAATGCTATCCCTGCACCCTCACTACAGGGGACATGGTAAAGCTGGTGAGGGATCCCAATTTCGACCGGGACAGGGCCGCGCTATTCATGCCCTCGGGAAATGGTCCCTGCAGGTTTGGTCAATACAATCGCTTTCAGCGCATCGTTCTGGATGAGCTTGGATTTGAGGACGTTCCCATCTACTCACCAAACCAGGACGAAACCCTCTACACGGATTTGGGGATCATGGGCTCCAAATTCACCCGATTGGGATGGCAGGCCATTGTCGCCGTCGATTTGCTGATCAAAAAGCTTCTGGAAACAAGGCCATACGAGAGGAATAAGGGTGAGACCGACAGGGTATACCGAGAATGCCTGGATATGATCTGCGAGGCCATCAAGGATAAAGGTAATCTAGAGGGGGCCTTGGAGGAGGCCCGGAGTAAGCTCGATGGGATTGCAGTGGAGGCACCGGGCACAAGGCCCCTGATCGGGATCGTCGGCGAGATTTACGTTCGTTCCAACCGGTTCTCCAACGAGGATGTGATCCGCAAGATCGAACAGTTCGGTGGGGAAGCATGGCTTTCGCCGGTTTCGGAATGGATCCTTTACATCAACGCCATGGGGAAGAGACACAGCCTGAGGAATAAGACCTTCTCCAACCTCTTGAAAATCTTCCTCATGGATTACTACCAGAGAAAGGATGAACATCGCCTGACGAAGATTTTCAGGGGATATCTCAGAAACCTCCATGAGCCAACGGTAAAATCGATCTTGAAACAGGCAATGCCCTATCTCCACGATTCCTTTGAGGGAGAGGCGGTCTTGAGCGTCGGACGCACTGCCGATTTCGCCCATTCGGGGTGCAGCGGAGTGGTCAACGTTATGCCTTTCACCTGTATGCCGGGGACCGTAGTCAGCGCAATCCTGAAGCGGTATCGGGAGGAGAATAACAATCTCCCCATCCTCAATATGGCGTACGATGGTCAGGAACAGACCAATACCCTAACCCGCCTTGAGGCCTTCATGTACCAGGCCAAGCAGTTCCGGGAGAAGAATCTGCTGAACAGCCGCAGATAATACAACAGGCCTGGGTTACACTGGGGCTAAGACTCAAAGGATTGATACTGGTTTTGGCACAAAGGGGAGGGGGAATGGTTTCGCCATTTCCCTATGTCCAGGATAAGATGACCATTCCCAAGAGAACCACGATGAGCCCCCAGAATCGATACGTCCTATCCTGAGCCGATTTGAACCACCAGTCGAATAAGGCCTTTATTTGACCCCGCGGGCCCAATAAGAAATAAAGCCCCTTCCCAATGGCCAGAAGGCCGAGGATGAGGATAAACCAAAAGGCACCGCTTGCCCTTGCGGCGAGGATCAGAAGAACGCCAACGATCATGGGAATGAATGCCAGGAATTTCGGGTTCATTTTGGCCATTGAATTCTCCAGAAAACGGCGGCTCTCCTCCGTGTAAAGGATGAATGAGGTGCCCGCTGCAATCCAGAAAAAAGCTAAACCGTATAAAACCCAAATCATGGATATTTCCCCCTTAGCATATGAGTTTAATGATTGGATGGATTCGCTATAACAGGCATGAGCTGCCCATCCTGGTTATTGATTCTTATACCATCATTTTATCCTGAGGGGAAGCGGATTAAAAGGCAAAAAATTCATTTTCCTCATATCTCAGTAGAGAAATGGTCGGATAGAGGATAAACTTTGTGCATCCCTTTTGATAAGAAAAGGCCTTGAGAGATTTCCAACTGTAACCAATGGGAGCATGAGATGGAGGGAATATGTCCCGGAAAAAGGCGCTAAGCATTAAAGATCATCCCGAACAGTGGGTGGAGGAGCGGATAAAGTGTTTTATCGCCGAAAGTGAGAGCAACCGATTGGCCTTGGATGGGGAAGTGATCTACGATGAACCCCTGGTGGGTTTTGCCCGGGGGGACGATCCCCTCTTCAGGAGGTATAAAAAGGTCATCGGGAAATTCCACTACACTCCCCTGGAATGGGTGAAGCTAACCCTGGATGAGAAAGCTCCTCCGAACCTTCGGGCAAGGGATCTGAGGGTGATTGCATGGGTCCTTCCCATTACCAAAAGGACCAGAAAGGAAAACCGGATGCAAGGGAAGGTCACCTCTCGACGGTGGGCCCATACCCGACTTTACGGAGAAGAATGTAACCAAGGCCTCCGGAGTTACGTGGTCTCTATACTCACGGAGAAGGGTTATGTGGCCGTGGCCCCTTTTCAGAGCAGCTTCTTTGCAACCCTAAAGGATAACCGGGTGGGGTATGCATCCAACTGGTCGGAACGCCACGTCCTCTATGCCGCCGGGCTTGGGACCTTCGGCCTCTCCGATGGACTGATCACCCCCAAGGGGAAGGCAATGCGTTGTGGCAGCGTCATCACAAATCTCCCCGTGAAGCCAACTCAGCGGCTTTATCAAGCACGAGGAGCCTATTGCCTCTTTTTCCAAGAGGGGACGTGTACGGAATGTGCCCGCCGCTGCCCCGTGGGGGCAATCACGGAGGAGGGGCATGACAAGAATGCATGCAGGAGCTTTGTTCACGAGAGGATGGGACGTTATATAAGGCAAACCTTTGATATCGAGATCCATGCCTGTGGGCTCTGCCAGACAGGGGTTCCGTGTGAATTCGAGATTCCTGGTTAATCAGTTTCTGGCTACAAACAGTTCTTTGGAGGCTTTCATGAGAACTCCAGGGAAAGGGATTCGGGCAGAAGTGTTGATGACGTTCAAAGTCACGTATAACGGAATGTTGGTCGTTGGTCGAAAGAAGGGAAGGAGACAGTGAATGGGAGGTAAAAAGGACAACCCGATGAAATCAGTTCATTGGTTTCAAGGCAAACAGGTGGACCGAACCAGGAAGGCGCTGGAGGGCAACGGTTTTGAATCCCAATTCGTGCCCGACGGTCAATCGGCGGTAACTGCCGTCATGGATATGATCCCAGATGGTGCCACGGTGGGCATTGGTGGTTCGACGACCTTGAATCAAATCGGCTTCTTCGAGGCAGCGAAAGTACGTGGAATGAAGCTGCTAAACCCTTTTGCCCAAGGTATTACTCCGGAAGAACGAAATGCAGTGACCAGAAAGATCTTCTCATGCGATTACTTCTTGTGCAGCACCAATGCCATTACGGAGGAAGGTCAATTGTACAATGTCGATGCTACCGGCAACAGGGTTGCGGCCATGTTCTTCGGTCCCAAGAAGACCATTGTGGTCTGCGGGATCAACAAGATTGTGAAGGACATGGATGAGGCCCGAAAGAGGGTTTGGAACCTGGCTGCGCCCATGAACGCAAAGCGGCTTGGTCGCAAGACCCCTTGCACTCAAACAGGCGTTTGCTCGGACTGCAACTCACCCGAGAGGATTTGCAATATATCGGTGGAGATCATGAAGAAGCCCACCCGATCCGATATCCTCGTTCTTCTCGTCGGGGAACTGCTGGGTTTGTGAGAACTGATATCTTACGGGACGATCACCACCTTTATGGCTTCCTCACCCTCGATTTCTCCTCCAACAAGGCGGACTGCCCTCTCGGCTTCTTCAAGGGGAAAGCGATGGGTGACCATTTTCTCGATGGGATATCTCCTCGATTCCGCCAGGGCGATGGCTGGAATCACTGACTGAATATTGTGGCTGTACACCCCTTGAACCCTGGCCTCCTTGAAGACAACCTTATCCACCACAAGGGGAATCTCCTTTTCGATTCCATACAGCCCCGGAAGAATCACCGTTCCCCCCTTCCCGACGAGATCGAGCGCCTTGATGGCACCTTCTGGGTGAGCGGTTACATCCATAACCACATCGGCCATTTTTCCTGCCGTCACCTCCTTGACGGCCCCCACTGGGTCCTCTTTCTCCACATCAATACAGTGGGTTGCCCCAAATTCCCTGGCCAGCTCAAATCTCCTCCGGTCTTTTTCCAACCCGGTGACGATGATGTTCTGGGCGCCGGATTCCCTGGCCACGATTACTCCAGCCAGTCCTTGCTGTCCTGGGCCCTCAATGACCACCGTATTCCCGATGGAAACCCCACCCATCGTTCGCAACCATCGGATGGCATTCCCCAGGACGGCGCAAATGAGTACCGCTGCCTCTAGCGGCAGCTCCTGGCTCACCTTGTGGACCAAGGCCCTTGGGGCGATATAGAGATATTCCCCATAAGCCCCCCACAGATGGGGAGGTTCCTTGCAGGAGATCATGTTCCCGTACGTCAGAAAAGACTCACATTGGCCGTAGCTGCCTGTGATACAAGCGTAACACTGACCACACCCGAAAGCGTATTCAATGATCACCCGGTCGCCTACCTCCACCCCGTGCCTCTTTGCAGCGACATCTCCGATCTCTTCAATATGCCCGACAATCTCATGTCCCATGATGATGGGGTATGGGCGAGGGCCCCTGGTAGCCTTTCCCCGATACATGCCGGGGTCGGATCCGCAGACGCCCGCCATCTCGACCTTCAAAAGTCCATCCTCCGCTCCAATACGGGGAAGGTCGAACTCCCACATGGATATCTTCCCAGGGACTTCCAAAACCATGGAGCGCGTTTTTCGGGACATCTGATCACCTTTTACACAAAATCTTTCTTGCCTCAGAGTGCTATCTCATTCCCTATCGAACATCCCGGCCATTCCACCGAATCGCGCCTTCTTACCGGATGAACTCAACAACTTCCGAAACCGGCTTCCGGTCTTTCTGTGGACTTTCGTCGGGATACCCCACTGCTACAACTGAGACCAAACCCGTCCCTTCCGGTACGGACAACAATTCTTCGATTTCCTTCTTTGCAATAAGCGGCGCAGCAAGCCAGACCGCACCGAGACCCATGGCATGAAAAACCAGCAATAAGGTGGTAATGGCTGCTGCAGCGCTCTGTATTCCTGTTGGGGCAAATCTTCGAAATCCCCGAATTTGCTTCGCCTCGGGGTCAGATGGCTCCCGAACTGCCAAAATTTTATCCGCCACGCTCTCATATCGACGCACAAAAACTGCGATACAAGCCGGGGCATGCCTGAAATAAGAGGTATTCTTCCTATATCTCTCCACGTCCTCTTTCCAACGGCTCGCTTCCGGCCATGAGGCAATCTTATCCGCCACAGACTGAACAGCATCGGCCATCCGCAAAATGAGCTCACGATTTGCGACCACCCTAAACCTCCATCCCTGAAAATTGCCGCCGTTTGGAGCCCAGGTCGCCATTTCCACAGCGCGGACAAGCACATCTTCTGAAACTTCTTGGTTCTTCCATCGACGAACGGAACGTCTGCCCTTAATGATTTCCTCAAGTTCTTCGATTTTCATCCCATCTCCCCCAGTTGCACAGAAAAGTAAGTATTCTCACAAATAATCGTTTCGTTCTATCTTTATTATTCTCATCTCCTTTGTCAAGATTGATGATTTCGTAAAAAGTCGGAATCAGACGGCAAAGAAAAAAGATCCAGATGCAAGGCGCGCAAATCCTGAGGAATGAGGC
>JAQYWG010000054.1 GCA_030145085.1 Thermodesulfobacteriota bacterium
GGGATCGAAAATCCCTATGGGGCGGTATTCGGAGCCCTGATCATAGCCTTCGCCATGGAGGCCACGGCCCTATGGATATCGCCTCCGTACAAGGTGGCGATTGCCTATGTTATTTTTATCGTCGTCTTGCTCGTCAAGCCGAGCGGTCTCCTGGCAGGGAGGAGGGGTTAAATGGAGTACATTATCAGTCTTGGATCTTGGGTTCTTACGATTGCGACGATAGTAGCCATCTATTGCATTCTCGGCCTGGCGCTGAATCTCCATTTTGGGTATACCAACCTTCCCAATTTCGGGATCGCGGGATTCTTCGCCGTTGGGGCATACACCTCCGCCATCCTGACGGTTCCCTACCGGTTTCTGGAAATGGAGATTTTCGCGGGATTTCCAGGAGGGATTCCCGGGCGTATCGAGGCCCCCTTCATCGTGGGGATTCTGGCCGCCACCGCAATTGCGGGGTTTGTCGGTTTTCTCATCGGAATCCCCGTCCTCCGGCTTCGGGAGGACTACCTGGCAGTAGCCTCCATTGGGGTGGCTGAGGCCATCCATTACATTGCCCTCAACGAACTCTGGCTCACCATCGGTTCGGCGGGGATTCGTCTGATCCCGATGCCCTTTGCCAACCGGTATATCTATTTTCTCATCGTCTTATTGGTTCTAGCCATAGTCTATTGGGTCATCAGTCGGTTGGTTCGATCCCCCTTTGGTCGGGTTTGGAAGGGAACCCGCGAGGATGAAACGGTTACGGCATCGCTGGGGAAGTCCATATTCAGGTCCAGGATGTGGGCCTGGGTGATCGGGTGCGCCTTCATGGGGACTGCTGGAAGCCTGTGGGCCCATTACGCCATGGCCATCCAGCCCGGCGAGTTCGTTCCGACCACCACCTTTCTTGTGTGGATCTTCGTCATCGTCGGGGGATTGAGGAGCAACAAGGGTGTCCTCATCGGTGCCCTGGTGATCATCGGGCTTTTCGAGCAGGGGACCCGATTTCTTCCCTCCTTTGGCGCCCCCTATGTGGTGCCCGCGTTGCGGTTGATCATCATCGGGGTACTGCTGGTCGCATTCATCCGATTCAGGCCCCAGGGGGTGCTCCCGGAGCGGGCAACGGCAATCGAGAGGCACATCGAAAAAATCTAGAGTAGAGCCTAACAAAGCCAAGAGAGGGTATATCCATGGCAACCATTTTTGAAGCCCGAGACGTCTATAAGCACTTCGGCGGAATTAAGGCCGTTGACGGATTCTCCATGGAGGTTGACGAGAAGCAGATTACCGGCCTCATCGGTCCCAACGGGGCGGGAAAAACCACCTTCTTCAACGTCGCCGCCGGGATTTATTGTCCGGATAGGGGTGAAGTTTCCTTCAAAGGGGAGCGGATAGGTGGCTTGCGGCCCGACCAGATTTGCCAAAAGGGGCTGACGCGGACCTTCCAGATCGCGAGGGGATTGGGGCAAATGACGGTCTGGGAGAATGTGATGCTGGCCCCCAAGCACCAGACCGGTGAAAGCGCTTTCGGGGCCTTTCTGTTTGGACAGGTCCGAAGGCAGGAGAAGGAGCACTGGGAGAGGGCGGCCGCGCTCTTAGGGGAGATGAGGCTCTATGAGCAACGCAATGAGTATGCCAGAAACCTGAGCGCCGGGGAGCGAAAAATGCTCGAGATATCCAGGGCTATTATGACGGATCCCGAAATACTGCTGCTGGATGAACCCACGGCAGGGGCAACCGTTGACGAGACCAAGAAGATCATGGCGGAGATCGAACGATTGAGGGACGAAAGGGGGCTAACCTTCTTGGTGGTTGAGCATAAGATGGAGGTCATCATGAATATCTGCAACCCCATCTACGTAATGCACAACGGGCAAAACCTGGCGGTGGGAAACCCAGGGGAAGTACAAGGAAACGACCAGGTTCGTGAAGTCTACTTGGGGGGATAGCAAGATGAATCTCTTGGAGATAAAGGGCCTCAAATCGGGATATGGGAAGGCACTCATCCTGCACGATGTATCCATAGAGGTAGAAGAAGGGGGGTTTACGGCCATCATTGGCCCCAATGGGGCGGGCAAAACCACCTTGCTCAGGTCGGTTTACGGCATCGCCGACCTCTATGGAGGAACCGTAAGCTTCAGGGGTGAGGATATTACCAAGCTGAGCCCTGCGAGTATCTCCATGAAGGGGGTCAATTACGTGCCCCAGGATAACAGCATCTTCAGCTCCCTCACCGTCTTGGAGAACCTGAGGATAGGTGCAACGGTCATTGCGGGGAAGGGGAGGAGCATTGAGGAGCGTTTGGATGGAATTTACATTCGATTTCCCAGGCTGAAGGACCGTCGAAATCAGCTGGGGGGAACCCTCAGTGGAGGGGAGCGGCAGATGCTGGCCATAAGCTGCGCCCTGATGACCGATCCCGACCTGATCCTGCTGGATGAACCGAGTGCTGGCCTCCAGCCAACGCTGGTACAGGGCCTGTTCGAGGAGATCAAGCGAATTTACGATGAAGGGAAGACCATCCTCATCGTGGAACAAAACGCCAAGATGGCTTTGGAATACGCGCGGAAGGGATACGTTCTGGAGGGAGGAAGGATAAAGCTCCAGGATGAGGCGAAGAAATTACTGGCTACCGACGAGGTGATCAACCACTATCTCGCCGTTTGATGGCAACCGAGAAAAGTCGTATTTCGTGTCCGTGAAAGACCAACCTTGAATCCGCTCAAGGTAATCCCCGATATACCAATATTTTGGGCAATCTTCCTGAGTATCCTGTTATTAAATATTTGCGTATTTGGATTTAGATATTGTTTAGTGTTTAGTGCTTCGGATTTAAGATTTAATCTTTGTTTGAATCATACGCAAATATTTATGTCATCATATATAAAATATAAAAGATAAAAGAACATGACCTACCTTTAAATTCATGTTTAGGACTTCATTGCCTCCAAAACCACTTCCGTAATATCCATTACCTTGAGGTCGATCTTGCGTTTCCTGGCGGTCCCCGAGATAGTCCTGACGCACTGTTGACAGGACGTGACCACCACTTCGGCCTCCGTCCTCTGGATTTCCTCAATCTTCTTTTGCGCGATGGCGCTGGAGAGATCCGGGTCGATCATCTCCAGGTCTCCTCCCCCGCCACAGCAGACGGATAACTGACGATTACTCTCCAACTCCACCAGCTTGAGGCCGGGAACCCGCTTCAGTACATTCCTCGGCGCCTCATAAATGTCGCTATTTCTCCCCAGATCACAGGGGTCATGGTAGGTTACCGTCTTGTGGAAACCATTGTTGAAAGCTATCTTCCCCTCATCGATCAGCCGCTCCATGAACTGAGTGGAGTGAAGTAGTTCCGCATCAGTTTTATATCTTTCCTTCCACGTATGGTAACATGATGGACAGGCAAAGACTACCGTTTCCGCACCCACCTCATGGACCTTCTGCTGGTTGTGTTCCACCAATTTTTCCATCTTTTTCGTCATCCCCGCCTGGATGAGGGGAAACCCACAGCACCATTCCTCCCCTCCCAGGGTGGTAAAGTCTACTTCCGCCCCCTCCAGGATCTGGACAAAGGACTGGGGAATCTTCTGGACCAGGGGAAAGAAGGCGGCCACACATCCCACGAAGTAGATTACCCGTGCCTTCTCCCTTTGATACATGTGATCCGGGACATCCCTGAGGAATTCTATCCATGAGTTACGTTCTTCGTTAGGATCGCCGGAGATGTTGAAGTCGTTTTCCAGTGCCTCCGCCACTCGATTCACGACCTTTGGGTATTGACTCGTATCCACCAAGCATGTTCTTCCCGCAAGGATCCCATCGTTTGTTTCAACGGAGGGGAAACACGTTTGAGTACATGCCCTACACCCCGTACATCGGAAAAGGCATTCCTCTATTTCGGGTGTCCAATCAATTTTCCCCTCGATGACGGCCCTGATGATAGCATTTTTCCCACGGGGGGTAGCCCACTCCGTCCCCTTGGCCGCATATATAGGGCAGACCGATAAACAGAAACCACACCGGTTACACTTGGCTATCTCATCGTAGAACTGCTCCTTGAGATCCTCTCGCTTCATCCCTAAATTCCTCCTAAAAATCGACCTGGGTTGAGGGTACCCGCCGGGTCTATCTGTTCCTTTATGCGGCGCATGATCCGATAATCACTCCGGGGTTTTCCCCAGATATCAACCCTTTCCTTGATTGAAGGGGGAGACGATTCCACCACCAGGTTGCCTTCGTATTGGGACGCCTCCGAGGTGAATTGTGTGACGAGTTCTACGATGGAATCGACCCTTGAATCCAATTCCCCTCCTACCAGGACATGGGAGTACAGAATACCGTTCCCGCAATGGTTGATGAAGGCGCAATCCAACCCCAAATCCTGGGCTTTCTTTTCACAACTCCTGAGCAGATCCTCACTTTTGGAGATCAAAACGTTGGATTTCAATGATACGAGGTTTGGGTAGTCTCCAGCGAGCTCGAGAGGGAAATCCCGAATAGCAATCCAGAAGTCATGATGTTGCTCCGAATTCAAGGATAGAACATCAAGGGCACCGGATTTTTTCCCCATGTCGCCTATCTCCGAGCGCTGCCTTTTGACGCTTTCAGCGAACCCCTCCAGTTCAATGGCAACGACGTACTTTCCCTTGTGGGAAGGGATCCGATTGGTCATCTTATCGGCGGCCGTGGCATTGAGGAGCTCAATGGATGCCGGAATTAATTGGGAGGTTATTATTTCGTAAGCGAGGCCATATGCCTTGTCCAATCCCGGAAAAGGGATCAATAAGGTCCCTCTCTCCTCAGGGAGCGGAAGGAGGTTAAAGGTAATCTCACAGATGATGCCGAGGGTGCCACAGGATCCGATCAGCAGCTTCACCATATCATAGCCGGAGACGTTTTTGACGGTTTTACCGCCAGAGACCACGATATCCCCGTTGGGAAAAACCGCCCTGATTCCGGTGATCGCATCCCTGGCGGTGCCGTAGAGCAGCCGTTTGGGACCGCTGGAATTGGTAGCAACTATGCCACCCAAGGTTGCCTTGTCCGTGAAAGGGGGATCTAGGGGAAGCAAATATCCCCTTCCCTCCAAATCTCGTTGGACCTCGCTCAAGGTTACTCCACTCTCAACCGATAGGGTCAGATTGTCGCAGTCACGGTCGGTGATCCGGTTGAGTCGGCCAGTGGAAAGAACGAGGTCCACTTTTTTGGGGATGCCACCTATCCCCATTTTGGTTCCGTTTCCCCTTGGTATTATGGCCAGCCCCTGCTGATGAGCAAAGGCAACGATCTCTGATACCTCATCGGTCGTTCCAGGGAAGACGATCGCTTTCGGTTTCTTACCATCCACCGCAGAGTCTTTGAGACTGTCCGAGTCTTGGATCACATGGGCTTCCCCCACAATCCCTTTCAGCCTGGCAACCAGTTTATCACGGTTAGACATGGTCGATCCTCCTTTCCCCAATTACGCCTCGGCTTCGGGTATGACCTTCCCGGGATTATAGATATCTTTGGGATCGAAGGCCATCTTGACCTTCCTCATGGCGGCCATATCCCGGGGGGTGAAGACGAAGAACATCTCCTTCATCTTCTCCGCACCGATGCCATGTTCACCGCTGATGGTTCCACCAGCATCCGCGCACAATTTCAGGATTTCGGATCCAGCCGCATGAACCTTGCTCAACTCCTCCTCATCCCTTTCATCGAAGAGAATGAGGGGATGGAGGTTTCCGTCACCCGCATGGAAGACGTTCGCGATAGGAAGGTTGTACTTCTTACCCACCTCCATGACCTTACCCAAAACCTCTGGAAGCTTCGTCCGTGGCACGGTTCCATCACAGACCAGGTAGTTGGGGCGAAGGCGAGCAACGGCCCCGAAGGCCCCTTTTCGGCCCGCCCACAGTTGGGTTCTTTCCTCCTCATTTGTCGCTGCCTTAACCTCACGGACGTTGTTTTTCTTGCAGATCTCCATAACCCGTTCGGCGAGCCTCTCCATTCCATCCTTGATGCCATCCAACTCGATCAAGAGGACGGCTTCCGCATCGAGGGGATAGCCGGCTTGAATCGATTCCTCGACGGCCTTGATAGTGAGTTTGTCTATCATCTCAAGGGTGGCCGGAATGATACCGTCGGCGATGATGGCGGAAACCGTGGTTCCGGCATCATCCAAGGTATTGTAGATGGCCAGCATCGTCTTAACGGCCTCCGGCTTGGGCATAATTCTCAAGATTATCTTGGTGGCTATTCCGAGAGTCCCTTCAGAACCCACGAAGACTCCCGTCAAATCGTATCCTGGATTGTCCAAGGCCTTGCCCCCGATCTGGATGATCTCCCCATCAGAGAGGACCACTTCGGCCCCCAGGATGTGATTGGTTGTTACTCCATACTTGAGACAGTGGGGGCCCCCCGAATTCTCCCCAACATTCCCGCCGAAGGTGGAAACCTTCTCACTGGCAGGGTCCGGTTGGTAGACATACCCATAACGGGCCAGTTCGTTCTTGAAGACCAAGGTAAAGATCCCCGGTTCCACCACGGCCCTCTGGTTTTCGGTATCGATTTCCAAGATCCTGTTCATCCTGGAAAAGTGGAGGACAATTCCCCCGCGGGACGGGATGGTGCCTCCGCTCAGATTGGTCCCAGATCCCCTGGCAACGATGGGAATCCCTTCTTTGTGGGCGAACCCGACGATTTTGGAAACTTCCTCCGTTGAACCCGGCAGGATGATGCAATCAGGCCTCCCTCTGTAGAGGGAGGCATCGTAACCATAGAGCATCAGGTCCATTTCCGATACGAGCGCGTTTTCCCGCCCTACGATCTGAGCCAGTTCATCTACCATGCTTTCCCGTTCCATCGGTATCCTCCTTTAAACCGAATGTGCGGCATCAATCCCCGAATCGATCTCCTGTTGTCAGGTCGATTGATTTGGCGAATTCGGTTGCCTCCATCTTCTCGCCCTTATCAACCCTGAGTCTTCCGATTTCAATGAGCCCGTCTTCAGCCGCTACCCGTAGCCCTCCTTTTTCGATGGAGAGTATCTCCCCAGGGGGTTTTCCCGTTGCCTCCTGACGAGGCCTGGCAGCATAAAGCCTTATTTTCTTCCCCTCGAGGGTCGAGTAGGCACCCGGTTGCGGGTCGCAACCCCGTATTAGATTATAGAGGTTTTTGGTCGATTTCTTCCAGTCAACGGAGGCAACGGAATCATCACACGGGGGCTCGTAGGTCGCCTTGGACTCATCCTGGGAGATCCTCGGTGCTTTCCCCTTGTTTATCAGTTCAACGGCCTCCACCATGGCTTCGACGCCTAGGGGGAATAGGGTGTTGAAGTAAAGGGACCCCGTGGTATCCTCGGGGGCAATCTCAACCTCCTTCTGGAGCAATATGGGCCCGGTATCGATGCCCTCGTCGACCCAGAAGATCGTCAGACCGGTCCGGGTATCTCCGTGGATGATGGTCCAGTTGATGGCACTGGCCCCGCGATGCCTGGGCAAAAGGGAGGGGTGGTAGCAGATGGTCCCCAGGGAAGGGATGCGGAGGAGCCTTTCGGGGATGATATCCGTCACGAAAGCCAATATTGACAACTCTGGGCGCAACCCCGCATAGGTATCATATACCTCGGGATCTCTCATCCGGTTGGGCCGAAAGAGGGAGATGCCTAACCTTTCGGCCATTTCCTTCATCGGGTCACCCGGTTTACCCGGGGGACAGAAGACTCCGACTACATCTTCGCCCTTTTGGGTCAAGGCCTCCAGTAGCTTCTCGCCGAAGGGTCCCTGACCGACGACAATAATCCGCATTGCCTAACCCTGATGATTTCGTAAAAAGTCGAAATAAGACGGCAAAGAAAAAAGATCCAGATGCAAGGCGCGCAAATCCTGAGGAATGAGGCGTACTATAGGAGTACGCTGCAGTGATTTACCCTGTTAAATATTTTCTTTGTTTGATGTTACTGTTTTCAAGCACCTCCTCTATCCCATATCTCTTGATATGGCTGCCTTCAATTTAACAGGGCAGGGGATGAAGCGGAACGTAGCAGATGGACTTTTTACGAAGCCGTCAACCCTATGTTAGGGCTCAATGGATAGTTCTGGGTCTAAGATTCAGGCTACTTCCGCTGAGCCTCCATGGTTGATATCTCCTCCATGGTGGCGAGCACCGTCTTCGCATTCTCGTAGACAGGGGTGTCCACCATCTTTCCCTGGTACGAGACGGCCGCCGCTCCTTTGGCAATTCCCTCCTCTTCGAAGACTTTCACTACCCCCTGTGCCCATTCCACATCCTCCGGGGATGGCGTATAGATCCGGTGAGATGGCTCAATCTGGCCGGGGTGAATGAGCATCCTTCCCTCATAGCCCAGCTGTCGTCCGAAGCTGGTGCTCTTCTCAAAGGCCTCCGTATCCGTATACGCGACGAAGGGACAGTCAATGGCGACGCAGCCCGCCGCCCTGGCGGCGACAGGCGTGTGAGCCCGGGCATAGTATTGCTCTTCTCCTTCGGAGGTGAGCTTTACCCTCATGTCTTTCGTGTAGTCCACCGCGCCAAAGATGAGGGAGTTGACCCGGTTGCTGGCAATGGCTGAGGGATAGGCGTTTATTACACCCTTTGCCGTCTCAATCAAAAGCTGAATGGCGATACTGCCGATCTCCAAGCCTCTCCTTCGCTCTAATTCCTCCAGTTTCCAGTCGAGGCGGATAACGTGTTCCGGCCCGCCACACTTGGCCAGGCAGATGCCTGAAAGCCCCTCATGGACCACTGCCTCACAGTCGTCGTTGGTCATCTCGGTTTCCCAATTGTTGATTCGGACGTAAACGATGGATCCGCCCGATCCCGCGTACTTCAAGTTCTCCCTGGTCATTTCCCGGGCCTTTGGTTTTTCCGCGGGGGGAACGGAATCCTCCAGGTCCAGGGTAATGATGTCGGCTGGAATGGAGGGAGCCTTGGATACCAATTTTTCATTGTTTCCCGGAACATAGAAAACGGATCTCATCACAGTCATCTTCGTACCTCCTTTAAGGTTCTTAGGATACGTTTGCCCCTTAGGCTTTGATTAGTCGTTTAATGGTAGGGGCGATTTCATCGGGTCGGTCAACCACATGGACTCCGGCCTCTTTGAGGGAACGGATCTTGTCCTGGGCCGATCCCCTTCCCCTTTCTATGATACTGCTCGCGTGGGAGAATCGCATGCCTTCGGGAGCCCACGCACCGGCGACATAGACGACGAGCGGCTTGGTGAACCTCTTCTCCCTCACCGCCGCTGCAGCTTCCTCCTCATAGGGGCCGCCAATTTCCCCGAAGACGGCGACGGCCTTGGTATCTTTATCCTCCTGGAAAAGGGGCAGGATGTTCCCCATAGACTGCCCCACAACCGGCTCTGTTCCAATATGCAGCACCGTGCTTACCCCGAGGCCTGCTTCCTTGATGGCCCAGGGAACCGTGCCGGATTGTCCCCCACTTCTGGAGATGACACCCACGGGCCCCGGTACGAATACCGCCTTAGCGAATTCCGGAGTCCCGCCCAGCCAGCCGGCAGCGGCAATTCCGGGGCTGATAATACCGATGGAACCGGGCCCCAAAAGGCGAGTTCCCTTTAGTTTGGCATATGCCATCATCTCGAGGATATCATAGAGGGGAACCCGTTCCACAGGCATTACGATAAAAGGAATATCGGAATCCATGGCCTCCAGAACAGCGCCCTTGAGAGCTGGCCCGGGTACGAAGGTAACGCTGGCATCTATGGCTCCCTGGGCGCTGACGGCCTCTTCCACCGTGTTGTAAACGGGTATCCCGGCAACCTCCTCTCCGCCACGGCCGGGGGTGACCCCAGCTACTACCTTTGTACCATACCCCTTCATAAACGCGGCCCGGGCCGAACCTTCCCTGCCCGTGACGCCCTGAACCAATACCTTTGTATCCTTTCTCAATAGAATAGCCATTTTTCTCACCACCTTTTAGGTTAGTCCGTGTTTTCTCCGGTACTCATCCAATCCGGGGATTGGGACCTCGATCTTTATCGCCTTATTTCCCCTGAACCAGCACTCGTACTCGCATGCCAGACACTCCGTCCCAACCCGCTTCGTAAATTCCGCATCCCCTGCTGGGGCAGGTTTGCCATCCTTGATCACCAGGATTCCTCTGTCGTAGGTTTTGCACGCCTCGGCGCAGACGTGGGTCTTGCAGTCGGCGCATTTGCTATCATCGATTATTATTTTTATGGTCCTCTCCTCAAACTCTATCATGAGTCTATCCCTCCTTTACCCCTCTCTCCTTTCGATATTCCTCGATGAGGGCCTTCATCCTCTTGGCCAGGAATTCGGTTTCATACACCTTATCGCTTCCATAGATCTCGACCCGTGCCGGCAAATCCTTCGTCCCTTCCCGTAAGATCTCCAGAGATTCCTTCTCCTTGTTGCCGCAGAGCAAGAGCACAACGGGAAACCCGGGTTTATCCATCAGTTCCTCCCTGAGGGCTTTTACTATCCCATGGGCGTGGTGCCACTGTTCCTGGTTCGCCACGATGAACCCTCCGAGCATATAACCCTCGATGCCGGCCTGTGACAGGATGACTTTGGCCGCTCGGTAGACCTTTGCAGCCGTTGGGTTTCCACTGGTATCGGCGTAGTCGGCGATCTTCAATCCCTGTCGGTTCAAGGCATCCACCCCCAAAATGGCGCCGCCTCCTCCTATCCCATGGTAGCCCACAACGCCCGGCTCCTTGATTTCCGGGATCATTTGTGCGATATAGCACGTTCCGCGGAGATCCCCTTCCTCGATTTGCCAGGCTATCCTGTCCAACTCCGTGGGGGGCGTGGAGGACTCACGGGCCACATCGATACCCAGTTCGGGATGGCGAAATACCGATGAGTCGTCAATGGACATGCGGCAATCCGCAGCAAAGATCTTCCCATCCTTGGTTAGGACGAGGGGATTGATCTCGGCCGTCCGGCAGTTATACCCCTTAAAGGTTGCATACAATCCCAGTATGGCTTGGGCGATGGCCGGCAGGAGTTGAGTGGGAACCTTTAGCGTAATGGCAAGATTGAGGGCATCGTAGAATCGGAGACCTCGCAGGACATCCACGTTCATCTGGGCGATCTTTCCCGAGGGCACCTCTTCGATGTCCACGCCTCCTTCAGTGCTGAACATGACAACGGGAGCCCGAACTTCCTTCGAGGCATCGATGATCACGCCGGCATAAAACTCCCGATCGATATCGAGTTTTTCCTCGACAAGCACCCTTTCCACCGTGAGGGTCTTAATCTCGGAGCCCAGGAGTTTTCCTGCAACTTTTTCCGCCTCTTCCGGGTTTTGAGCGAACTGGATGCCGCCTGCTTTTCCGCGTCCCCCAGCCCAGATCTGTGACTTGATGGCCACGGGTTTACCCACTTTTTCCGCTATCTTCCTCGCTTCCTGGGGAGTTGTTGCAACCCCTCCCTCAGGGATCGGCACTTTGGCCTTCTTAAGCAACTCTTTTCCCTGATATTCGAATAATCGAGCCATGGCTACCTCCTACCTTTCCTCATTAGTCTCGTGGATTCTTGCTATTACTCGATCCGGTGATTGAGTTTTAACCCCCTTCCGTAGATTTGCTTATATCGATGAGAACATCTTGTTCCGGATTCAATGGAGACTACGTCTTTATAACAAACGGGGAAAAAATTGTCAACACAAGAGCAGCTCACATATTTATAGATATAAAAAAGATGCAAGGTGATGCCGAAGTTGGAGTCGTAGTTGGTAAGCGTATGGAATTTTAGATAAAAGATGGCATTATTTTATTGTGCTTGACAAGGAATCAAGAAAAAATTAAAAAAGGTAAGACCACTAGAACATTTGACATGTTTATGCCTATCAAACGCCAAAGAGTTTCCGATGAAATTGTTGATCAGGTGAAAAACCTCATCAGCCAGGGTAAACTAAAGCCCGGAGATCGTCTTTCCCCCGAACGGAAGCTCATCGAGGAATTTGGTGTGAGCCGCCCTTCCCTCAGGGAAGCACTGAACTCTTTGGTGGCCCAGGGTTTCTTGGAGGTAAAACAGGGCGACAGGACCTTTGTCAAATCAATTACCTCTGAAAAGCCACAAGATCCTCTCTCCCTCCTGTTGAAGGCCGATACTCAGAAGAGCTTCCACTTGATAGAGGTGAGAAAAGCGATGGAGACGTGGGGGGCCCCTTCCATGCTGCCCAAAAGGGGTCACAGAAGAGGATGTTAAGCGACTGGAGGAGGTTATCGCGGAGATGAAGGCAGCTCTCGATGAAGGCAGGCCCTGGGAAAAACACGATGCTGATTTCCACTTGGCCATGGCCCAGGCAACCCACAACACGATCCAAACGCATATGATGTTCACGATTTACGATCTCCTCAGGGAATCGGTGGTAAGGGTTTTCAGGGATTAGAGAAAGACGAAGAAGTTGTTCCAGCAGCATTATCAAACCTTCAATGCCATTAAGAACCGGTCAGCCGATAAAGCCCGGGAAAGGGTGCTCGAGCACTTGAATTACGTCGAGCCCGAGGTGAAGGCATTTAGGGATTAGGAGAAATCTTTTTCATGTCGGAGGTGACGGGCCTCCGTAACTCGTAGGAGCTTTTCAACGGGGACTAACAGGGAGTTGAGTCCCTTTTTCTTCTCTTGAAAGGGGAATGGGTTGAGAGGAGGGTTATTGGGAAGGTATAATTGAGGGGTTAGGAAGTTTGATGATCTCGTAAAAAGTCAAAATTCGATGGCAAAGTAAAAAGCTCCAAATTCAAGGCGCGCAAATCCTGAGGAATGAGGCGTACTTACAGTACGCTGCAGTGACGAAGGATGCAGTGCAACGCAGAAGTTGGACTTTTTACGAAGCCATCAAGTTTGATTCAAGTCGCTCTGCTTCCCCCCTATTGTTACGAAAGTCCGGGAATGTAAAGGAGACTTGAAGGAGTCTCACACGGATGAAAGAACTCATTGAAATTGTCGGAGAAGAGAATTTCACCGATACGTTGGAGGAGTTGGTTCCCTACAGTTATGATGCCTCGGTGAATGTTCAGCGGCCCAATAGCGTTGTCTGGCCCGAGTCCACGGAGCAGGTAAGCCAAATCGTGGCGTTTGCCAGCGAGCAGAAAATTCCTGTCGTTCCTCGAGGGGCAGGCACCAGCCTAAGCGGGGGGGTTATCGCCATCAACGGCGGGATTATTATCGACCTCTCCCGGATGAATCGAATTCTTGAGATTAGGATTGAAGACCGGTATGTGCTGGTCCAGGCCGGCGTGGTGTGCGATGATCTCAACGGGAAATTGGCAAAATATGGCTTTACCTTTCCTCCGGATCCCGCGAGCAGTTCCGTCGCCACCATTGGGGGGAACGTGGGATCAAACGCCGGCGGGATTAAAGGAGCCAAGTATGGAACTACCCGAGACTATGTCATGGGCCTTCAGGTGGTGCTGCCAACGGGAGAAGTAATGAATACTGGCTCGTGCACCATGAAGTGTGTTTCCGGCTACGATCTGACAAAACTATTTGTCGGATCTGAAGGAACCCTGGGGGTGATCACCGAGGTGACCCTGAAAATTAACCCGATCCCCCGCCACGCCATGACCGCGGTTGCTACCTACGGTAGGCTGGAGGATGCGGGTAAGGCCATCTCCCAGACCATGAGCAGTGGGATTACCCCCAGCGTCATGGAGATCCTGGACAAAATCACCCTCAAATCCATCAAGGAGAATACAGACATCGATCTCCCCGACGCGGAGATCATGATCTTGACGGAGACGGATGGCTACACCTGCGAAGAGGTGGAGGCCCAGATGGATGTGGTACTCCGTATCCTGAAGGAGAATAATCCCAGTTTGATCAAGACGGCCCAGGACGAAAAGGAGCGGCTGGAGCTCTGGAATGCCCGTAAGTCCGCTTACGCCACTCTAGCCCGAATCAGTACCAGCTTTGTCCTGGATGATGTCACGGTTCCTATTTCCAGAATACCAGAGTTGCTGGTTGGGATCCAGGAAATCGCTCAGAGACACGGCCTCGTTGTAGCCACTTACGGCCATGCGGGCGATGGAAACCTCCATCCCCAAATCCTCTATGATGAATATAACGCGGAACAGGTGGAGAAGATGGAGAGAGTCGAGGGTGATCTCTTTCGCCTAGCCATTTCCCTCAAGGGGACCTTGACTGGTGAGCACGGTATCGGTCTCTCCAAGGCTGACCATATGACATTGGAACACGATGCGGTAGAAATGGACCTGATGCAAAGGATAAAAAAGACCTTAGATCCCAACAACATCATGAACCCTGGCAAGATGTCACTTTAGGTCTCATGGCTGAGGAGGGGCGATGACTGAGGGGTTACCGTTTTACGAGAAGTGGCGTGAGGCTATCATCCAATGCTCTCGGTGCGGCTTCTGCAGGGCTGTTTGTCCCATCTTTGACATGAGCAAAAGGCCTATTACCAATGCCCGGGGAAAGATGATTCTCCTGAAGGAGGCCATGGATGGAAGGCTCCCCGTTACCGGCGGGGTAGCCCAGGCCATCATGCGCTGCACCACCTGCATGAATTGTACAGTCAATTGTCCCTCAGGGGCGGAGCCGGATAAGGTGATCAAGGCTGCACGGAAGGAAATGGTCGGCATGGGTTACGACAACCTCTTCAAGGCTATGGGCGAAGTAGTGGAGAAATCCGGGAATATTTACGGAGAGGAAGATCGATATGGCTGGGGGCACAAAAAGGGGAAGGCCCCTTATGTCCTGTTTGTGGGTTGTGTGGGAACATACCGGGAGGAGGAGAGCGTTGCTGAGAGCATCCGCCTCTTGGACCTCCTTGGGGTCGACTTCACCACGGTCGATGAGGTCTGTTGTAGCGGTGTGTTGGAGGATGTGGGGTACGAGGTCAAGGAAGACATGGTCGGACATAATCTCCGAGAGATCCGGGAAACCGGAGCTAAGACACTGATCGCCACCTGTCCTTACTGTTATCGGGTCTTCGCTGAACATCCCTTTTACAGGGATCTCGGGCTGGAGGTAAAGCACATCACCCAGTTTCTTAAAGAGCTTTCCTTTCAGGTGAAGACGGAGAAGAGGGTTACGTACCACGACCCCTGCGACCTGGGCCGCCATTCGGGCATCTATGATGAGCCGAGGGAGATCATCCGAAAGGTTGCTCCCAATTTTGTGGAGCCGGAGCGGACCAGAGAAAACGCCATGTGCTGTGGCTCGGGGGGTGGATTCAGGGGGACATTTCCCAGGGATTCCCTAAAAATCGCGAGAAATCGTCTGGATAGGATTATCGAGGAGACGGGAGCCGAAATCTTGTTGACCGAATGCCCCTCATGCTTGCATAATTTCAGGAATGCCAAGCTTCGGAGACAGAAGATTGGGATCTACAATATTACCGAGTTCATCGCCCAATTGTACCAAGAAGGGGCGTCCCAGGGAAAGCAGGCGGCATAGGGAGAATTT
>JAQYWG010000055.1 GCA_030145085.1 Thermodesulfobacteriota bacterium
CCCCACATGGTAGAGGTCTTGTTTCCTCGTTTTGGTGTCCTCGATGATGGCGATGGAATTGCCCGATTCCCGGTATACGGTTCCCCTTAGTCTCACGCGGAGGGGTGTCTTTTCCAGGGCTTCTTCCTTGATCACTACCTTTTTGGATATATTGGTGGCCTTCTTTTTCGCCACCTCCTCCTTGGCCGAATGGAACAGATCCCGCTTGTGGATGACCGCATAGAAGGAGGGCTCTTTCTCTTTCTGTTTTTTGGAAACCGTATTGGGCTTTCTTCCAGATACCTGAGGTGGGAGGCGAAGCTTTTGATTGATGATCCCCTTGACGATATCGGCCCCGACGAAGGCAAACGCCCCGGCAAATATCAGGTACAGAACCCAAAAATATCGCCTAAGAATCAGCACGCTCTTCCCCAAAAAAGTTGAAATTTCTTATACTTAAAGCCAAAACTATCAGAAAAGGATAACCATGTCAATATCATTTGACGACCAATGAACGCGCTATCCTCTCAGCATTGCTTCAGGAAATCCTCGAGGCCCAGTATCCTCAATAAGGGATAGAGCGCAAAATTTCGATAAAGGTCCAAAACGGCCCGATGCACCTCTTGTTCGTGGGCGGCACAACAGTCCTCGATGATAATGGAATGAAAGTCGTGGCTCAATGCATCCATGGCCGTCATGAGGACGCAGACATGGGTTGATAGTCCGGCCAAGACAACGGTATCCACCCTCAATGTCCGTAGAGTCTGGTCGAGATCGGTCTTGAAAAAGGCGCTAAAGCGCCGTTTTTCCAAAACCATCTCCGTCGCCAGGGGGTTTAAATCCTGAATCACCTCAGCCCCTTTCGTTCCCCTAATGGAGTGGGGCTTCATCCTTCCTTGGAAGATGAAATCTCCCTCCAGGAAACTGTCACAGGCAAAAATGACGGGCCAAGCCCAGCTTCTCCCGTGATCCAGGAGTTTTTTGATGTTGGGGATAATCCGCTCGGCTTCCGATGTTATGGAGAGATTGGCTTCCTTCTTGAAATTGTCTTTCAGCATGTCGACTACGATGATGGCGGGTTTCATATGAACTCCTCATCCAATCGAAAGGCCTTTTTGGCGTTTTTTGAGGTGATTCGAGCCACTTCTTCGAAGGGAAGCCCCTTTACCTCGGCCAGTTTCAAAGCGGTGAACTTCACATAGGCCGGTTCATTCCTCTTTCCGCGAAAGGGCATTGGGGTCAAAAAGGGGCAATCCGTCTCAACCATAATTCGGTCAAGGGGAATCTTCTTGATAACCTCCCTGAGTTCAACACTGTTCTTGTAGGTGATGGTTCCGGGGATCGATATAAAGAAACCCAAGTCCATGCAAGACTTGGCCATATCATACCCTCCCGAGAAGCAGTGAAATACACCCCCGATCTCCCGAGCCTCCTCTTCCCTCAGTATGGTCAGGACCTCGTTTTGGGCATCGCGGGCATGGACCACGATGGGAAGGTCTATTTCCTTGGCGAGATGGATCTGTTGTCGAAACCTTGCCATCTGAACATCCCTTGGCGATAGGTTCCTGAAGAGATCGAGGCCTATCTCTCCAATGGCCTTTACTTTTCCTTCCCGAGAAAGGGCCCTGAGATCCGGATAGGTTCCCTCATCGACCTCCTTTGCATTGTGGGGGTGGATTCCAATGATGGCGAACACACGTTCATTTCCCTTTGCGATCTCAATGGCCTTCCGGCAATCCCCAATGTCCGTGCCCACGGTGAATATGAGCTCGACTCCCGAGTCGATGGCCCTTCGAATCACCTCGTCCCGGTTCCTATCGAACTCTGGCATCCCGAGGTGGGCATGGGAGTCGATGAGCATTGTCCTGGGCTCCTTTCCCGGTGGCGGTCAAACCGGAACCCTATCGGTGAGAAAATCGTCAATTCCCTCTTCATACACCTTGGCGCTGGAATAAGTATATCCCATTTTCGAAGGCGAAAGCCCTTTTGCCGTGGGGTGATTGTGAATTTGATTCAGCCGCTGTTTCAAAGAGGCATCGTCATGGAGAATTGAATTGAAGAAGCTCTTCTGCCACACGGGCCCCTTCCAGTGGCTCATCATTTTCCACTTTCGCCCGAAAGCACCCTTGATCTTCTGGATAATGCTGGAAATACTTACATCGGGGGGTGTTCTCATCAAGAGATGAATGTGATCCTCAATCACCACATAGCCGAGAACTTGAAATTTCAATTGGGGTTTATAGTACCGCAACGTATGGAGGAAGAAACTGCAAGCCTTTGGGTTCCTGAATAGCGGTCTTTTCCCATGAACGTTGAAGGTGATGAAAAGGATCTTCCCCATGTTTATTATTGAAACCATCTCAGCCCTTTAAAGTGGCTATTGAATATCGATATTTCTTATGGTTTTGGGGAGTTATAAATTTTTCGAGCTAGCTCTCCCTTCGTACCCCCATAAAAAAAGGGATATTCCCCTCGTGGGAGAAGTTTCCCTTATAAGCTATTGCAGGTATTGGACGTTTGTCACAGCCATCCAAATCAGGGACATAAAGAGGACGAATAGCCAAAACCAACTCATTTCCTCACTCCAAGAACGGGTAAATTTTTGACGATTTTTTCGAATTACGGCGTTCAACAACAAAATAAGCAAAAATCGTACCAATATGCAAAAGTGCAACTTTTCCCGAAGCAAGTTCATAAAGGGCTGAAATAATAGGAGGAAATTTCCAAATCCGAACGAATGAGGGGCCATTGAGGGGTCTTGCGGATTTTAACAATTTTTGTCAATCTTTGACGTCAGTTTGCATACTTTTCCCCCTTCCTATTTATTGGTGATACTCATCGTGTAGTTTGGTTCTGCGTATTCGACCTGGGGATTCTTATTCAACGCATCCACCATATCCCCTACGGTGGAGCCGGAGGGAATTTTGAACCGATACACCCCTATACTTTCGAGTCGTTTAATGAGCGATAGGCCGTATGCCTCTCGAATCCCATCAATAGCCTCCCTTGTCACGCCGGCCTTAAATTTAACGAGCACCTCCCCGAGAGCACATGGGGGTTTCGTGCTTTCCCCTTGATGCCTGGCATCGTCCAATTTCTGAAATGAGCCCTTTTGTGGATGGGAATCCCCTCCTTCCTTTCCTCTAACGGGCATCTCTGCTGTTGCGCATCGAAATAACAAGAGGCTAAAGATGAAGAATAAGAGGAATCTGGGCATAAATCATCTCTGCCTTGAGAAAATGAGTATAATTCGTAATGTACAATCCGTGTCTCTTTTGTCAATGGATCAATTCCTGGAGTTTCCTCCTGGTTTGATTCCCCTCTGTGTTTTTCAATCCGCCATGACCAGTTCGTTTCCATTGTGTCCAATTTTCAGGGTCAGGGGACTTGACGAGCGTTATGCAAATATGGCATATCGAATAGGTTGGTAAGAGAGAAGATGATTGGAGTGAGATCGAAAATCTGGTTTGCCATTCGGGGCAGTCCTCTTATTGGTCAAGGTCGCAGGGATTTGCTGGTGTATATCGACCATTTTGGATCGATCTCAGCAGCATCCAGAGAGATGGGGATTTCCTACCGAAAGGCGTGGTCCTCCATTCAGGCCATGGAAGAATGCCTGGGAAAGAAACTGATCGTGCGGAGAAGGGGAGGGCGAGATGGAGGGACTGCTTCCCTTACAGACGTGGCGAAAGAACTTATCGCCAAATATGACCGAGTAGCAGGGGGCCTTTCAGAACTCATCGATCATCGCTTCGAGGAAGTGGTTAAGGAACAGGGGAAGATTCATTGAGAGTATCCATCTTTTTTTCCTTTCTCTTTCTGTTCTTGAGTTCGCCCGCAGTTTATGGCAAAACCTTGATTGCCTTTGTTGGCTCCGCTAGCATGCCAGCTACCAAGGAGGCGGCGCTTGTTTTCGAGAAAGAAACGGGGATTCGCGTTGAACTTCATTTCGGCGGTTCGGGCTCTATGCTTTCCCGGATGATCCTATCCAGAAGGGGAGATCTCTATTTCCCGGGGTCCCATGACTACATGGCCAAGGCCATCGAGAAGAAGGCGGTAAACCCCGATTCGGTTCGGGAAATCGCCTACCTCATTCCCGCCATCAACGTGCCACGGTCAAATCCTAAATCCATTAGGGGACTTGGTGACTTGACTAGGAAGGGAGTTAGGGTGGCCATAGCCAATCCCCATTCGGTCTGCGTAGGTCTCTATGCGGTGGAGATCCTGGAAAAAAACGGCTTCAAGGAAAGGATAAAACCCAACATCAAGACGTATGTGGAGAGCTGCTCGAGAACCGCTAATATCGTCGCCTTCAACAACGTGGACGCCGTGATCGGCTGGAGGGTTTTTGAACAGTGGAACCCCAAAAGGATCCTGACGATTCCCCTGAAACCGGATGAGATTCCCCGGATTGCCTCTATTCCTATCGCCATCTCGACCTTTTCCCAAAACCCTCGGGATTCCCTGCGATACATTGATTTTCTGGGGTCAGATGTGGGAAGGAATATTTTCCGGAAATGGGGATACATCGTCACGAGAGCCGAAGCGAGGAGGTTTGCACCAAAGGCTCAAATCGGGGGCCGGTACGAGCTTCCCCCTGATTGGTAGGAATGATGGTGAAGGCACTCAAGGGGATGAAGGGAAATAGGCTTTTCAGGGCGGCAACCTTGGGCTGCCTTATCGCTCTCGTGGGTTTTTTCCTGATCACCATTCTGAGCTTGGCCCTCTATGTGGATTGGGAGATCCTTCTCTCTACTCTCGTATCTCGGGAGATCTTTTTCGCCATCAGACTGAGCCTTTTTACCGCCACCATTGCCGCGGGCCTGGCAATGGTATTTGCCATCCCAGCCAGTTATGCTCTATCAAAGACGGAATTCTGGGGCAAGAATGTAGTGGATACCCTCTTGGATATCCCCATCGTGGTATCCCCCGTGGCCTTTGGCTCGGCGCTGCTGATCTTTTTTAACACCGCCTTGGGAACATTCATCGAAACGCATTTCCTCCGGTTCGTCTTCGAGGTTCCGGGGATTATCCTGGCCCAGTTTGGCGTGGCCACGGCCTTGGCCATCCGACTGATGAAGTCCACCTTCGACAGCATCGACCCACGATATGAGGTTGTGGCCAGGACCTTGGGGTGCGGCGTATGGAAGGCCTTCTTCAAGGTCACCCTCCCCGTGGCGAAGAACGGGGTCGTCGCCGCAGGGATCCTCGCCTGGGCAAGGGCCGTGGGGGAATACGGGGCTACAGTGACCCTTGCGGGAGCGATGCAGATGAAGACTGAAACCTTGCCCATCGCCATCTACCTGAACATCGCTTCGGCCCAAGTGGACAAGGCGGTGGCGGTTACCTTTATCTTGATCAGCCTATCTGCGGTCTCCCTCATCGCTTTGAGGAGGATGACGGGAAGAGGGTATTCGCTTTAGGTTGAATCGGGGAACGCTTTCATGGAAATCCGAGGCGTTCACGCCAAAGTGGGGGAATTTGAGCTTGGTGGGATTGACCTCAAGGTCGATGAAGGGAAGTACTTCATCCTCTTGGGGCCAACGGGTGTAGGGAAGACCATTCTGCTCGAGACCCTGGCAGGAATTCACCGGGTTGTGCGAGGCCAGATTTGCATCGATTCCCAAGACGTCACCCATCTGCCCCCGGAAGAGCGAAGGATCAGCTATGTTCCCCAGGACTATGCCCTTTTCCCCAACATGAACGTCAGGGAGAATATCGCATTCGGTTTGAAAATGAAGAAGGTGACCAAATCTCAGATCGAGGATGCAGTGGGGAAGTATGCGAACAGGTTGGGTATTGCTCATCTCTTGGACCGCCCTCCTCAGCAGCTCAGTGGAGGGGAAAAGCAGAGGGTTGCTTTAGCTAGGGCCCTGATCATTCGCCCCCGGCTGTTGCTTATGGATGAGCCATTGGCGGCTCTGGATCAAGCAACCCGTCGTGATTTTTGGGTGATGCTGAAAGAGGTACAGCGGGAATTTGGAGTGACATTCATTCACGTAACCCATGACCTGGAGGAGGCATTCATCCTTGGGGAGAGAATAGGGGTTTTCATCAATGGAAGGATTGTACAATCGGGGATAAAAGAGGAGATCTATAAACGCCCCAGCTCTTTGGGAGTGGCTCGATTCTTGGGAATCAAGAATATCTTTCGGGGGATCGTCCAGGATATGGACCTCCGGAAGGGCGTCGGAAGGGTCACTATCAAAGGTAAAGGGTTGACGTTCAGTTTTGAGCTGAAGGCCCGTCTGGGTGCGGGGGATGAGGTGGACTTCCTTATTCGACCCGAAGAGGTGATGGTGATCCGGGAGGGAAAGCCCATTAAGGAATCGCTAAAGGGGAATATCTTTGAGGGAGAAATCCGAAAGATCATCGAGAGAGAGACCCATCATACGCTCCTTTTAACCGAGGTGGGACAAGGGGTGACATTCGAGGTGGACATCCCTAATTATGTTATGAGAAATCTGAAGTTAATTGAAAACCAAAGGGTGAAAGCGGCTTTACGGAGGGAGTCGTTGTGGATCATCCCAGGAAAAGGGGGTTAGCGCGGATAGATTTTGCGGGCCAAGGGCGAGAATCTCAACGTGCTGCCAGTTGGTGAAGCTTCAAAAGTGATCGGGCCCGAGGTCCTCTCAATCGAATAGACGGAGCTGTTGGAATAGTGCGGTATCTCCTTCCTATTCCGGTTTTGAGGAGCCTGCGGGACAGGCGTTAATACAGGCATGGCAACCATAATGTAATCCAACCTGGAGTGATTGATAGAGATTCCAGAAGTTGGGGTTCAGAAAAGATTGCTTAATCTCCTCCCTTGGCCGATCGAGACTCTCGGTGAGATACGTGATTAGTCGGTTCAACCCGGAGGGGAAGATCTGACGGACACAGCGCCCCATATGAGTCCTTCCAGGGTCGGATAGGGCATCAGCGGGACAGGCAGCTACACATGCTTTACAATCCCCGCAGAGATCTTCGCTCAACGGCCTGTCGGGATCAAGGGGGGCCGTGGTCACAACGGCTCCCAGCCTCAACCGTGGGCCCAACTGGGGTGTTATGAGGAGGTTATTCTTGCCCAATACTCCAAGTCCCGCAGCCTGGGCAACATGGCGAAGTGAGACCGCGCCGACGAACCCCTTGGTTTCTGAAGTCATCTCCACCGGATTGTATGAGGGGACCGTTGCGGCCTGATAGCCCCTTTTCTCCAAGAAACAACCTATTACATAGCTGATCCGATCCAACTCTTGATAAAGGGCCAAATTTTGGGAAGTCACGACCTGGTTACTAGGACTTTCTGTGGATCCCGTGAGCATTCGTTTGGCAAAGACAACCGCGGAGCGGGCTTCCGGAAGTACACTCTGGGGACCACGGCGATTGGCGGTGGTCTCAACACAATACGCTGAAGCAACTCCGACCAAATCCACTCCCTCTTCTCTCGCAGTGGCCTTGATTTCCTCCGATTCGACGCGTATCATTTTAAGCTTCTCCTCTGTGTGTAGGTTTAATGGACCAATGGCACATAGCCGAAATATTTCGGAATAAATATGATAAGGGATTCCCAGTAGGTTGCGATAACGAGGACCGTAATGGACGCCAAGATGAAGGGAAGGATGGCCCGGGAAATCCGTTCGAGCCTAATCTTCCCGATTGCACAAGCGATGAATAGGCATACCCCAACGGGAGGAGTGGTGAGGCCGATAACCAAATTGAGCACGAGAATGACGCCAAAATGGAGGGGGTCTACCCCTATCTTGATCATCAGTGGAAGCAAGACCGGTGTGAGAATGATCAGGGAAGCCGTGGTCTCCATAAATGTTCCCACAATGAGCAGGATGATATTCACGAACAGGAGAATGAAGATGCGATTGTGGGTTACGGTGAGGATCGCCGTGCATATATGTTGGGGAATCTCTTCACTGGCAAGGAGCCATGAGAAGATGTTCGCCGTCCCGATCACGAGCATAACCAGGCCACTGGTTACCCCGGTATTGATGATAATTCTCGGCAAATCTCTCAGCCCGATGTCCCGGTACACAACGAAGCTGATGGCGAAGGCGTAAAACACGGCGATACAGGCGCTTTCGGTAGGCGTAAAAACCCCCGACAAGATTCCCCCGAGGATAATAATGGGCATCATCAGAACGAGCCCCGCATCGAAAATCGCCCTCAACGCCTCTCTGGCGGATGGTAAAGACCCTTTGGGATAATTCCTCTTTCGGGCATAGTAAGCGACCACCCCCATCTGGAAGAGCCCGAGCAATACGCCTGGAATAAGGCCGGCGAGAAAGAGAGATCTGATGGAGATCTCACCCAAGACACCGTAGATGATAAAGGGTATGGAGGGCGGGATGACGGGGCCGATGGTGGAGGAGGTGGCCGTCACCGCGGAGGAGAAGTCGACGTCGTACCCCTCCCTTTCCATGGCCGGGATGAGGATCGATCCAATGGCACTGGTATCGGCAACGGCGGCCCCTGTGATCCCGGCGAAAATCATACTGATAACCACATTGATGTGCGCCAGCCCTCCCCGAACCGGTCCCACCAGAACCTTGCAGAAGGTCACCAGCCTTTGGGTTAGACCGCCCGCGCTCATGATGTTCCCCGCAAGGATGAAAAAGGGAATTGCCATGAGCACGGGGTTATCCATTCCGGTGAAGATGCGCTGGGCCACGAGCATGAGCGGGGTTTCACCTGTATACAAGAACGCCACGAGGGGGGTGAGTCCCAGGACAAAGGCGATGGGGACTCCGATAATGAGGAAGATGGAAAAAGAGATGAGTAAAATAACGACTAACACGGGGGATAACCTGCTCCTTGCTCCATCGTGGGGTCAAGACCGGCCGAACATCTCCCTGGATCGACGGTAGATGGAGGTGAGTACGTGAAAGAGCATAACGGCAGAACCCGTGGGAATGGCCATGTACGGCAATGACATGGAAAGGCGCATGGCGGGACTGAGTTGATGCCGTGTCAGTGTGACAAGATAAATACCTCCCCACAAAATCACCGTGAGCAAAGCAGCGACGAAGATATCTCCCCCGAGACCTGCCATCGTGCGGATTCGTTTTGGAAACCTCTCGGCAACAAAGGTGACGGCGATATGCTGCCCCCTCTTGAGCCCGATGCCAGCGGCCAGCAGAGAGGACCATACAAGACAATACCTGGCAAACTCCTCCGTCCAGAAGAGCGGAAGGTGAAGTAGATACCGAAATATGACCTCGATGAAGACACCTACGGCCATGGCCGAGATAATGATAAAGACCGCCATCTCGCTCCATCGATTGATTGTATCGCTTGCTCGTTCCATGATGCCTTCAGAAATACCAGGTGAGGGAGAGGCCCGTGTCCCTCCCGTTCAGCTTACTTCGTCTTTCCGATCCTTTCGATAATCGGTTCCCAATCCGGGTACTGTTTGATGAACTTGGCGTATACCGGCTTCATAGCCCTGAAGAAGATAGCTTTGTCAACGGTTCTCACGTCCATTCCCCAGGCCTTCAAATCACGGGTCTGCTTCTGCTCGTTATCCCGTATGATCTTCCGTTCATAGACGGCCACCTCCACCGCTGTTTTGATGAGAAGCCTCTGCCATTCGGGCTTGAGGGATGTAAATCGTCGCAGACCCATGGTCAACGGTGCGGGCGAGTAGAAGTGCCCGGTCAGGCTCAAGTATTTCTGCACCTCGTTCAGTTTGTGGCTGTGGATGACTGCCACCGGGTTCTCCTGGCCGTCAATGACCTTTGTCTGGAGGGATGTATAGACTTCGCCCCAACTCATGGGGACTGCCTGGGCACCGAGCTCGCGAACCGAGGCAAGATGAACGGGGTTTTCCATGGTCCGGAACTTCAGGCCCTTGAAGTCCTCGGGTTTTAGCAAGGGACGAACGGAATTGGTGAAATTGCGGAATCCGTTCTCAAAGAATGAGAGGCCCTTGAGCTTCGGCTTTTCCAAATCGCCCAGGAGTTTTCGACCAACAGGGCCGTCAAGAACTGCGTTGACGTGATGGTAGTCTCGAAAGAGGAAAGGCAAGTCCAAAACCATCATGCTTTGGCTGAAGCCTGAGACGGGTCCTGTTGCGGTAACGGCCAGATCGATTGCCCCCATCTGCATTCCTTCCAGAAGCTCTCTTTCCCCTTTACCGAGTTGGCCTCCCGGGAAGACGCGGATATCAATGGTTCCTCCGGTAGCCTTCCTGATGCGCCTGGCAAATTCCCTTGCCCCCTCATTATAGGCGTGATGGGGCACTACCACGGTGGCGAGTTTCAGCTTCATGACCTTCGCATGGACCGAAGGAGTGGTTATTAAGCTCGCGCTCAACATCAGACAGAATGCAATAGAGATCGTACGTTTCATAAGGATACCCCCTTTACAGTGGAGTTCACTATGGGAAATTAAGAACTCTTTCCCGCCCAATTCCAGGCTTCCACTTCCCCTCGTACCATAGTATTCAGCCATTTAAATTACATTCGCCCTCTATATCACTCGGCAAGGGAAATGTCAATCGGGCACTCGGCCGGAATTTACCGAGTTTCCAAAAAAAGCCGTTGTCCCCGAGCGTGATGTCCTGGAGAAGTTTTTCGCCCCATCGGGGTTCGATGGCGGGTGAAGGCTTTCATGGCGAGTTCTGAACCCGTCGGAATCTGCCCCTTAGCTGTCCGCAAGCCGCCGAAATGTCTCCGCCCCGGCTTTTTCTAACGATACACGTGATGTACCGATCCAGGAGGGCCGTCTGAAACCCAAGGATTTTTTTCTCATCTGGCCTGCTCAATTCCTGCTCCGGCCACTCGTTGAAGGGGATGAGGTTGACCTTGCAGGGGATACCCTTTAAAAGGCGGACGAGACGAAGGGCATCCCGGGGCGAATCATTGATGCCATCGATGAGGACATATTCGAAGATAATCCTCTCCCTTGGACGAAGGCGAAACCTTCGGCAGCTCTCAAGGACCTCCTCCAATGGATGGGATTTGTTTATAGGCATGAGAAAACTTCGGGTATCGTCATCCGCGGCATTGAGGGAGACGGCCAATTGAAAACGGGGTCCGGTTGCCATTACTCTCTCCATCTCCGGAACGAGGCCCGATGTGGAGAGGGTAATTCGCCTCCCCGAGAGACCGAGGCCCGGGTCATAGTGCATCATTTCGATGGCCTTAACGGTATTATCATAATTGGCCAAAGGTTCTCCCATACCCATAAACACGATATTGGTTATCCTCCTTCTGGGAGCCTCCTGTCGTTGGGCCGCCAGAATCTGGTTCAGGATCTCGGAAGTGGTCAGGTTTCGGACGAATCCCGTACTCCCCGAAAGGCAGAACCGACATCCTAAAGGGCAGCCTACCTGAGTGGAGATGCAGAGGGTCAACCGGGACCCTTCCGGCACGAGCACGCTCTCCACACTATTACCATCCATCAGGGAAAAGAGAAATTTCTTCGAACCATCCCGGGAGATCTCAACTTCATTCGGGGTTAGGGTACTTATGAAGGCGACCCGGCGAAGTGCTTCTCGGAAGTTTGTCGGTAAGTCCGTCATCTCATGGAAATTGATCGCCCCCTTTCGGTAGACCCACTTTATGAGGTGCCTTGCCCAGTACCTTTTTTGGCCCAATGTGACCACAAAATCCTCAAGGTCGCTTTGGGTTAAGTCCTTGATATCCACCGTTGGTTTGGGAGTCATGGATTTCCGTTTACCCTTGATCCAGCTTTCACCGAGAAAACTTCATCTATTATACGTTCGGTTTTCATCCAATAACAAGCCGGGCGGAAGGTTGCTGAGTTTCCGGAGAATACCGCAGAATTTAAATGCTAATGCATGGACTGGTTGAGGATGGCCTGGAGTCGGACAAGGACTTCGGCATGCAAAGTTCATAATAAGAGGATGGACAAACCACAAGACATGGAGAAAGCTTTGAGATCAAATCGACCATCTCGAGGTACCCTATTTAATTGCGTTTAAAATCTTTATGTAATCCCCTTCCTATCTCAGTAACCTCACCTTCAAATCCATCTCACATAGGTCCTGGAATCAAATTTGAGTATGATATAAACAAGGTTAACGATATCTGATCCCCGGCACAAAACTTGCATACAATCCCAGAGGCCGTTCCCACCTGCCAAAAAAAGGAGAAACCGTTATGCTCTATTATACGATCGGGATAGACGAAAAGACTTGGAAGATGCTTGAAGAGATCTGTAAGATTAAAAATCTTACACCTGATCAACTAATTAAACAGGGTATAGAAAAAGTAGTTGAAAAAGAATATCTCGACATCATTTAGGGCATTTGATGATTACAGATTCGGTGAAAATCTGCCCGGAAACACAGGCCAGTCCAGGTAAATTACCTCCTTAAATCCAAAGCAGCATCTTAGAGATGGACATCAGGTGGATAGCGCTATTCGCTTGAAAGAGCAAGGAAAAAGATGGGATACCTGGATGGATTCGTTCTAAGCCCCAAACCCAAGCCTTTTGGAAACCTTCTCACCAGCCTCTTTGACGACGAGAATAATTTTTTCCCTCAATAGCTCTTCGGTCATCCGAAAGGATGGACCGGGAACGGAGATTCCCCCCACAACTCGGCCCGTATAATCCCTGATAGGAACAGCGACACACTTCACTCCGGGATTGTACTCTTCATTATCAAGGGCATATCCCCGCCTAGCGACCTCTTTGATCTGTTTGATAAACTCAACCTTATTGACGATAGTATTGGGTGTAAACCTCTCCATATTGTCTAAGATGTCCAGCTTTTCCAATTCCTCTTCAGTCGAATATGCAATCTGGGCCTTGCCGATGGCCGTACAATGGATGGGAAGCTTTAATCCGACGTGATTGGTCACCTTGACCGCTTGGTTCGACTCTTCCACATCCAGACAGACGACCGAGTTTTGCCGAATAATCCCAATGTAGGCCATTTCATTGCATTCCTTAACGATTTCCTTGAGGAACGGTTTTACCGGCCGAACTAACCCAAACTGTTTGATAAAGGTTTGACCTAGCTCCAGGTTTTTCACGCACAGTCGATAATTTTCGGTGGCCTTATTCTGCTCGATGTATCCCTTTGTCTCAAGGGTTGCCAACAACCTGAAGATTTTGTTCTTATGGAGGTTGAGCCTATTGCTAAGTTCGGTCACCCCAAGTTCATCCCTATCCCCCTTGAATTCCTCTAAGAGTTCCAATGCATTGGTCACGGGCTGAATGACGTAGCTTTTCTTTTTCCGCTTAACCATATCCTTACCTCCATACCGAAATTACATGAAATATACAAAAAGTTTCTATCCGTATCAAGACGATATTTTAAGAATGGTGAGAAAACAAGAGATATTCTCAGGAAATCGATTTCAAGATGGATTCTTGCGGAAGAAGGCGATGAGGAAATTGTGTTAAAAATCTTTACTTTATCTCCTTGCGATCTGAGCATTTCCGCCTTCAAGTCCGTCTAAGCAAGACAAATACGCTGGTAATTTCCTAAAGCTTATGGTCTGTCTTTTCAGGATGTCGTAGTAAAGCAAGATTCGATTCACGTAGCGTACCGGTTCTGTTCCTCTACAGTAACCGAACTTACTAATTTTTATATATTTTTCATAACACAATAAAGGGAGGGTCTTTTCAAGAGAGGACCATTTATAGGGGGCAAGGCCTTTTTTTCGGGCAATCCTTTGGGCATCGGAGACATGCCTTGGACCTACATTATAACTGGCTAGTGCTATGAGCATCCTATCCAAATCTTGCACCTCATCATATCGCTGGTATAGCTTCTTTAGGTATTTAACCCCGCCCATAATACTCTGGTGAGGGTCGAGACGATCAGTAACCCCCATCTCCTTAGCGGTCAGTCCTGTAAGCTGCATCAACCCTTGTACCCCACGATGACTTCTAGCCTCAGGATCGAAGTGGGATTCTTGATACATGATGGCGGCAATCAACCTCCAGTCGAACCCGTATTTTCTTGCTGCCTTTTTAATGATCGCCTCGTAGCGAGGTAGTCTCGTGTCGATCCTCTGGTGAAATTTTTTTACATCAAACCTGTCAAAGATTTCCACATTGCGGTAGTACACATCGTAGATACGGCGAAACGTCCCATTGGCCTTAATGGTTTCGAAAAACTCATTTATTGCACCCAGAAGGGCTTTTTCCCCTTTCTTCACCGCCCAAGCTATGGACTGTGACTCCTCGATCGGGATCCCGATCTTGATTTCGGGGTAGTAACGCCGGTTCAACAGAGCAATATTGGAATCGGCTATGGTTATTTCGATCTCTTTGTTCGCTACCCGCGTTATCAGTTCCTCTGTGGGAGTATCATCATACGATTTAACCGTTATATCAAAACCCTCCTCCTTTAACTCTTGCAAGCGTTGCTCGTAGGAAGTACCCCTGCGGATATGGATCGTCTTTCCGTTGAGATCTCCCACGTCTTTGATTGTATAGTTATCCTCGTGGAGAACGACCCTTTGTTGAACTGACAGGTACTCATTGGAAAAATCGACTTGCTCTTCCCGGGTTGGAGTAACCGTCAGGCTGGCAGCGATGAAACCACCTTCCCCCTTGTTGAGGGCATCAATCATATTTACCCATGGGGTTGTTTTTACTTCTAGATCCACCTCCAAATAATCGGCAAAAGCCTTGGCAAGGTCGTACTCGAAGCCCATGGAGTCGCCACGATACGTATACCAACAATGGGCATTGTTTCTGGTGATCACGATTATGTGGCCGCTCTCCTTTATTCTACTGAGCCCGTCCATTTTTTTGTCAGGGAGGCTGGAAGGTACTAAAATGGCCAGCATGAGAGGAAAGAGCATTAACTGTCCCCGATGTAACGAACGCATGGCTTAGTGACGAACTCCTTGAAAAGGACGTCTTTTCGGTTGCTATGTTACCATTTACGAGGTCTTTTGTCTTGTCCAGATGATCCTACTATATTGTAGGCTTTCTTTCCTTCATGGAACCCCAAGTCCCCATTCAAGAAATGAGCAAGCCTGGCCAGAGCTCCAGTAACGTTGGCATGCCTTTTTATGAAAGTATTACCGCGATCCGAGGCCTCATAAAAATAGCGATTTCAAGATGTTATCTGTCACCAGCTCTCCCTGCCAACTCTACTGATTAGCATTTGAATTAATCAGAGGAAGCGCAAGTCGGTTTTCGACCTGCCTTTTATGGAGGGGTAGATTTTGAGGAGATCTTCCATGGGGAGGATCTCAAGGTTTTGCACCACAAAGATATCGCAGTCAACCTCGAGAAAGGGCTTTGGGTTGAAAAAGAAGTCCTCTTTCCTACCGGGCTTGGGGAGCCGATAACATCGTTCCACATAAGGCTCATCGGCATCGCTTTGGTAGCCCTCCCACTCCACAGGGGCTAGTACCTGGAGATCATGGCCCATCTCCACCCAAGCC
>JAQYWG010000056.1 GCA_030145085.1 Thermodesulfobacteriota bacterium
CCTCTTCGGTTTGGGCTGCTTATCCGGTGCTATCTCCTCTGTCCCTTTCGGGGTATGACTTACCTCTTCCGCTTCCATATCTTTTTCCTATCTTAAAATCATACCTCATGGACGGAAACGTGTCAAACCGTGCGGGATTCCGTCGGCACCCTCAAAGCCGGGTGCGACAGCATCCCTTCCCACGATCCAACATTTTAAAAGCCCACTATTATCCTGCTGTCCTCAAGGCTCCTCGTCTGGCGGCCAGCTTCTGGGATAGATAGACCGAGCCAAATATGAGGAAACCCAAGATCCTGAAGTATGGATGAGGCCAGATCAGCCCGATTGTGGCGAGGCCCACCAAACCTCTCTCCCAGAGGAAGAGCCTGCGGGTAAAGTATCCCTCCATGGCAACGGTGAAGGCCAAGAGCCCCAGGGTGGCGCTCACAGCGGTGAGGAGCACCGCGTACACAGGGCCTTCAAAAAGCAAGGGGGTGTAAGCGAAGAGGAAGGGGATGATGTAGAGGCCCTTGGCCAACTTCCAGGCGGCAAAGCCGGTCTCCATAGGCTTTGAACCTGCAATCCCTGAGGCGGAATAGGCGGCAAGACAGACCGGAGGAGTGACATTGGCATCTTGACTATACCAAAAGATGATCATATGGGCGGCTAGCAGGGAGATCCCCATCTGTTGTAAGGCGGGGGCGGCCAAAACGGCGAGGAATATGTAAGAGGCGGTAACCGGCAGCCCCATCCCCAGCACGAGGGAGGCCAGCATCACCAGGATTATGGCCCAGAACAGGTGACCGCCGGAGAGTTCGATGACCATGCCCGAGAATTTGACCCCCACCCCGGTGATCCCCACGATCCCGATGACGATTCCGGCGCAAATGAGGATGGCTGCGGTGGAGACGCTGTTCCTCGCGCCTATGTAAAGGGCATCCAGGACATCCCTCAACCCCATACGGGTCTCCTTGCGAAACCAGCTCACTACGACAATGGAGAGCATGCCAACACAGGCGGCATAGGTGGGGGTGAACCCCCTGACCAGGAGCAGGACCAACAACGCGACAGGGATGAGGAAGATAGCCCCCTCTTTCAGGACCTTTTTGAGGTCGGGGATCTCCTCCTTGCTCATGGGCTTCATTCCCATTTTAAGGGCCTCAACATGGACAAAGAAACCCACGGAAAGGAAGTACATCACGGCCGGTATGGCGGCCACGGCGATGATCTTGAGATAGGAGATCCCGGTCCACTGGGCCATGATGAAGGCCCCGGCCCCCATAATGGGGGGCATCAATTGCCCTCCCGTAGATGCGGCCGCCTCCACACCCCCCGCAAAGTGTGATCGATATCCTATCCTCTTCATCAAGGGGATGGTGAAGGAGCCGGTGGCCACGGTGTTGGCCACCGCACTGCCCGATACCGACCCCATGAAGCCGCTGGAGATTACGGCTATTTTTGCAGGGCCTCCAACTCGCCTGCCGGTCAAAGCCTGGGCCAATTTGATGATGAACTCCCCCGCCCCTGACTTTAACAGGAAGGCCCCGAAAAGGATAAAGAGATAGACATAGGTGGACGAGACGGTACAGACGATGCCGAACATCCCCTCATCGGTCAGGTACATGCGGTAGAGCAACCTTCCCAGGGCAACCCCCCGATGGTGAAAGACTCCGGGGATGTATTTCCCAAGAAAGAGGGCGTAGGCGAGAAAGAAGATGGAGAGGACGGGAATGATCGGCCCAGCAGCCCTATAGGTACCGATGAGGAGGATGACGATGGCGATGGCCGCAAAGATGTAGTCCCTCATGATGGGGACAGAGCCCCTCTCCAGATGGAGCTCCTCCTCGAACAAGAGGATGTAAAGGGTTACGACACATGCCAGCAAGGCCAGAAAGATATCAAAGCCAAACCCCTTTTGGGGTTTCCCCTTAAGCAGCGGATAGAAGAAGAAGGCGAGAACCAAAATGAAGCCGAGGTGAACGGCATTGCGGTAAATCCCCGGCATCACCCCAATGGTGTTCACCCAGATATGGAAGATGGAGGCGGCGATCCCTATGATATAGACCACCAACCTCCACTTTCCAGGAAGTTCCCGGAAGGCGGTGGTGACCTCGCCTTTATCCTCCAGACCTTTGATTTCCTCTTTCTTCTCCTCTCTTGTCAAAAGGATCCCCTCTCGATGACGTTGAAAAAGAGTGGGCCATGATCTCCCGGCAGGGGTAACCATGACCCACGTTCACCCTTTAACTTGCCCCAGGCGGGATCAGGTCCGTGGGGATCTCAAACCCTCTCTCTTTGTAATATTCGTAGGCCCCTGGATGTAGGGGGGCAGGCAAGCCGCTGAGGGCATTATCCAGCGTTATGAAGCCCCCCATCTTGTGTACCGCCCTCAGATAATCGGGGTTGTCAAAGAGGGTTTTGGTGAGGAGTTTTATCACCTCCTTGTCCACATCCGCCCTCACCCCGAGAAAATTGGGTTGTGCGATACTGCGCACCTGTTTTGTCTGTCCCGGATAGGTATTGGCCGGGATCACGTAGCGGAAGCCGGGATAGGCAGTCTTCTTGTTGATCTTTTCAAGCTGTTCGTCTGTGAACTCCAGGATCACCGCCTTCATGCCTGGGGTGGCGAAGAGATCGGTTACAGCGGCCACCGGGGGACCGGCAACGAGGTTGGCGCCTTCGATCCTCTTGTCCTTCATCGCCTTGGCCGACCCAAAATAGTCCAGATACTCCCCCTTGACATCCTCCCTCTTCATCCCGAGCCCCTCCATGATGGTGAGCCCGGACCTCTCCGTACCGCTTCCCGCCCTGCCGATGGAGAACCTGAGTCCCCTGATGTCGCTAGCATTGCCCGTCTTCACCTTATCCTGAAAGATCACGAAGTGCTCCACATTGGGCCAGAGCATGGTGATGGTACGGAGCTCCTTATACGGTTTTCCCTTGTAAATCCCGATGCCGTTCGAGGCCATCTTCCCGAAGAGCCCCTGGAGGATGGCCAGATCCACCTCCTTGCCCTTGAGCATATTGACATTCTCCCCTGAACCGGCGGAGGTGATGGCCTGCACCATAATCTTATGCGCCTTTGCCAGCCTGATACTCCAGAGGGAGGCCATGCCGACGCCAATTGGATAGTACGTTCCCCCGGTGGTGGCCGTGGCGATAACCAGGGAGATCGTCTTCTTCTTTTGGGCCGATGCAATCCCCGCAAAGGAAACCGCTACCAGCGCGCAAATAACGGCTAGGATAAGCACCTTGGATAGGTATCGACTATACATTTCCTTTCCTCCTTTCATTCGGTTTTTGGGTTAAAAATTCTGGCTTTTTCACCCCCTTTCGTTTGAAAGTTTTATAATCTTATTTGATTCAATACCCGAAGTCAAGTAAATTTAGATCTAGATTCTTCCTGAATTTATGGGAAAGGGGCCTGTCCAAAAGAAATCCTTATCCTGAATAAACCGGGGCCTATTATCCGTATCGATAGTGAACCCCGAAGCCCCCTCTGGGGTAATTCCAGGCGACCGAACCGTAGATACAGGCAATCAGGCATGTGCCGCATTCGAGGCATCCGGCGAACTCCACCTGCATCTGGCCAGTCTCTTCATTGAGGGAATAGAGGTGGGCCGGGCAGGAATAGATACAGAAGCGTTCCCGGCAGTCCTTACAGGTGGACTGATCGAGGGTGATATGGCTGGCTTCGTCGTTCTTGAAGGCGTCTTGGGCCAATTTATCTTCGATGGTCATGGGAAATCTCCCTAGATTCGGCGCAAGCTCAGGATATCCTTAATCCCCTGAAGGTTGAGGATGTTCTTTCTCAGGTCCCTATAGGCCGTCGAGGAGAGTTTCGGTTTGGGGTTCTCGTCAATCCACATAAGTTTTTCGTAGAGGTCGCAGATGGCCTGGGGGTAGTGATTGAACCATCTGGGATTCTTCAAAATGGAGAGGGTGTGGCGGAAGGTATCGAGTTCCTTCAGGAGGAAACTGTTCCGCAGGAGATCTTCGTAGTAGGCCAAGGATCGGGCGGAAAAATCCCCTTTTATCTTTGCCTTTTTTATGGCCTCGGCAGCCATTACCCCTGATGCGATGGCGTATTCCATCCCCCTCACCGTGATGAGCATGTTGAGCCCAAACCCGGCGGCATCACCGACAATCAGGATGCCGTTGGAATAGAGCTTGGGCATGACATCCATTCCACCCTCTGTGATCATGTGGGCGGAGTATTCGGAGAGACTTCCCCCTTCAATGAGCTTTTTGATTTCGGGTGATTCCTTGAACTCATCCAGGAGTCGGTAAACCTCTTCCCGCGGTTCCATTTTGTTGATGGCGTCGATTCCTATCACCATTCCCAGGGAGATGCTCTCCAGGTTGGTGTAGAGAAATCCCCCTCCCATCATTCCCTTGGTCAAGGACCCGATGAATAGGTAAGCCATTCCTTCGTCGCCCCTGAGCCCGAAGCGATCCTCTATCTTTTCCCTGGAGAGTTGTATGACTTCTTTGAACCCGACCGCGAAATGTTGCGGTTCGAAAGGCTTCCTCAATCCGGCCTTTTCCGCCAAAAATGAGAGGACACCATCGGCGGCCACCACAACCTCTGCCGCTATCTCCTCCTCACCTGTTACGACTCCAGCGACCCTTCCATCATCCATTATCAGACCATCCACCCTCTTTTCGGGGATTACACAGACCCCTTTTTCCATAACCTTATCGGCAAACCAGCGATCGAATGTGGACCTGAGGATGGTATAGCTCGGGTAGGGCCGTTGGTTCATCCTTTGACTGGAGAGCTGAAAGGTGGTTGAGGAGTTTTCGGCCATCAGGGTTAGGGCTTCTTTGGTGACATGCCGCTCAAAAGGGGCCTCCTCCCAGAGGTTGGGCATGAATCTCCGGATAGGGCCCAGGTAGATTCGGCCCCCGGTCACGTTCTTGCTGCCGGAGAAATCACCCCTTTCGAGGACCAGGACCGTCAATTCTTCCCCGGCAAGGTTATATGCACAGGAGAGACCTGCGAGGCCTCCTCCCACGATAACCACGTCGATCTTTTCCATAATCCTCTCCCCGGGGAAACCCCGAACCGATGGGTTTTCCCTCGACCACGAATTTCAGGAGGGCACCCGAAGCTCTTCCTTTCCCCTATTCCGAGAGAGCCTTTTTAAACTCCGCGGTGAGGGCAGGAACGATTTGAAAGAGATCCCCAACGATTCCGTAATCCGCATAGTCGAAGATGAGGGCATTGGGCTTTTTATCCACGGCTACGATAACCTTTGATGTATCAATACCCATGGTATGATGGATGGCTCCGGAGATCCCAAAGGCCATGTAGAGTTTAGGGGAGATAATCTTTCCGCTCTTCCCGATCTGATCGTTGTGATCCCTCCACTGGTTATCGACAACCGCCCGGGTTGTTCCCACGGTGGCGTTGAGCACCTCGGCAAGCTCCTCGATGATGTGGAAGTTTTCCGGCCCTTTGATACCTCGGCCTGCGGCTACTACGATATCGGCCTCGGTGAGATCAACCTTTCCGGTAGCCTTCTTCTCGGCCCTTTCTACCTTGGTTCTGATAGTCGAGGAATCTTCCTTTGGCTCGATATGGATAATCTCCCCCCTTGCCGCTTCTTCGAGGGACTTGAGGGGAAATACATTGGACCGCACGGTGGCCATCTGTGGCCTGGCTTGTGGGAAGACAACATCAGCCAGGACCTTCCCCCCATACATGGGCCTCTTCGCGATGATGCCTTTATCATCCCCGATGGTGATATCGGTACAGTCCGCTGCATATCCCGTGGCGAGGCGGCTGGCAAGCCAGGGAAAGAGATCCCTTCCCATGAAGGTGGACCCCCCTAGCAGGACGGAAGGATCGTACGTATGGACCATGTTGGCCAAGCTTTCCCCGTAGGAGTCCGCGCTGTAATATTGAAAGAGGGGATCATCGATAACGTAAACCCTATCGGCGCATTTGGCCAATTTTTCAGCCATGGGGCCGACCTGATATCCGAGGAGGACGGCCGCCATGTCCTCGCCCAGTGTGGAAGCCAATTCCTTTCCCCCCGACAGCAACTCCATGGAGACCTTCCTTATAGCTCCGTCTCTCTGTTCCACGAAGATCCATATACCGGCCATATCCTACTCCTTATTCATGGGATCTGTTATCCACATTCCCCTTCGCTCAGAGTTCGTTTTCCCGGTTTTCCAGGGATTCCCAACTTTGAACTTTGACATTGACTCTTGTGTTCGTGTTTCGTGTCCGTTGTCCGTGTCCAGTATGCGTTATTTGTAACTCGGTATTTCTCCTCCTGCCTCAACCCTCTAACCTCTTTCCCCCTTCCGACTGCAACACCGCAGCACCGTTTATTTTTCGCTCAGAGCTCCTTTCCCCTCGTTTTCAGAGATCCTTATATCGCCTTCTCCTGCTCCCGCAGTATTTTCACCAAAACCTCCACATTTTTCGGGAACTCCTCCTCGATCATCTTCACCGGTGGCCTTTTCCCGGGCGGATAGAATTTCAGGATTTTGGTCTTTGGCCTTATGTCCTCCGGGGAAAGGCCTAAAGCTTTGAGATCGAATTTCTGGATTTGGGCCTTCATAGCCTTCATCACCCCAGCCACCTGGGGAATACGCGGCTCATTGAGGCCCTTCTGTGCGGTGAACAGAGCGGGGAGGGGACATGTAATGATTTCCGTCCCCCCTTCTATCTCCCGGGCCGCCCTTGCCTCCTTCTTGTCGGCGGCAATCTTTAACTCAACGATGGAGGTGAGATAGGGGATTCCAAGAAATTGCGCCAGGGCCGGCCCCACAGCTCCCGAATCATCGTCGATGGCTTGTTTACCGCACAGGATGACGTCATAGCCTTGGCTCTCAATGAATTTGGCCAGGGTTTTGGCAGTGGCGTAACCATCGATCTCTTCCAGGGCGGGATCTTCGATTTGAAACGCCTCATCGGCACCCATGGCGATGCCCCTTCGCAGGGCATCGACCGCCTTTTTGGAACCCAGGGTTATAACCGCCACCTTTCCACTGCCCAATTTCTCCTTAATCCTCAAAGCTTCCTCCACGGCAAATTCATCGAAGAAGTTGAGGGAATATTTATTTTCGATATCCAATTCGGTATCCGATTGAGCCCTGATGATGGCCTCCGTATCCGGCACCTGTTTTACCAGAACAAGGATATCCATGGAATCAATCCTCCTTGAGATAGATCCTCCCCAGATAGTCCTGGAGTACCTCGTGGCATCCGCCTCCATAGAGAAGAAACCGAGCATCCCTGAAGTACCGCTGGGACGGGTATTCCATGGCGAAGGCATTTCCTCCGTAGATGCGGGTGGCTTCGTCCACCGCTGAGAGGCACATCTCCGTGGCAAACATCTTCGCCAGCATGCACTCGGTGAGGCATGGAAGGCCCTGTTGGATCATCCAAGCGCAACGATAACAATACCAGCGGGCAGACTCATACCAGGCCCAGAAGTTTGCGAATTTAGATCGTATGAGCTGATATTTGGAGATGGGGTTCCCAAAGGTAATTCTTCGGTTCGCATACTCCCTGGCGTCGTCCATGGCCATTTTGGCGATGGCGCAGGCGGCAAGACCCGTCATGACACGAACCTCATTGAGGATTTCGCCCGCATATTGGACGCCCTTGCCCAACTCCTCCCCCAAGAAGTAATCCTTTGGAACACGCACATTATCGAAGACCAACTCCCCGGTTACGGAACTCCTGGAGCCCAGTTTTTTGAGCTGCTGTCCCCTGGAAAAGCCGGGCATATCCTCCTCGACCAAGAAAAAGTTGAGGGCCTTAATACCCTGGCTGGGATCCGTCGTGGCCAGGACCGTGCAGAAGTTGCAGGTAGGCGCATTGGTGATCCACATCTTGGTGCCGTTGATCACCCATTCGTCTCCTTCCAAGACCGCCGTCGTCCTCGTACCGGCGAGATCCGACCCCGACTGATCCTCGGTGAAGCAAATGGTTCCAATCTTTTCCCCTTTAATGGCTGGGACCAGGACCTTCTGCTTGATCTCCTCGGTCCCGAACCGCCCGATAAAATAGGTGCCCATCAGGATCTGCATGGTTACGGTCATGGCGAAACCAACATCTCCCCGAAAGAGTTCCTCGTAAAAGATCATCTGGGAGATGACGTCTATGTTCATTCCTCCGTACTCCTCGGGATGCCGGATCCCCAAGTATCCGAGCTTGGCGAACTCATGCCAGAGTTCGAAGGAGAACTCCTCCCCCTCATCCAGTTCTTGGACTTTCGGCATAATCATACGATCGATTGTATCCCTTACCGTTTGTCTGAAGAATTCCTGTTCTTCGGTAAAAGCAAAATCCATTGGCGCCCTCCCTGCAATATCGATCCTATTGGTGAAAGGGTGGCTTTACTCCTTGTCCTTACTTCGCCCTTTCATTCTTTCCCAGATGTTCGAAGGTTTCTGAGTAGATGGGGTTTAAATAATCTTCCTTTCCTCAAACTCCTTCAACTGGACTTGGCTATATCCCAAGATCGACCCATAGATCTCCTCATTGTGTTCGCCGAATCGGGGAGGAAAGCTCAAGGTGAAGTTGACGGATTCGAGATAGGCAGTGGTGAAAGGAGGTGGAGATAGGGTTAGCTCCATCCCCGTTTTGGAATCCTTGGCATGGAGCAGGATATCCTTGATGAAGGGGTCTTGGGTGACCTCCTCGACACTGTTTACCTTGGAAATGGGGACGGTCGCCTTGCGGAAAATGTCAATCCATTCTCGGGTGGTTTTCGTCTTGGTAACCTCATTTATCTCCTGATTAAGGGAAACCACATCCGCGATGCGGCCGGCATTCGTCTCATATTCCTTCTTGGCCAAATGCAGGAATTCGGGCATGCTCGCGATGGTGTTCCACTGCCTGTCGTTTCCAACCGCTAAATAGACGTAGCCATCCTTGGTAGAATAGACCGAGACGGGGGCAAAAAACTCGTGGGTGTTTCCCCTCCGGGAGATCGTTTTTCCGAAGGACGTGGTTAAGGTGATGGGAACTGTCAACCACGAGACCGTGCTCTGGAACATGGATATGTCGATTCGACTCCCACTACCGGTTTTCGCTCTCTTATACAAGGCTTTCATCAGCTCCCCATACCCGTGTTCGCTGGCCCCCATATCGGCCAGGGGTATTCCCACTACCTGGGGATCGCCGTCCCTCTCCCCTGTCAACTCCATAAGGCCGCCCCTGGCTTGTAGGGTGGGGTCGTAGGCAGCCTCGTTACTCGTGGGACCAAAGCCCGTGAGGCCAAGCCAGATGATATCGTTCTTCATCTTCCTGAGCATTTCATACTCGACTCCCAATTTCGGGTAGTTTCGGGGAAGCTGGTTGGTACAAAAGATATCTACACTGAGCCTCGAGATCAAACCTTCCAGAATTTCTTGTCCTTGTTGGGTAGCCAGGTCCAGAGTAATGGCCTTCTTACCGGAGTTAATGGCCAAAAAGTAGGAGTTCATCCTCTCTTCGCCCAACACATTATCCCCGATGTTGCGGTTGGGATCTCCGTAAACAGGGTGTTCCAACCGTACGACCCGCGCCCCATCTTGGACCAATCTCCAGGTCAAATAGGGCAACGTGGTGGCCTGTTCCAAGCTCAAGACGCTAATATCTGAAAGGACTCCCTCCGCCATCTCATAGCCCCGTGTAGGGTTTGTGCACACCAGGGATTTTGGATAGCGTATCGAAAAGAGAATAAATTCACAATACAATCACCGGTATGCACTGTCAAGGAGTTTCTGGGGATCTCTGAAAACTGAGGAAGGGGGTTCTTAGCGCGAATCTACCCCGTAGGTGAACTGAAATGTAGATTGATCTCTCCCAGGCCTTTCCATGTCTCAGAAAGTTCGCTTATTGCTGACTCAACATTTTTGCAACAACGGGGTATAGATTTTTTCGGCCAATACGCTACGCCTTGGAGCCCCTGAAATAGATGACCTGTTGACACTGGGCCAAGATCTCCTGGTGTTGGTTTCGGACCACGGCTTCAATGAGGCCAATCCTTCGCGTCCGATGAATGACTCGAGCCGTGGCTTCCAAACGATCCCCCGGAGTACCCGGCGATAAGAAATGCATGTTGTTTTGGATCGCCACCGCCGGTTCCCCGAAGCTATTTCCGGCCGCCTCGCACGCGTGATCAGCTACGGAGAAGATAACCCCTCCGTGAGCCATTCGAAAGACGTTGACATGATCATCGGTGACCTCCATGAGCGCCTTGGCGTAGCCGGGCGAAAGCTCAACGACCCGCATGCCAACGGTTTTTGCAAAGGCATCCTCGATATTGACCTTTTCCAATATCGCCTTGAGATCCCCCTGAGCCGGTTTTAACATATCCTCTCCTCCATAGAACTTCCCCATCGATCCTATGATGGCTCCGCTATCGTAGGAGACGGGGCTGAAAATGTCAAGAACACTCCATGGGAGGATCTTCCCAATTTCTGGTGAAGACGCTTCACACGAACTGTGTCATCTATTTATCAAATCCTTTTACTGAAGGATGGAGGGTGCGCCTTTTCCGGGCACATTTCTGATTTTCCTGGGAGCTGCCCTCCAGATATTAAGGCAGGCGAAGATAGCAGAGGCTATCATAATGATAAAGACGGGAACGTAGCTCCTTACCTGGTCATAGAGGAAACCGGCAAGCCATGCTCCAGAGGCCCCTCCGACTCCATTGAGGAGCATGAGCGCTCCAAAAATGCCTCCATAAGCCTCTCCCTCAAAGAAATCCGCAGCGATGACGGGGGGGAGTGCCGCGATAGCAGCGTATCCCATACCGAAGAAGACACCGTAAAAGTACGGGAGAGCGGAGGAATGGTAAACGGGAAATAGGGTAAGAACTATCATTCCACAGATCGAGCAGGTAATCCCCATCGTGTAGGTGACCTCCCTTCCGATTTTATCCGATAGCGTTCCCCATAGGATTTTTCCCCCCACACTTACAATACCCACAATGCCGACGATGTAGGAGGCGAATAGGGTTTTCAACCCCTGATCGACAAAAAAGACGACCTGGTGTGTTAGGATTGACTGCGTAATGAAAGCCCCTAACGGAAAGGAAATACCAAGGAGCCAGAATTGTTTCGTGGTTATGGCCCGCCGGATCGTCCAGGACCGGGAAGCCCATTCTTCATCAATAACCAAGGGGTCTTTTATACCCGTACGAATACTCTCCCTTTCAGAAAACCTCGTATCACGAGGCGAGGTTGTTTGTGGGGGTTTCCTGAGAAATGCGATCGCCATGGGGGCCACGATTAAAGGAATAGAGCATGCCATAATGCGATATGTCATCCGCCATCCTACTCGGCTGATAAGATGTTGGATTAAGGGGACGCAGATTAAAATTCCGATTCCTATCCCGGAGGATATGATACCCATGGCCAAGCCCCGATTGGCTTTAAACCACTGTTGGATGATTGTGGCATTGGGTATCCATCCGGTGAACCCTACCCCTACAGCAGTGATGACGCCGAAAAAGATGTAGTGGTGCCACCAGGTTCTGGTTAAACTGCAGAGGGCAAGTCCCACCCCTAAAAACAACGATCCCAACAAGATGACCCTTTTGGGTCCGAAGCGGTCTACAATGCTCCCTGCCAAGGGACCGATAAGGCTATGAACGATCACAAAGAGGGAGAAGGCGCCAGCACCAATAGAGCGGCTCCAGCCAAACTCTTCTAAAAGGGACACAAAAAACACGGAAAACGAGTACCAAACCGCATCAGCCAGAGCAAGGGTGATAAAACTGATGCCGACGATAATCCAACGAAGGTTAAAATAACCTTTTTCCTTCACAATCCACCTTTGGTGAAATGGATCGGTTTCTTGTAAACCCACCCGTTTTGAGACGATGATTGCCCTTCTTTTTGGAAGATGCCAACGGATTTGTACCCTTTCCCCTATAAGTCCTAATTTGACCAAAAAACCTGAACCGCGAGCGAGGGGATTGGACCAAAAGCCTATGGTCCAAGAATATACAATCACAGCGCTGAGGAAGCAAAAGAAAATTTAATTGAAAACCACTGCCGTCTGTGAATGCATGGGCTTTGATTTTTTGGACTAAGCTTGTATAATGTGATGAAAAAGAGAATCGAAATGGAGCCTTGAAGTGGAGATATTGACGGATAAAGAGATCATTTTGGGTGTAACGGGAGGGATTGCAGCATATAAGGCCGCTGAATTGGTTCGGGAGCTGATCAAAAAGGGGGCAGGGGTACACGTGGTCATGACCAGAAATGCCCAGGAATTCATCACTCCGCTCACGTTTCAAACCCTTTCTGGCAATCCCGTTCAGACGGACCTATTCTCCCTGCTTCAGGACTCCAAGATAGGTCATGTGGCGTTAGCGGGCATGGCCCATCTGGTGGCGATTGTCCCTGCCACGGCCAATATTATGGGGAAGGTGGCTCATGGCATCGCGGATGATTTCCTTTCCACCATGATCATGGCCAGCAGATCGCCAGTACTGTTCGCCCCCTCGATGAATGTCAATATGTGGGAGAGTGTCGCGGTCCAGCAGAACGTGGAAAAATTGAAAAAGGCCTGTTACCACTTTATCGGTCCAGAAGAGGGGGATTTGGCCTGCGAGGTCATCGGGAAAGGGAGATTGGCGGCGGTTGCGGATATTGTGGAGCGCATCGAAGGCCTGCTCACGGAAAAGGATATGAATGGGGATCGGATTCTCATAACCGCTGGCCCAACCCATGAGCCCATCGACCCGGTTCGCTTCATTACAAACCGATCCTCTGGGAGGATGGGATTTGCCCTGGCGAAGATGGCCACAAGAAGGGGGGCAGATGTTATCTTGATTAGTGGCCCCACTCATCTTCCCGTTCCGGGTGGAAATATTCGCTTTATCTCGGTCGGGACGGCTTCCGAGATGCGAGAAGCAGTATTGGAACAATATAAGGAGTGTTCCGTTATCATCAAGGCCGCCGCTGTTTCCGATTATCACCCAAAATCTGTGAGCAAACAAAAGCTGAAGAAACTGGATTCCTCTGCGTCCCTCGAACTGGAGCGAAACCCCGATATTATCGGGGAGATCGGATCGCTCAAGGGGGACCGTGTCTTGGTCGGATTCGCCGCTGAAACGAGGGATCTCATCGCAAATGCCAGGAAAAAGTTGAAGGAGAAGCATCTGGACTTGATTGTCGCCAACGACGTGAGCCGATCCGACTCCGGGTTTGCAACGGAAACCAATAAAGTGGTCATTATCGATTCCCGGGGAAAAGTGGATCCCCTTCCATTAAAGAGCAAGGACGAGGTGGCTAATATCATTCTCGAGAGGGTCGTTGAAATCTTGACGATAAAGGGTGGCCGCAGAGGGAAGCCTTAGGATGAGCTCTTGATGGAAGATTGTTCAAGGGAAAAAGGGATGCTACTGGTTTTTCTCGGGCTTTTCTTTTTGAGATTCGGTTTTCGGTGATTCACCGGAAGGTTTTCCCGCCTCTTTTTCCCCTTTTTTCCCCTTCTTTCTGCTTTCAGAAGGGTAATCGTTTACGTAAAATCCCGATCCCTTAAGGATGAAATTCGAAGCCGAAATGATTCTTCTCGCCTGTGCCAAACACTTTGGACAAGCAGGATTGAACTCTTCGTCTATCTTATGGAAAACCTCGAAGATATTATTGCACTTTTGACATTTATATTCATAGATTGGCACGGAGTCACCTCAATGGAATACGAGGGCGATTATGATAACGGCGCATCCTGCAGCTCCCTTCGGAGTTTTGTCAACGCCTCTTTCTCTATCTGTCTGATCCTTTCCCGTGAAAGATGAAGTGTATCACCAATTTCCCGTAAAGTCAACGGGTTGTCGCCCATGATACGGTGAGTGATGATGTATCTCTCGCGTTCGCTCAAGCTGGCGAGGGCCTTTGAGACCTCGTCCTTCTGGATCTGTGAATCCTGAGATCGAATCAACACGTCTTCCTGATCGGGCGAATCATTCGGGAGGAGCGCCAATGGCGTTAATTCTTGATCCTCATCGAAGGGGAGATCCAATGATAGGTCCCTTCTGCCCATACGCTGCTCCATCTCATGGATCTCCTCCTCCTTTACCCCCAAATCCTTGGCGATATCCTCATAAGATTGTGGATGCTCTCCCTGAGGAGCTTCTAATAACCTTCGAACTTTTCCCAGCTTGTAGAACAATTTCTTCTGGGCTTGGGTGGTTCCGATTTTAACGAGGCTCCACGACTTTATGATGAAATTTTGAATGTATGCCCTGATCCACCATACGGCATAGGATATGAGACGATATCCCCTGCGCGGATCGAATTTCTTGACCGCCATCATCAATCCGATGTTTCCCTCCTGAATCAGGTCCAGAAGTTTAAGCCCATAATTCTTGTATTCCAGGGCAACCTTGACAACAAATCGGAGATTTGATGTAATCAATTTGTGAGCTGCCTCGATATCGCCTTTCTCCCGATATTTCAAGGCCAATTCGAATTCTTCCTCGGGGGAAAGGATGGACAATTGGTTAATTTGAGCCATATAGAGACCCATGGCATTGCTGGCAACTGGAAGATGAGACATTTTCTATCCCCTTTCTTATTATCACTCGCTATAGGTGAGTGCTAATAATTTAACCAATAATTTGCGGAAATGCAAGGACCAAAAAGAGGCGTTTTCCGAGACAATATCTTAATTTAATAGAATATTGGCGATTTTTTTAATATTCTATACATTATCTTGAATTTCCTTGAATTTTTTTCGATTTTCGTTTCTACGAAGGTTTTTTTGAAAAGATAACCGACGGTTTTAACCAGGAGGAATGGTTGGGATGGAAAAAGAGGAAAAGGAAAAAGAGGAAAAGGAGAAAGAAGGCAAGGGGTTTGTCGTAAAAGATAAAAGGCATTTCTTTCAGCAGGAGGGAGAAAGGGTTTCCGATGAAGAGGAAAAGGGTAGGGAACCAGGGGCTGACGAGGCGAGGTTAAAACGAGAGGAGCGGAAAGGGGAAGCGGCGAGAAAAGAGGAGACAAAAGAGAAGCGAGAAGAGGGCCAAAGGCAGGAGGTTCCCCTTCCCGAGGTTACCTTTTCCAATTTTGTCTTTTCCCTGACCACTCAAGCCATCATCCAATTAGGTGAGATTCAAGACCCAGAGTCAAAGAAAAGCCTGAAAAACCTTCCCTTTGCAAAACAGACCATCGATCTCATCGGGATGTTGAAAGAGAAAACCAGTGGAAATTTGACGAAAGAGGAGGAGGTTTTGATCGACAGCGCATTATACGATCTCAAGATGAAGTATGTGAAGGCATCGGGATAGCTCAAATCTCTTTTCCGAAAAGCCCTTTAGTAGGAAGGAAAACCATCGGATTATGGACTCCCATAGGGATTTATGGCATCAAAACTGTGAAGTGAACATCCCGCCTCA
>JAQYWG010000057.1 GCA_030145085.1 Thermodesulfobacteriota bacterium
TCCTTCGACCTTGCTCAGGACCGTGAGCTTGTCGAACGGCCTGTCGAATGGCAGATGGACTTTTTACGAAGCCGTCACCTTTGCGGGGAGGAATATTGAAACGGTGGTTCCCTTTCCCCGCTGGCTCTCAATCGCTATTCTGCCACCATGTTCCTCGATGATCTTATGGGCAATGGGAAGCCCCAGGCCCAGGCCTTTCTCCTTTGTAGTATAGGAATAGTCGAAGGCTTTTTCAATCTCCCCCTTGGGAATGCCTCTTCCGGTATCCGAGACCATGATTTTTACCCAATCCCTCCCATCCATTTCCGCTTTTACGGTTAGATTACCCCCCCCTTCCATAGCATGGATACCATTGGTCACGATATTAATGAGGGCCTGGGTAATCCTCCCTTTATCCATCATCAGGGGAGGGAGCCTGGGATCGATCTCCTTACGGATTTCTATGGACTGAGCTCTGGCCTCTTCGGCAAAGAGAACCGAGACATTTTCCAGGATCTCCACGGGGGAGGAGGAGGTGAGGTCCAACTTATAGGGTTTGGAGAAGAGGACGAATTGTTCCACGATTTGGTTCAGCCTTCGTATCTCCCCTCGGATAACCCGGATAATCTCCTGGTATTGCCTTTCTCCTCCCTCTTCCCGGGGTCGAAATTCCCTCCCTAATCTCTGTATGGCCATCCCGATGGCATTGAGGGGATTCCGAATTTCGTGTGCGACCCCAGCCCCCAATTTCCCGAGGGCCAGCAGCCTTTCAGCCGTTTGAATCCTGCCTTCCATCTCCCCTATCTTCCGCAAGTGTCGGTTTTGTTCGATATAGATAAGGGTTACCCCTGCAATGCCCAATACCAAGAGTATCCCAATGGAGAAAATGATATTTCTCGTGGATATGGAGAGAATGGTTCTGATTCCCTGGGTGGATAAGCCCACCTGCATGACTCCATACGGTTCTTCCCCCAGGTGTAGGGTTTTGACCACTTCCAATACCTCTTGTCCATTGGATAGGGTGTGGAACCTGGATCTCGACCCCTCCCCTGGGACCAATTGAAGGAGGGAACGATCCCTTCTTTCCCCTGCCCCCTCTTTCCCCATTTGGGCGATAAGGGAAAGAGAACGATCGAAGATTGATACATATTGAATTCCTTCCCCAAATCCCACGGCTTCGAGAACATTTCGGATTGCGAATTTCCGCCTCAACTCCTTCATCCGGGGATAATCGACGCTCACCACGACAATCCCCTTTCCCTCCCTCCTCCGGATCGCGACGGAAAAAAGGGCACCCTCATCCGGCTCAGGTTTCTCGAAGGGGAGGATAACCATCTCCCGGGCACCCTTCAGGAGTGGTCCGTACATCGAGGGGTCTCTCCGGGGGATTTGCGATTGAGAAGCTTCATTGAGGATATCGATGGCCTTCAATCCCTCTCTCTGGGCGAGGCTTTCCAATTTCGATGTGGAAAGGGCCTGACCCGCAACCTCTTGATCCACCATTGTTGCGATCCCCACGAGGTGATCGATAATGGCGTCTTCGAGGGCGAAGAAGTTGGTGGATGAGGCGATATTGAGGAGATGCGCCCCGGGGACCTCTTCCATCACCTCGACGACGGTGACCGTATTCTCAATTTCCCGCTCCAATCCTCGGAGAAAGGTTACGCCCTGATTTTCCAGGATTCCCCTGAGGCTCCTTTTCGTCCGGTTGATCTCGAAAAAACCGCCTATGATGAGAAGCAGGATGATAACGCAGCAGATGAGGGCGAGATAGGTGGGACTGAGAGATAATCGGTATGATTTGGCCTTCGGTTTCCCTGCCATCCTTTGTTCTACCTGGGGGCTTACCTGTGCATCATGCCCATTCCATGCCGGTGACCCCTCATCGGTCCATGGCCCATTTTGTACCTGGAAATCCAAAGCTTGAATTGCCGCGGGGTAAGGATCTCCCTCACCTTGAGCTGGTAATCAATGACCTTTTCCTGGATTTGGGTCTCCAGTGCCAAGACCTCTTCCTGCTTTGCCCTGATATCGTCGGCATTCGATGTGGGGTCTGAAATGAGCCTCCTGAGCTCATACCGTTTATTGAGGAAGTCATTTCTCAAGGGGGTGAGGTCGTTCAGATAGCTGCGCTGGATCGATCTCAGTTTTTCCATCTGTTCGGCCGTCAGTTGAAGGTCGTCGGGGAGCCAACACGGAGGATGGCCTTGCCCACTCCCCATTCCCCTTTGAAGGGGCCATTGGGCCCCTGCAAGGGATACTCGAAGGATGAGAAGAAATACGAAGAGGACTATGAAAAAACGGGGCTTCATCATTTACCACCTAACCCTTGGTTACCCTAACTGAAGGGAAAAATCAAGACAGTGGGGCCAGGCCCACTCCTTTTGGACCCGACCCCATGCAATCATTTGGGGCTACCAGCAATGCTCCGCGCCATAACCTCTCATGAAGCCGCGGCCGCCCCCCCCCATATGTCCCCTTCCGTGATGGGGACCGGAGCCCATACCATAACCATGGCCACATGGTCCCTGGCCGATCCCTTCCTCGGGAAGCAGCTCCCGAATAGCCAGTTTGTGCTCCAGGGCTTTCTCCTGAAGGCGACGCTGCAGCTCAAAGACCTCCCTCTGCTTGGCCTTGATCTTTTCAGGATCGGCCTTGGGATCTATCCAAAGGCTCCGTAACTCGAGCCTTTTCTGGGAAAGCTCCCTGCGAAGTTCGGCCGTATCCTCGGAGAACTTTTGCTGCTGGGCCTGGAGCTTCTCTTTCTGTTCCGGCGAGAGATTCGAATATGGGTCTCCGCCGCCATATCCACGGTGCCCATACTCCCTTCCGCCCCAAGGCCCATGGGCAAATGCCCAGCCGCCAACCAGGACAATTGCCAGCACGATTCCAATAACTGTAAGCGTGTTTTTCGTCTTTCTCATGGTTGTTACCTCCTCCTGTTGAAATGTGTTATTTGCCCTCCTAAAGAGCAAGGGGTGTGCCAAGAGGTGAAAATATATGGAAATTACTAATATCATTGATTTATTTGGTTTATCGGATTTTGAAGATCCCTCTATTCGGCCTTTTCTTTTCGACGAAATCGTCGAGGGGAGGGGACGAGTTCCGATGTTTCCTTTGTTATTTTAATGGGTTATAAAAGGTCGACGAAGTTGGAGCTATTTCGACAATTTTGTCGAGACAATGGGCCTTTGGAACGCAAGCAAAGCAAGAAAAGGCTACCACTCTGCTGCCATTGATGATACCGGAGAAATCAGTCATGTTTCGGGCCAGCCAGAATGGTCGAAGGGTATCCCGTGTGTCTGAGTTAAGAAGGAGTAAGAACAGATCTTCCGGTAGAGATGTCCAAAGAAGAAGCGGTAAGAATTAATTGATCCTCAGAAGCCCTGAATGGAATTTTACCTTCGCGTCGATAGACTTAACCTGATAGGCTATCATATGGCAGCTTTCGTAGAGGGGTTGCGGGCTTTCAAATTTGTCCTGTGAACAACGTTCTCCCATCAAGCCATACAAAAAACCAAACCATTGGCCAAAACACAACCCCTCTCGTCCTGATCTCGGCAGAGTTTAAGGATTGCAAAGAGTCTCTTTTGCCGTTCGGGGCTAAAAGAAATACCTCGCCCGAAGTTCCACCCGGTAATCGTTCTGTTTTTCCCCGTATTCGGTATCCTTGGCGCCCACAAGAAATGCTCCTCGTAGTCTGAGCTCCAGGTTGGCCTTGGGGCTGTAAAGGAGTTCAGGAATGAGGGAGAAACTCTGATCGTTGAGGTTGACAATGGATGTCACGGCAGGAGTGAAGTAGAGGATATCAAGGGGTTCCTTCATGCTGGCCCGAAAATAGATATAGTCCCGCATCGGGTTGGCCCTGGCAAAGGTCTCCTTGGCCAATTGCTCTCCCCGGAGCAGTTGGAATCGATCTCCGGTGACGAGAAAGGCCTGGTAGGCCCGATCCACAAAGCGGTAGAAGTTCTTGGCGTCGTCTTCGGTAAACCCTGTTCCGTCGTGGTAGTATTCCACAATGAAAGTTATCTCGTTCGTTGTGAGATACCGAATACCCAGAAGGGCACTCAGTACATCGGTCTCTCTGGTGGAAAGGCTTCCCTGGCTGTCAACGGATTTCCTTTCGAAATCAGTAATCAAGGCCAATTCCCCATGAACTTCGAAGTTTGCCTTAAGATTCCTGGCAAAGTCAAAGCCGTAACGTGTGGTCCGGCTCTCTCCGGTGAAAAAGAGGAGATCCAGATCGGTGTCCCACAGGAGAAAATAGAGCTTCGCGGCAAAATTGACGTGGTCTCGTTCCCCAAAATCCTCGTTGAGGTCTTTCAATACCGGGAAGATCACGGGCGTGAAGGCCACGGTTTTCAGGGGACTCTCCAGGCTCTTGATCAGGTCGGCCGTGAGGACGTAGAACCCCTCCAGGGCTTCCTGGGGGTCTTCCGGATCCTTGGGCCGGTCGACAAAGGAAACGGGATTCCAGGCGTATCCCTTCCCCCATTTCGTCACCCTTTTCCCGACGTCCACGGTAAAACTCAGATTGGGTTTCATGGAGAGGTATGCCTCAAGGAGGTAGATCTCCCCGTCCCATCCAAGATACTCATACCTTAGGAAACCGTCGGTCCTGAAGTGAAGACTGACCTTCTCCTCCTGGTAGCCCCCCTCCAGGCGAAGACCGAGATTATACCGTTCCACCGTCGGGCCCTCATCCCGGTCGAAGAACTTGAGCCGATAGAGTGCTGCATCCCGGTCCAGGCCAAAGAGAATGGGTTCGAACTCGAGGAATCCGCCGATGCTGTATGGTTTCTTCTTGATTTCCTTTTCGATCTCCGAGAGGTCGAACTGATACTCATTCTGGGGAAAGGCAGGAAGGGAGAAAAGCCAGACCCATACCGAAACCCCCATGAGGATCAGGTTCCCCCTCATCGAAGGGTCTCCACTCTGGGAAGAAAATTGAGGGTGAAGGCCTCATCCGGGAGATCTCTTCTCTTCATCTTGGCGAAAATCATGATGGATCTGTAGCCCTTGTAGAGGGGACTGTCGGTCTCGACAACAGCCGGACGGGTGATGCTACCATCGAATGTCTTCATCTCCTTGAAGTAGAGGTTCTTGATCAGCAGTCCTGTGGCGGCATAGCATTCGATCTTTGTCGGAACCACGGTTTTTTTGTCCACCGTCATCTTCAGTCGGTCGTAGGCCACGGCCCCGGTTTTGGCCTTCAGGTCAAGAAGGTATTCTCCGCCCTTATCCTCTATGTGCTCTACCGTGTACTCAAGGTGATAGTCAAGGCGCATAATGTCGGCATTGTTGAATACTCCGCCAACAACGGATTGAAGGCTGGTAATCCGTATGGGCTTTCCCACATTGGGGATGTAAAGCCACATGTTATCCCCGAGCCTGAGAGTGGAGCGGCCCTTTTCGCTCGCCGGGGAGAGAAAGAGGGAAACCATCTTCTCCTTCCCCTTTTTAACGGTAAAGAGGATGTATTCCCGCTTTTTGCCGTCAGGTTCGATATTGACGAGCTTCCGGTATGACTCGAAGGATTCCGGCGTCAGGTTACTATCCACCTTTTTCAAAATTTCCTCCCCATCCAGAGCGAGGGCCACATTAGAGATTAGCACCAACCCCAGAAGGGATAAAAACCATCTTTTCATTTTGACCTCCTAAACATGCCTGAGGGCATCAATAGGCTCCATTCTCGAGGCCTTCCACGCGGGCTGAAGGCTTGCAACCACGGCCACCACGATTACGAAAAGGGAGATCGTAACCACCTCCCAGATGCTGATGATAGGAGCCAGGACCAGACCTGTCTGACGCCCAAAAGAGAAGGTGATTGTGGAAAGGTTGAGAATGAAAACGATGACCATTCCCAAGATGGTCCCCGAGATGGCCCCCATGATCCCCAGGAGAAAGCCCTCCGCCACAAAAAGGGAGAGAACCTTTCCGGGTAAGGTCCCGATAGCAGAAATGGTCCCGATCTCTCTGATCCTTTCATAGACGGCCATGATCATAACGTTCATTATGCTAATTAATACCACGGAAATCAGCATTAGCTTTACAAAGAAGGTCATGACGTCGATCATGTTGGCAATATTGGAAAATGGGGAGAGTTTTTCCCAGGTGTAAACCTCGAACATGGGTTTCCCCTCCTTGTTGAGTTTGTCGGAAAACCTCGATTTGAGTTGTGCGTGAACCGAATAAACCTGGGGAAAATCCCTGACCCTGATGACGAATTCGCTCACCTCCTTGGTGGTTATCCTCAACAGCTCCTTGGCATCCTCAATATGGATATAGCCGTCCCGGCCTCCTGGACCCGTCGCGCTCTCCAGTATCCCTCCCACCACGAAGGTCTTTCCGTTGACCGAACCATCTCGGTTGGTGGCCACCACCACCACCGTGTCGCCGACCTTAATGCCCAACCCTCTTGCCAGGAGCTCAGGAACGAGGATCTTTCCCTTTTCCAGGGAACTGGCGTCGCGCTTTCCCTTGACAATCCGTGAGATCAACAACGGGCAAGTCTCAAACTCCTTGCCGGGATCTACGCCGTTTACTCGGATATTGGTGGTCTGCTGGAAATTACTGAAGCCTCCGCCGAATTTAATACGCTCCGAATAAGCCTCAACCCCTTCGGTTTGGCTCAGAACTTGTTCCACCATCTCAACCTGCCTCGGGAGAAGGTTGAGATGGAGGGGTAGGTTGTCGATGGAGGCCAAATACCCTCTTTTGTGAATTTGAATGTGTCCGAGAAACGATTCGGTAATGTGACCGATCATCATATTCTTGAAAGAGTCCGTTACTGCCACAAAAACGAGCACGAAAACCATGCCAGCAACGATCAGGGCCATCGTGAGAAGCGTTCTCCTCCTGTACCTGAACAGATTCCTCATGGCGATTTTAAGAAGGTTACTCATGGACCTTCCCTCCTGATATCTGCTGCCCGGTCAACCTTCCGTCTTCTAGGGTATAGACGATTTCCACCTCGCCGATGATCCGGGTATCGTGGGTCGAGAAGATGAAGGTTGTTCTCAGGTCATCCTTCATCTTTTCCATCAGCCTGATGATTCCATAGGCCGCATCGTGATCCAAATTGGCCGTGGGTTCATCGGCCAGGACCAATTTGGGGTTAGTGACCAGGGCCCTAGCAATGGCAACCCGCTGCTTCTGCCCCCCTGACAGCTGGTCGGGAAATTTGCCTTTCTGATCTGCCATACCCACGGCCGCGAGGAGTCCAGCCACCCTATCTTGTCGCTCAGAGACAGGCCGGTTCTGAACCATAACCAGCGGATACTCGACGTTTTCAAAGGCTGTGAGCACCGGGATCAGGTTGAAATTCTGGAAGATATAGCCGATGTTCTGTCCTCTGAACCGTGCTCCTTCCTTGCGACCAAGACTGGAGATATCGGACCCTTCGACCAGAAGCCTTCCACCAGTAGGTTTATCTAGACAGCCGATTAGGTTGAGGAGTGTGGTTTTGCCGCTTCCCGAGGGCCCGACAAAGGAGGCAAAGGACCCTTCTTCGATCGTAAAATCGACACCTCTTAGAGCATGGACCTCAACCTCTTCCGTGTTGTAGATTTTTGTCAGATTTTGTGCCACAATCAAACTCATCGTTTATCTCCTGTTGTCCTAAAAAATAGGGGAGATTTCGTTATACCCGTAGTCGGCCCTGTTAAAAAAACCCCCTGGAACCTCCTTCCTACATATCCTAGGTCTTTCATTTTGTCTTCGAATTCCTCCTTGCTGATCTCGTCTAGTGCATATCTTCTATGGAGGATTTCCAGGGCTGACTCTCCTGCCTCGGACCTACAGTCCCTAGGCCCTGTTGGTGTCGCCATCCCCCTGATCAGCAAAACAATTCCAACGATCACCGCAATCCAAAAAGCAGCCATGGTCATCACTCCCAGCCACCCCATGCCAAATCCTCAACCCATCATCCCTGAGCCCATTCCACATCCAGGACCATCCCACTGAGCGAAAACGCTTTCAATAAGTAAAGAATCCATATGCATGTTTCCCATAGCCCCTACCTCCTTTTTTGTTGGAATGTTTTGTTTATCCTTATTAAGATAAGAGCAAGGGGTGTGCCAAGAGGTGAAAATATATGGAAGTTACCAATATCATTGAATTATTTGATTTATCGGATTTTGACCGTCCCTCTATATGGCCTTTTCTTTTCGACGAAATCGTCGAGGGAAAAGAAGGGGGTTCCCTTTCTTCCTATATTATTTTAAGGAGTTATGGAAGGTCGACGAAGTTGGAGCTATTTCGACAATTTTGTCGAGACTGATGTCTCATTTCTGTAGAAAACTGAAAAAAGAAGGTCTGAGCCCGAATTCCCCCGCACTGCAACATCAGACAGACTTCTTCCTGACCGCAACACTGCAGAACTGCAACACCGCAGCACCATCTTTTGACTGCAACACTGCAGAACCGTAACGTGGTTAAGTTTTGTATTGGAGCTGATAGAGCTTGTAGTAGAACCCCTTTTGAGCTATCAAATGGGCATGGGTTCCCATCTCCCGTATGCTCCCCTTATGCATGACGATGATCCGATCCGCCCGTTGGATAGTGGAAAGTCGGTGGGCGATGATGATAGAGGTTCTACCTTCCATGAGTTTCCTCAAGGCATCCTGGATGAGCCTCTCCGTCTCCGTGTCAACGTTGGAGGTGGCCTCGTCGAGGATCAAGATCTTGGGGCTTATGGCTAAGGCCCGGGCAAAGGCCAAGAGTTGTCTCTCTCCCGCCGAAAGGGTAGCCCCCCCTTCTTTCACTTCCTCCTCCAATCCCTTGGGGAACTTTCGAATGAACCGGTCCGCATTCACATATCGGGTGATCCTTTCGATCTCATATTGAGAAAGACCCTTATTTCCCAGCTGGATGTTGGACCGAATATCCCCCGCGAAGAGAAAGACATCTTGCAGCACCAACCCGATCTGGGATCTGAGAAAGGATATGTCCAATTCCCTGATGTCAACTCCATCGATTAAAATGTGACCCGCCTGGGGATCGTAGAAGCGTTCCAGGAGTCTGATGATGGAGGTTTTTCCCGCTCCCGTGGCTCCGACAATGGCCACTGTTTCCCCCTCTTCAACGCTGAAGGAGATGTCCCTTAAGACCTCTTCATCAGCTGTATAGGAGAAGGTGATATTTCTGAACTCGATATTTCCCTTGATCCCGGTTAGGGATTTTGGAGCCGAGGGTTGCGGGATCATCTCTCGATTGTCAAAAACGTCAAAGATCCGTTCCGTTGATGCCATAGCGGACTGCATGATGTTATACTTCTCCGATATGTCCCTTATGGGCTGGAAGAACATCCTCAGATAGGAAAGGAAGGCCACCAGGGTTCCCAGGCTCAGGGTATTCGAGATGACCTTCCCACCGCCATACCAGATGAGCAGTGCAATGGCGATAGTCGCGACGATTTCTATGATGGGAACGAAGAGGGCGAATATTACGATTTGCCTCATGTTGGCCAGGTAGTTTTCGTGGTTGAGAACCTTGAACTTCCTGTAGTTTTCCCTCTCGCGGTTGAAGATCTGGACTACCGTTATCCCCGAGAAGTTTTCCTGAAGTGTGGCATTTATTTTGGCGATTGTGAGTCGAACCTCCCTGAATGCGTCCCGGGCCTTACTGCTGAAGTAGAGGGTAATATAGATGATGGGAGGCAACAGGCCAAAACAGACCAGCGCCAGTTCCCAGTTGATCTTGAGTAACAACACGATGATGCCGACCAGCAGAAACACATCCTTAAAGAGATGGGTGAATACCGCGGTGAGCATTTCATGTAAATTTTGAACATCGTTGGTGGCCCGAGTCACCAACGTTCCAACGGCAGTACGATCGAAGAAGGAAAGGGATAGCCGTTGAATGTGGCCAAAGATCCGGATCCTCAAATTGTGCATCACCCTTTGTCCGGTGTATTCCATGGCATATACATGGACGAAATTAAATCCGAAGCTCAATATGAGGATGAACAAGAAGAGGGCCGAAACACGCGCTACTCCTCGCACATCCCCTCTTCTCAACCTGAGGATGTCCCCTCGGTTCAATCCCTTCATGTCTCGGTAAGATATGAAATAGTATTCACCGCTCTGTGTAAAGGAGGACCGATATTGGTCGATCACCCTTTTTTCCCCTTCTCCCCTTGGACGGAAGGGATAAAACCACTCTTCGCCGATAAGGTCTGCCCTCTGGAAGGATGCCAAATCGCGCGGTTCGATCTCCCTCAGATCGGATGCTCGAATGAACAAAGTCCCCGGATCAGCCGATCGCAGGAGGAGGGTGCTGTACCGGTCCAAAAGCATCCTCTGCAGGGGCGAGCTGCGGGAGCTCAAGGTGACTTTACGGGCGGAGACAACGATGTGGTTGTCGATGGCCACTTTTATCAGATAGGGGAAAAGGAGCTCGAACCCTGTGACAAAGAGGATTAACACGATGGAAACGCCGATGATAAGCCGATAGGGTTTCGCGTAGGTAAAAAGCCGTCGCATCAAACTGATGTCGTAAGGCTTTCCCAAATGATCTCCTTCGAAATACCCGTAATCAACACGCATGGGGGCTCACCCTTCTGTTTTCGCGATCCAATTCCTCCTCGATCTGTTGTCTCTGGTAGATCTGGGCATAGATTCCGCCCATGGAGAGGAGGCTCTGATGGTCCCCCATCTCCGTGATCTCCCCGTCATCGAGGAGGATGATCTTATCAGCTTCCTTTATGGATGAGAGCCGATGGGAGACGACAATGCAGGTCTTCCCATCTAAGATTTCCCCGAGCCCATTCCAAATCCGCTCCTCTGTTTGGGTATCCACCGAGGAAAGGGCATCGTCTAAAATCATAATTTGTGGGTTCAACAGAACGGCCCGAGCGATGGCGACACGCTGCTTTTGCCCGCCGGAAAGGGTTATCCCCTTCTCCCCAATAAACGTTTCAATGCCCATGGGAAAGGTCCTGATTTCCTCATCAATCTGGGCAATTCTAGCGGCATTCGCGACCTCCTCCTCCGATGCCTTGGGGTTTCCAAAGACAATATTCTCCTTGATGGTAGTGGAAAAGAGGAAGGTGTCCTGAGGTACATAGCCGATGCTTTCCCTCAGGGGTTTAATGGGAATGGCGTGGATCTCGCGGCCGTCCATAAAGAGATGGCCATTGGGTGGGTCGAAGAGCCTGGGAATGAGGTTGCAAAGGGTACTCTTCCCCGTGCCCGTCCTTCCAACAATGGCCACAAATTCCCCGGGATTCACCTGGAGAGTGATGCCCTTGAGAGTCGGCAACGAACCCGGCTTGTAGGAAAAGGTGAGATCTCGAAACTCGATCTTCCCCCTCAGCTTGGTTATGGGCCGCAAGCGGGGGCGGTCCGCAATTTCGGGCTGGGTATTCAAGATTTTGTTTATCCGACCCATGGAAGCAGATCCTCTCTGGATGAGGTTAATGACCCACCCCAGGGCCATCATGGGCCAGGCCAGGATTCCCAGATACGTCATGAAGGCAACAAAACCCCCCGCAGTGATGGTTCCCAATATTGTCTCCATCCCCCCGAGCCAGAGAACGATAACCGTTCCCAGGTTTGCCAGGAGCATGATTAAGGGAAAGAACATCCCCCATACCTTGATCAGGCGAAGGTTTTTCCCCACGTACTCTTCGCCAATGTGATCCAACTTTTCCTTCTCATATCCCTCCTGGGCAAAGGCCTTGACCACCCTTATCCCTGCTAGGCTCTCCCTTACCTGTTCGGTCAACCTGGAGAAAGAGGCCTGAACGCTCTCAAATCGGTGATAGACGAGCCTGCTGAAACGGGTTGTTACCAAGGCAATAAAGGGCATGGGAACGATGGCAAAGAGAGTCAACTTTGGGTCGATCAAGATCATGAATATGATAGCCGAGGCTCCAAGCACGAGGGTATCAGTAATGGCCACAAGTCCCATCCCCACGGCCATTCGTACAGCATCCATATCATTGGTAGCATGGGCCATGAGGTCTCCCGTCTTGGTCTCCTGGAAGAAACTGAGCGATAGTGTTTGAAGGTGGGAAAAGAGTCGACCTCGCAAGGCTTCTTCAATCCTTCGGGCCGTCCCCAGAATCATGAATCTCCAGAAGTACCGGAAGAATCCAATGAGCAAGGCGATCCCCGCTATGTAGAGACCATATTTGACCAAATCGGCCTGCACGATTCCTCCCCTGGTAAGATCATCGATGGCCAACTTGATGACCTGGGGAATGATGAGCTGCAGACCATCTACCACCAGGAGGGTAGCCAGTCCGATTAGCAGCCGCCATCTGTGTTGGACAAAATATCTCTTCAGCGTCCTGAAATTCCCCATGACAGAGACCCCAGGTTACATTTCACGGTCTTGTTTTGGTAAATCTTTAACATACTTTTGTGGGGACTTAAAGGTGAAGATTTCGTAAAAAGTCTAAATCAGACGGCAAAGAAAAAAGATCCAGATGCAAGGCGCGCGAATCCTGAGGAGTGAGGCGTACAGAGAAGTACGCTGCAGTGATTCACCCTGTTAAATATTTTCTTTGTTTGATGTTACTGTTTTCAAGCAACTTCTCTATCCCATATCTCTTGATATGGCTGTCTTCAATTTAACAGGGCAGGGGATGAAGCGGAACGCAGCAGATGGACTTTTTACGAAGCCGTCAAAGGTGAAAGAGGGAAATCACTGGATGAGTTTCCACCAAACCCATTGGCGATAGATCCCAATTTTGGTAAGATAGAATATGGTAATGATGAAAAGATATCTCAATCTCTTCCTTTCATTCATGATCCTCTTTCACCTCTCAGGATGTGTCTATGTCATCTCCAAAGCGGTAAGAATGGAGGTGACCCGGGACCTGAGCCTCAGGGAGGTGATCAAAGACCCCAATTTTCATAAGGGAAAGGTCGTTCTCTGGGGTGGGGCGATCATCGACTCCAAGAACCTAAAGGAGGGTACACGGGTCACCGTATTGCAAAAGGATCTGAATAGATGGGGAAGACCTAGGGAATCGGATAGGAGCCAGGGGAGGTTCATCGTACTCTATCCGGGTTACCTGGATACTGCCATATACCGAAGGGACAGGAAGATTACTGTAGCCGGCGAAATTATCGGGAAGAAAGTGCTGCCCATAGATCAGATCGAATATACTTATCCCCTACTTTCCCCCAGGGAGATCCATTTGTGGAAGGAGGTGGAGAAAACCGAATACCCCTATGGGCCCCATCCCTTGTGGTGGGATTACCCATATTGGCCATATTGGTATCGCTGGTATCCCTATCGTCCCCGGTATCGGCATTATTGAGGCAAAGAAATGCGGATTACCTGGAAATTTCGAATTCCCCCCGGAGCCCGGACGCTCACCTCGTCATCAACCTTCTTTCCGATAAGGGCACGGCCCACCGGGGAACTGGAAGAAATCTTGCCTTGCTTCACATCCGATTCGTCGGGCCCAACGATCTCGTATTGAACCTGCTCCCCGGTATCCAAATTCTCCAACAAAACCATGGATCCGAATACCACCCTGTCGGACGGAAGGTTTTTGGTATCGATAATCTCCGAATGGGTAAGCCTCGATTCGATATCGCGGATTTTTCCCTCGACTAAGGCCTGTTTTTCCTTTGCCGCGTCGTATTCGGCATTCTCGGTTAGGTCGCCATGGGAACGAGCCTCCTCAATGGCCTTCATCACCTGAACCCGATCCACCCTCTTCAGGCGGGTCAATTCGCTCATGAGGTCTCTATAGCCCTGTCTGGTGATGGGAATCCTCTTCATGGTCATTTTCTTCCCACTCCCAATATTCGCCACCTAATACATTCTCATGGAAAAGTCAATGGGAAATGGCCCTGGAAATTCGCGAGCTTTTGAAGAACTCTGTTTCCACCCCAACCGCATTTCGGAACCCCATCCATACCCGCACTGAGAAAATCCATGGATGTGTTGAGGGCGATTTTCTCCTGATCAATGGCTCCAAGTATAGGGGTTATTTTCATATGATTAATGCCTGACAGATCTCTTGGGAGCGGGCTGATGATTCCAGCCTTTCCTCTACTCCATCTCTTTCCAGGAGAACCAAAACGGAAATATTATTGGGTCCATCGCTGTAACGGACACAGAGGGATGCGGCAGTCTCAATGCACGACTTCGGGCCACCGCGGGGAATCAATGCAATGGGTCCCGGATAATCCGTCACTTTGATGATCACATCCTCCTCATCGGCCAGCTCCAGGAGTCGTTCATTCTCCTCTTTACGTCTCCCGATGATAACCTTGGCTGATTCATCCAGTCGAAAATGGCGCCCCACCTGGAGGAGCTCGATGTCCCGGATTTGAATCTCTTTCTGATGGGCAAGGAGATCCCTCAAGCGTCTGGAAAAAGCCGGGTCAGTAAGCAAACATCCCCCTGCAGGCGTGGGAAAATCATCTATCCCATACCGTTTTGCCAATTCAAATTGGCTTTTACGGGAACGCCCCTGAATATCCAGGAGCCTCCCCCGGTCAACCTTCCCTTCCTTTTCCGGACGCGTTTCAGGCAAGAGCTTGGCACTAAGGGGACGGAGAATGAGTCCTTCGCAACCGGAGTTTCGGGGGACGAGCTGAAGGACCTGCTTATTCTGGGACATTGGGCGTTGTCCCAACACCTCACCGGTAAATATGAAGTCGAAGTTCTCCCTTTCGAGGAGATACCCGGCTCGCTTCAGCATCAAGATGTGACAATCGATACAGGGGTTCATATTCCTTCCATATCCGTATCTCGGATTCTGAACCAATCGGAGGTGTTCCTCGGAAATATCGATGACCCGAAGGGAAACTTTCAACTGGATTGCCGCCCTTTGCGCCTTCTGAAAACCGAAAAAAGGGGTTTTAAAACAGATGGCCAGGATCTCAATCCCTTGATCCTGTAAAAGGCGTGTTGCCAGTATGCTATCCAATCCGCCCGATAGGAGGCCTATGGCCTTGGTCAAAACCTTTGATCCTTTCCCGAATGGAAATGTACGGAACAGGTGAGCTATAATAGATGGAAGGATAAAAAAAATCAAGAGGCTTGAGAACTGGAATTTCCTCAGAAAAAAGCATGTAATTACTCTAACTTGCTAAAAAAGTTATAGGGCTTCACGAAATTCATTTTAAACTCTCAGGCAGAAAATTAGGGACAAATGACCTGACATATCGGATTTTATCCGGATTTCCTGATCGTTTTGCTGCTAGAGCCACCAGCAGTACCATAATATGAAAGATTTTACAGTAATTTGGGATCGCATTTGTTCCGAATTGGACTCTTGCGGGAAGAGT
>JAQYWG010000058.1 GCA_030145085.1 Thermodesulfobacteriota bacterium
CCTATGGCGGGGATTTCTACTTTATGCTAGATATCGTTGAACTTGGGCTAAATCTTGATACAGTAGATGTTGATGATCTAAGCAAGATTTCAAACAAGATAGCAGGATGTGCGGTTGAACAGACTGAAGTGGAACATCCGGAAATAAGGGATATTAACGAATTACATGGAGTAATAATAACTGGCCCACCTCGGCATCCGGAAGCGCATTACAGGAACTTCTTCATTTCAGGGACACATATCGATAGATCCCCTTGTGGCACGGGTACGTGTGCAAAAATGGCCTCTCTCTGTGCTAAAGGGGAACTGAGGCTCCATGATGAATTTGTCACCGAGAGTATTCTTGGATCCATATACAGAGCGAAAATAGTAGATGAAACGAAGGTTGGGGGACTAAGAGCCATCATACCAGAATTAACAGGCCAAGCGTGGATTATGGGATTGAATACTCTTCTCATAAATCCAGAAGACCCATTCAAGTATGGTTTTCGGGTTAGAGATGGAATTATAAAAAGAGCAAGTCCACAATAGCGCTTGGCAAGGTTCCTTAAAGGAAGAAGGGGTTCACCGGCTTCCCCTAACCACCAGGCAGGTTGGATCGATGTCTTTGCCTGCCAAAAACGTCTCGGCGTTTTGCACTGCCATCATCAGCCCATTGATGGTTGCCTCCGGTGTCAACCCCGCATTGTGAGGGGTTAATACCACATTCGGCAGGGTCGTCAATGGATCCCCAGGTGGAAGGGGCTCTTCATCATAGACGTCCAGCGCGGCTCCAGCAATTTTTTTTGATCGTAATGCCTCCTGGAGGGCGCCTGACTCAACCAAGGCTGCTCGGGCGGTATTCACAAAAAAGGCATTTGGCTTCATCAAATCGAAATCCTCTTTTTTCAAAAACCCTTTGGTCTCATCGTTCAACCTGAGATGGAGGCTCACTACGTCGGCGGTTTTCAGCAATTCCTCTTTGATAACGAAATGCACACCGCTTTCTCGTGCTCGCTCTGGAGATGGATGATAGGTCCATGCGATCACGTCCATGCCGAGGCCCTTTGCCATCCTCGCCATGTGTCTTCCGATTGCTCCCAGACCGAACAGGCCCAAAACCTTAGCGCTGAGCTGTACCATTTCTACTCGTGGCCAGTTCCCTAATCGCACTTCTCGATCCAGACGGGGAATTTGGCGCGCCAAGGCGAGGAGAAGTGCGATGGTATGCTCGGCCACGGACAGGGCATTGGCTCCGGGGGTATTGGTGACAGTGATGCCCAGTTCTCGTGCTGATTCAAGATCCACATTATCCGTTCCCGTCCCCCAGATGGATATCAACCTCAAATGTGGGCACGAAGTGAGAACCTGTCGGCTAAAATGGCTGTACGCCCGGATATTGATGACCGCCTCACACGCCTTGATCCTTTTAATGAGTTCTTCCTGGGTTTCAGCCTTATGGGAATAGATTCGGACGTTTCCAAGGCCTCGCAGTTTCTCCTCTGCTTCCGTCCCAGAGATGGCCGTGGGAAAATCATCCGGAATAACAATCTGACACGCCATATTGCTTCCCCTTGTTTTCGCTTTCACATGTACCCCGAGAATTCCTCCCTGACCACTCCCTGATAAACCATGTTCACGAGGGTGTATATGTCGAATATGGGCAGCCCGATTTCCCGTTGAATGGCAGCTGCATGGGGTGGCATGTTCGTGCATTCCAGCACGATAGCGCCCACCTCTGGATAGTCAGATGTCATTTTCTTTGCCGTCTTAACCAGTTCATTTCTTGATTTCTCCACATCGAGTTCCATCTCATCATTGAGAATGGCCCGAGAGAATTCCTCTTCCCCTTCTGTACCCAGGATAACGTGAGGTACCTTGTCGACACCCACGGACGAGAGGTGTCTTTGGGTTAAGGACTCGGCGTGAATGGTTATGATTCCGACTTTTTGGGATGGTTTCAGCATGGCATAGACGAGGGGGACTTGCATCAAACTGGAGGTGAAGACCGGAACATTCACCGCTGCGGCAATCTTCTGCTGAAACATGGCGAGAAACCCGCAGGTTGTCGTGATGGCTCCCACACCCTCCTTTTCCAGCTCCTTGGCTCCCTTGATGAAAGACGGTAGTAACCCCCTGCCACCTTTTCTCACGACGGCATCTGGTGTGGCATTTTCAATGACCTTGTAAAGGACGGGAAAGTCCCAGGTGGTGGCATTACCCACGTCGCCCGGTATCCTGGGAAATCTCGATTCCAACATCAGAATACCGATGGCACGCCCGAATACATTTTTACCCCCCACTGCTTTCGCCATCTGTGCCTCCTTTCAGCTCTAAGGTGACCCATGATTGAAACAGAAAAAGTATGATGAGAATGACCGATCTGATGAAGTGGGTCAATAGCTTGCTGAAGAATAGGAACGAAAATACGTCATTTAGTTTGGCCACATTCAATCCCTGAAGGCCGTGAGCGATTCCTTTATGGTTTTTCCCTCCGTGAAGCGCGTGGGTGCCAAGGGTCCGATGTCGATTGTCTCTGCCCTTCCATTTAAGATGAGCTCGGCAATAACCATGCCCGCCGCCGGCCCATGTTGAAAGCCATGGCCACTGAACCCATTGGCCAATATTAGCCCTTCGACCTCCGGAACCTCACCTAAAATAGCATGATTGTCTGGTGATATTTCATAAAGACCGGCCCAGCCCCTGGCGATATTTGTCTCTTCGAAAACAGGAACCCGGTGTGTGGCCTTCTCCGCTGTCTCGACCATCGCATAAAAATCCGTGGACAGGTTGAAACTGGGCAATTCGTCTTGGGGTCCGGAAAAGAGAACCGCCTCTCCCTCTCTGCGAAAATAGAAGTTTTGTTTCTGGTCAATGGTGAGGGGAACGGAGGGTGGAATCATGTGAAAGGCATCCGTTACGAAAAGCTGACGGCGGATGGGTTTCACCGGGATTTCTATCCCCACCATTCTCCCGATGTTGGCCGCATAGGGACCCGCGGCATTGACGACGATGGGCGCCTCAACCCTTCCCACTTTCGTGGTGACCGAGACGATGCGATTTCCTTCCACCTCAATGGAGATCACCTCAGTATTCTGAAAAATCTCGATGCCGTGACGTCTGGCCCCTCCAATTAACCCCCGGGTTACCTCGTAGGGACCGGCATACCCGTCCGTGTCACAAAATGCTCCTCCGAAGACATCCTCGGTATTGAGAAAAGGCCATTCCTTTTTGATCTCTTCAGGGGTAAGGATCTGAGAGGGGACGCCGAAACGGTTTTGAAATTCCACATTTTTTTTTAAGATCTCGAGTTCTTCCTGACTCGTTGACAGGAAGAGATATCCAATTTGATGAAACTCGGGATCGACACCGAATTCATCCTTAAAGTTTAGGTATATTTCAAAAGCCTTGAGGGAAAAGTGCATGTTGACTTCGGTGGACCACTGTCTTCGGATCCCCCCTACGCAAAGCCCGGTGGAACCCTCGGCGACCAGATCTTTTTCGAGGAGGAGGACATTTTTTGCACCCATCTTTCCCAAATAATAGGCAATGCTGACTCCGATAATCCCACCACCGATGATCACGATATCAGCCGTCTTCTTCATTTTTTCCGTCTTTTTCCAAATGTTAACCCGGGTTCCCTTTATTCCTTATCCCTCAATGGAGATCGGAGGAAATCTGCCTGCGCCGGATTTCAATGGTTTGTAATAATCCTGATGGGTATATGCATCTATTCAGCTATCAGAGAGTCTTTAATGATGCCCCGAATATTTTCTTCAAAATCCTCCTTGGGTCCCTGTTTCTTGATCTTACCCATTTCCAAAAGATACATGTAATCAGAAACTTCAACGGCTTTCGTAATATTTTGATCAACGAGAAAGATTGTCACTCCCTGTTCTCTGATCCGCTGCAAAAAGGCGTAAATCTCTGAGACCAGCATAGGAGCCAGGCCAGCAGAGGGCTCATCCACTAAGAGAAGTTCGGGGATTGTCATAACTTCTTTTCCGATGGCAAGCATCTGTAACTCTCCGCCGCTGAGGAAAGTGGCTTTCTCACCTCTCTTTGCCCCGAGAACCGGGAAAAAATCGTAGATTTCTCCTAATCTTTGCTTGAGCAATGTGCGCTGCCTTTTGAAAGTCCAGGCCCCCAACATTAAGTTTTCCTCAACGGTTAGTCGAGGGAAAGTATTTATGTCTTGTGGTACATAGCATATCCCCAACTGCTTTAACTTAAAGGGAGAGAGAGTCTGGATTTCCCGCCGGTTAAAGACCATCTTTCCTTGGCTGGGATGGAGAAATCCGAAAATGGTTTTCAACAAGGTCGATTTTCCGGCTCCATTCGGGCCGATAATTCCCGTTATCGCGTCCTCTTGTATCTCAAGAGAAACGTCGTTTACGATATCGATCCCCTTCACATAGCCAGAGGTTACTCCTTGAACGGACAATTTGGAAGCCATATCTAACCCCCAAGATAAGAATCAATTACCCTGGGATCATTAGCCACCTCCCTCATAGTTCCCTCAGAGATGACTCCCCCTCCATGAAGAACCGATATTCGGCTGCATAAACGGCGAATGGTAGTAAGTTCATGAGACACAATCAGAAACGTTACGCCTTCTTCTCGATTCATTTTTTGAATGGTGTTTATTATGACATCCTTGATGGCAGGGTGAACTCCGGCAAAGGGCTCATCGAGCAAATAGAGTTTAAGCGGCTGTCTCATAAAACCTCGGACAATCTGGAGTAACATGGTTTGCCCCCCAGAGAGATTTCTGGTAGGTTCATTGCTCAATTTACCCAACAGACAAAAATCGAGAAGTTCTTCAGCCCGATGACGAGCTTCCCGTCTGCTCGTGCCCTGAGTAAACGCCGGAATGAGCATGTTTTCAAGAACGCTCATGTCCGCAAACACACGGGCCACCTGGAAGGTGCGCATGATACCCTCATGGGTGATATTATCCGGTGATAATCGGTCAATCCGTCTGCCAGAGAAATAGACCCCCCCGCTGGTCGGCCTATAAACACCGGTAATCAAGTTTACCACGGTCGTCTTTCCGGATCCATTCGGTCCAATAAGACCTCGAATCTCCCCTTTCTCAAGGCTTAATGAGAGATTATCCACAGCTCTCAGCTTCCCGAAATCCTTCGTCAGGTTCTCGGTACGCAGAAGCTCATTATTCTTTCTTCCCATCAATTCACACCTTCCCGTGCCTGTTTTCTTCTCGAGATCCACTGAGCCCCTTGCCTCACTGCTCCCACGGCTCCTTCATTATACAGTCGTGCAATCGCGATGACTGCCAATGCAAAAACGACCATACGGATCTCGCCGAATTCCCGGAATGTTTCGGTGAGCAATTCTATAAGTATCGCCCCAATTACCGGCCCTGCGATACTGCGGATACCTCCAATGACTACCATGATAACGATAAAGGCCATCTCGTTGAAATCAATCATTACGGGGGTGAGGAGTCCGTTGTAATGACCGTAGAATGCCCCTGCGATGCCAGCAATACCACTTGACAACATGAATGCAAGTATCTTCCAGCGCGTTGTATTTATTCCCATTACCCGTGCAACCATCTCGTCGTTACGAATTGCCCTCAGGTAATAGCCCATTCTTGAACGTATGATGAACATGATCACGAGAACGGTCATTGCGGCCAAGCCCAGGAAGAGGTAGTAGTAAGCGACCCCCTGTCCTATCCCTGGAAAAATTTTAGGAACGGCTAGCCCCAAATCGCCTCGTGTTATTTCGTAGGTCATGGAAATAGTAATGCGTACTGATTCCGCAAACGCCCAGGTGGCAATGGCCAAATATATCGCGCGCATTCTCAGACACAACATTCCTAAGATGAACCCCATGAGCGCGCTGCTCAACGGTGCAGCCAGAATACCCAACCAGATTGGGAGCCCGAAATTGGTTACCAAGAGAGCTGAGGTATAGCCTCCGATAGCTGCAAAGGCATGGTGAGCCAATGAGAACTGTCCCGTATAGCCCGCGAGCAAATTCCAACTGGAGGCAAGAATTACGTAGTAGAAAGCAACGGTAAAAACCTGCAGATAGTATTGACCTGTGGAAAAAGGTAAAAGGGCAACTAGTAATAATAATGCAGCTATTGAGAGGGAATACCATTTAAACCCGGTGATCTTTGTATAACTGATCTCTTTCATGAAAACCACGCTTTGTTTAGCAATCACGACCCTTTGCTATCGGGCCTTGGAACAGAACAGAGATTCCATACCCTCTTTAGGGCTAGGCCACTCGCTCCCTCTCCTCGAACAAACCCGTTGGCTTTATAGCAAGGATTGCCAAGAGGAAAAGAAAGCCATAGACATCCCTGAATGAGGGATTAAGGAAGACAGCGCCAAGGCTTTCGATCAACCCAAGGAGAAGGCCAGCACAGAGCACCCCGGGGATGGAACCCAGCCCACCGATTACGATAATTTCAAACCCCTTCATCGTCGCGATACTACCACACCGAGGATGTAAATAGAACTCAGGGGCCAGGAGCGCGCCAGCAGCAGCGGCCAAAGCCACTCCAATTCCAAAGGCGATCTGGTCGAGCCTGAAAACATCGATGCCCGCTGTTTGGATACCCATCCGGTTCTGGGCTGCTCCTTGAAAGGCTCTACCCCACCACGTCTTCTTCAAGAAGAGGTAGAAGAGGGACAGGAGAACGATCGTGCCGATGAAAGCCACGAACCTGGTTCCACTGACGGGCAACGTGAGAATCCGAGTGCCATGATAGTAACCCGGTGGAGAGTAAATGAAAGGACCTGCTCCTATGACGGCCACATTGGTGAAGAGTACGCCCAGAGAAATGGTGACGATCGTTGCATACTCCGTTCTCCTTTCCACGGAGCCTTGAAACATCGGTTTGATCAACAACCCTTGAACCACCATTCCAAGGAGAAATACCCCAACCATGGACAGGAGAACACCCAGATACCAATTCTCAACCCCGAGGAAATGGGTAATTATTATATATTGTAAATAGCCCCCTATCATGTAGAACTCGCCCATGGACCAGTTGATTATCCTCATGATGCCGTAGATGAACGTGATACCCATGGCCATCAGAGAGTAGATCAAGCCGATGACTACCCCCGATATGATGTATTGTGAGAGAAGTGTCCAGTCGATTGTGACCACCCCATTTCAAGAAAGAGATTTCGAATTATATCATCTGAAGATCAAAGAACGAGGGGGATGGAATGGCCTTTATCGTGCCTTCCCATCCCCCTCATTCAATCATCTCCCCTTCTTTAGGACGTTGGGTGCCCGTCCTCACAGTTCCTTAAGGCTAAGGAGAAGCAATCTCCCCGGTTTTCATGATCGGAGGCCAGAGGATTGTTGACTCCTCAATAGGTTGGTTGGCCTTGGTATACTGAACGATCTGCAAAGGGGATGTGTGGTTATGCCATTGGGCACCTGCTGAACGCTCAAAGTCAACAACATCACCCTTTGCCCAAAACACATAGACCCAGTCTTCCAAGGATTTGGTCAGATCCTTGGGAGCATCGGACTGAGCCAAATTGATCGCCTGGGCCAGTAATGCGATTTGTCCGAAACCGTTGTAAGCCATGTAGGTCGGTATCTCGCCGTATTCTTTCTCAAACCTTGGCTTTAGCCATTCGCCCAGCCGCGATAAGCCCATCTTGGGATGGTAGTAATTGATAAACATCATGTATTCACCCATTTTCCCAAGGTTTTTCCAGAATTCGGGTCTTGCCGGCCAGTCATGTGCACCCATCATTGGAACCTGTGGGAAGAGCCCGATATCGTAGGCCTGTTTCGTAATACGATAGGTCGGGTCGCCAACACCGATGTTCAACAGGATATCCGGTTTCCATGCCTTCAGCTTCAAGAGCTGGGGAGTCAAGTCAGCTACCTTTCTGTCAAAAACCATACCGTTTATTTCAACATCTTTTAACCCACGCTCTCCCTTTATTTGTTTGGTTGCCTCGTAGAGTCCAACTCCATAGTCCGTGTTTTCAGCCATTATCGCTATCCGTTTCCATCCCTGACTCGCGATAAAATCCGTCCAGGTAGATGCCCTGTCGTAGTCAATGACGTGGGTCTTAAACGTGGTTACCTGGTGCTTCTTGGTAATTATTGAAGCAGAAGCTCCCGTGGAAAAGGTTGGGATTCCATATTCCGCCCCTACATCGACGAGAGCAGTGCATACGGAACTGTGGTACTGCCCCATCACTGCTATCACTTTGTCCTTTGTTGCCAACTTTCTGAAGGCGGCAACACCTTTTTCCGGTGTTCCTGAATCATCCTCTATTACCAGTTTGATTGGCCTGCCCCCGAGTACGCCCCCCATTTCTTCATTCACGAACTTAGCTCCGAACTTTGCCCCTCTAGTTATCAGTTGTCCCGCTGCAGGATCACCCGGCGGTGAAAGAGGACTTATAACCCCTATCTTCACTGGTTGTTTGGCAGCTGCTTGGCTTGTTAAAGGATTATGAGCCCACACCAAAAGGAATACTGCGATCAGTAAAATTACGATAGAACCAGTTTTCGATTTCATAACACACCCTCCCTTTTGAACATAATCTCTTTTCTACCTCCTTATTTTTTCATCTTTCCCCTTGTCCCATGTATCACCCCCCTTCGATTTTCCCAGCAAACATGCTGAAGGGATTAAAGAAGCTTTAGCACAAATGTGCCAATTGGACGGCGAATTCAGCTACGAACGTATCATCCCTCCCTCAGGTATTCCTCTATCTCTTCCATGGTCATATCTCCCAATCCCAATTTTTCCAAGGTTATTCCTTCACTCCGGTAATCAGCCCCATTCAGGACCGATGCCAGGTGGATTATGGCATCAACGGTAGGAGTTGGTACATTGAAACGCTTGCCAATGGATGATATCAAGACGAGTCCATACGGCACATCTTCGGTTATGAACCTGCTCGTCATCTCGGATGGTGCAATTGTCCCCCTATAAATCAAATTACTGGTGACAATCTCGTTGAGATCTCCCGTTTCTTCCCTGTACCGCCCTTTGTAATACTCCTCAAAAAGTTGCTCTATGGTGGGTAGGTTAATGCCTAACGATTTCCCAACTTTAAGCTTTTCTTGATCCACACTCTTTACCACGTTGGTAATTGATTTGGTATGTCCTTCCCAATAGAACTTGAAGTCTATATTCGATTCAACCCTTCCCGCGTTTAATACCATAGGACCGGTATGAAGCTGATGGTTAAAATTGCTGAGCGTGGTCGCCAATGCATTTTTTTCCGGCTTATATCCCTTGTACATTGTCCGCAGAGAATCAACTACCTCTCCCACATTTTTCGCAGGCATCGTTGATACCTGCATTTCATGTTTAACCCCTGCTATATCTATCTGGGCCGGACCAATGAGTTTGCAAAGATACAAAAGGCAGGCCATCCCAGCAAGGGTGACTCTCTTCTCCATCCCTTTCTCTTTCAATCGATTGTACCATCTCATTGTCGCACCATTGTCCGGACAGAACAGGATTATCTGGCCTTCCTCTACGTATGGTATACATTCATTCACCATATGATCTTGTGCAAATGCCGGAACGGGTATGATGATAACGTCCGCCCCCCTGACCACTTCTTCCATGTTTGTTGATGCAAGGCCTATTTTTGCAAAGCCAGATCTATCACCGAACGCCTCTATTCCTCCCTTCGTCTGAATGGGTTCGAGATTACGCTTGAACTGTGGTGCTTCATAAAGTCTCACCTCAAATCCGTCCATGACCAAGTGTGCACAAAAAGCGTGCCCTCCATTTCCAGCTCCTAAGACCGCTACTTTCCTTATCATCTTTCCTCCCTCCGCGCTCAAGAATATCCGATCAATTAGGTTTACAAGATTTTGAGTGTCCCCTTTATACTACTTTCTTACGGTCATGTCAATTAATTTATAGAAGTCATCCTCAGGGATTTGACCACCAGGCAAGACGAAAAGGTGGTAAAGCGCTGAACCAGGTTGACCGAAGACTATCCCGTGCTTTTTTCTCTTGTCAAGGATAATCCGGACCCCTGCAATGTAACATTGCGGAAGGTCGCGGGGGATCCGTGGAAAAACCGACAACCTCGCTTACTCTCTCTCGGTTTGCAAAAGGATAATGGCCGCGATGACCGAGATTCCCCCGATGATTTGGGGAAATAACAGGCGTTCTCCAAGGAGAAAATAGGAGACCACCCCGGCAACAATGGGCTCGAGGGTGCTGATGATACTTGCCCGGGTTGCCCTGATATATTTTATCCCCTGGAAGAAGAGGCCGAAGGGGATAACGGTCCCCACGATGACCACATAGAGGAAATAGGGCCACTTCGTTAGGGAGAGGCCTCGCTGCGAAACCTCCCAAGGGGTGATAAAGAGGGCCCAAAAGAGGGCACTAAAGCCAAAGGCGTAAACCACCATGGTCCAAGGGCTATACCGTTTCAACCCCCATTCCCCATATAAGGTGTAAAAGGCGAAAAAGAGGGCCGCTGTGAGGCCACAGATCAATCCGACGGTATTCAATCTCAGGAGTTCGAGGTTATACCCTCCCACCATCAAAAAACACCCCAGGAAGGCTAGAGCCAGAGAGGTAACCTTAATCCAGGTCAACCCCTCCCCTTGAAAGCAGACGGCGAAGATGGTGATGAAGACGATCCCCGTATATTGGAGAAGGACGGCAGTGGCGACATTTGTCTTATTGATCGTGTAGAAAAACATGAAACTAACCATGGCCATTCCCCCGATGGCAAAGGTCAGCATGAAGGGAAGGTCCTTCTTGGATAATCTGATGAGCTTTCTTTTGAAGAGCGCCAATATGGTGAACAGAATGAGAAAGGCGAGGGTGGATCTCATCTGAACCAGCATGGAGGGCGAGATCCCATGGTTAAGGAGATACTTTGCTGCCACGCCGTTAGTTCCCCACATGGCTGCGGCCAGGATGACGAAGAGATAGCCTTTCCATTGGTTTTTTAGATAATTTCGACCCGCCATTGGAACCCGCGAAATGGGAATGCCTTGATTTTCGTCGCCCAAAAGGAATATGATCGATTTACTTATTTATGAATGGATTTGCAAGATGAAATGTTGCCCTAGGGGAAAAAGCACGATATCAGAAGATGGATAAACGAGCAACTATCCACGTCGATATGGATGCTTTTTTGACGCCATCGAGCAGAAGGGATACCCACGATACGGGGGAAATCCCGTAGTAGTCGAGGGATCTGGAGCCCTCTTGAGAGGGTAAATCCCCCTTCTCCCGCTCCCAAAGAGTGATCGCCCATGGAAACCAAGAAGATGGACAAAAAGGTCCTATCGCTCTTGAGCTTAGGCCACATGGTTACGGATATCAATCAGGGGGCTGTGCCCGTTCTTCTTCCCTTTATCAAAGAGGCGTTACATATTTCGTACGCCAAGGCCGGCTTTATCCTCCTCGTTGCCAATCTGGCCTCTTCCATCATTCAACCCGCTTTCGGCCATCTTTCGGACCGCTATCCCCAAGGGTGGTTCCTTCCGGGGGGCATTTTTCTCGCCTCCATCGCATTTTCCCTGACCGGGTTTGCACGGAATTATGAGATGCTCCTCCTTCTCGTTACCCTGAGCGGGATCGGGGTGGCCAGCTATCATCCCGAGGGCTATCGGATTGCCCATTTTTTTACCGGTCAAAGAAAAGCGACGGGAATGGCAATCTTCTCCGTGGGTGGGGTTCTTGGTTTCTCCCTTGGTCCCATAATGATTACCTATCTGGTTACCTACTTTGGACTTAAGGGGTCCGGCTTCTTCTCCATTCCCGGGGTTGTGACGGTTATTCTTTTCTTGCTTTCCCTTAAATGGTTAACCTCCCCCGGCAAGAGGTCAATCATGGGCCAGAAAGGAGCGGTGAGGCCCCATGCCCCTTCTCGGAATGCACTTGGTCTCCTGCTACTCATACTGGCAGTTACCATGAGATCCTGGATCCAAGCAGGTTTAATGGCCTTTATCCCGTTCTACTATATAAATTACCTGAAAGGGGAAGCCATCTACGCGGGAAAACTGGTCTTTATCTTTCTGGTTACCGGAGCCATCGGCACGCTCTTGGGTGCCCCTTTGGCAGATCGATGGGGTCATAAGAATTTCCTCCTGATTACGACGGGAATCACATTCCCCCTGATCGTTGCATTCCTCAACTTCACCGGCTGGCCCGCCATCATCATCCTGGGGATTTCGGGCCTCGTTCTCGTCTCCAACTTCACGCCGACCATTGTGATGGCCCAGGAAATGTTGCCCCACAATGTGGGGGTTGCCTCGGGCCTGATGGTCGGTTTTGTCATCGGTACAGGGGGGATTGGGGTAACCCTTCTGGGATATCTGGCGGACCTCTGGGGGGTTCCCTTTGCCCTCAAGACCATTGGTCTTATGCCCGTCATCGGATTCTTGATCGCCTTGTTCATTCCCTATCCTCCCAAAAGAGCCTAAGAATCTATTGCGCCCTCTTTATGATCAAAAATATGTGGGGCGGGGCTGTGCGCCCTTTGACGCAGCAATATCCTGCCCTGAGGCTTGCCACTTACCATGAACTAATGGGATTTCATCTCGAAAAAAATAAAAAAAGGTGGTTTGCGAAAACGGTGAAGTAGAAGAGCAAGGTACATACGATGATTGTCCTGGTAATGAGTAGATTCTTGTAAATGCAAAGGAGAAAAACACACAATGCGGTTAAGATGTATTTTATGGCAAAGAAGTAGATGTTTCCATAGCCCATCAGGAAATCCATGAAGGGGTTGATTTCCCGGGCCCCTCTCTCAACATGGAAGATCGTGAAGTAAGCGTCCAAAACGGAAAGCAAGATAATGAGGAGGAGGGAGAAGAGGAGGTAATGGCCATAGAGGTCGACATATATATGGTCTTTTCGGTCTGCCCGCCTCCGAATGAATCGACGGCGACCGAAGACCATATATCTGCTGGAGGGTTTCGTTGGGTCCCGGCGCCGATCCCTAACTACTCGTCTATCCTTTTTGGATCCGACCATTGTTCACCCTGGGATGGCTTGCTGCAAAAACGATTCCAGTCAGATAATGGTCCTTTGAAATGTATCCAACGCACAGAGCTCAATATCGATCCTTTTGGCCAGATCATACATACAGGAGTGAGGATTCTTAATCCCTTCAAGGCAGAAAAGCTGGCGTTTGTGGCGGTCTCCCACGTTAATCCTTTCAATCGTATCTAGTAGGCATCCTCTATCGCAGGCAAAACACTTCTCCAGTTGATATGGGATAGGACTTGCAGTTCGAGCGGCAACAAGGGCTTTATCCCATGACCAGGTCTCTCCCTCACCTCTTTCATCGATCTCGATTCGATTTGGCCTTTTCAGGATCAGACGGCCCCGATCCATTGAAACCCTTGCATAAAAGTCAATCTTATCCCCTTTCGAAAACCGACATTTCGCCTGTAAACCCTTGCTAATGGTCAAATAGCAGAGGTCTTCGAACTTCACGAGATCGAAGAATGCCTCACGGAAAATGAGCACAAAGCCGTTCAATGCAATATGGCCCCTATTCCCCTGGACAACTTGTCTCATCCTCGGTTTGACGGAATAGATCGTTCCGGAAAAATTTACCTCTATTCCTTTCAGGTCCTCCAACCAGGTTTCAAATTCCCCCAGGTCCCTCATGAATTTTGAAAACTCCTCATCCGAAAGGGCAACCTCTGGGGAGTTGATTACCTTTTCGTCATAAAACTCCTTGCACCCGAAACATTTCCTTCCCACGTGCTTGAATTTCCGTGGGCAGCTCCGCCCTTTATTCAATTTCCTGCACTTCCACATGAAGTAGATACAGCCACGGGGATAACAACCCCTCTCCTTCAAGACATGATATACCGAGACCTTGTTTTCAAATCGAGCATGTGCCTGTTGGACGCATTTGAATACGTCTTGTCTTTTGTAATGGTTGACTGTGGTTCGTATCCCTTGCAGGGGTTCGCTCAATAATTTCACGGCTCGCCTACCTTCTAAACTTTAGGATATTTCCTCAGGCTTCATTTTGCAAGCCTTTAGAGGTATTTTTCGATCTGTGCAATTGGGGTATTCGACTCAAAGAAAAACCGTATTCTTAATTGAATAGGTTGTCGGAAAGATTAAACGAAATGCCTCTATATCTTCGCTTGTGGCGATGGCTGTTGTCATCCGCAGCGTAGAGATGTTCGTTCCCTCGCCCTCTGCTTAGCTTCGGTTCGGTTTGGCAAATATTATCGCTCTAACGGCCATCGTTATTTTTGGGTTAAGGGTTGGGTTGATAGTGACGATATTGCGTGTATTGCTGGGAACGGTCCTTATAAGGAGTTTCCTGCCCCAACATTCATTTTAAGGATCGGGGTGGAATTGTGAGCACTCTGGGGCCATCGATAGAAAGGGCGCAAGATAAACTCGCCCCCAACTCATTGCCTTCCGGCGATGAGGTCTTCTACAATGGATGGATCGGCCAGGGTTGAGGTATCCCCTAAATCCCCGATTTCCCCCTCGGCTATCTTTCGCAAGATCCTTCTCATGATCTTTCCGCTTCGAGTCTTGGGCAGGGCGTCGGCAAAATGGATCTTATCCGGTGTGGCAATGGGACCAATTTCCTTACGGACATGGCCTAGCAAGGTTTTCTTCAAATTTTCCGCTGTTTCAACGCCCGATTTCAACGTCACAAAGGCGTAAATTCCTTGTCCCTTGATATCATGGGAAAACCCCACAACGGCGGCTTCGGCCACCAGCGAATGGGAAACCAGGGCACTTTCGATCTCAGCCGTGCCTAAGCGGTGTCCTGAAACGTTGATAACATCGTCCACCCTCCCCATTAGCCAGAAGTAACCATCCTCATCCCTTCTGGCCCCGTCTCCCGTGAAGTACATCCCCGGGAACTGGGAAAAGTAGGTATCCCTAAATCTCTCGGGATCGCCGTACACGGTCCGCATAATCCCCGGCCACGACTTTCGAACACAGAGATAACCTCCCTCATTGACGTCACATTCGGACCCATCCTCTCGAACTACCACGGCATCGATACCCGGGAAGGGAATCGTCGCGGATCCCGGCTTAATGGGAATTGCACCCGGAAGGGGACTGATAATGCTTCCCCCCGTCTCCGTCTGCCAATAGGTATCCATGATAGGACACTTTCCCC
>JAQYWG010000059.1 GCA_030145085.1 Thermodesulfobacteriota bacterium
TGGTAAGTACGCCTCATTCCTATAGATTCGCGCGCCTTGCATCTGGAGCTTTTTACTGTGCCGTCTGATTTATGACTTTTTACGAGACCATCAAGAATGGTTGAAAAAATATTTTGAGCAACGAAGAGCGACCTTTTCACAGATCTCTAATTTCTCCCTTGACAAGGATTTTCTGGAAATGATTACCATATGGTTGTATTCTTACATGTCGATGACGCAGGGCGACCCCTATTGCGAGCTCGTGTTCGAGGAGGTGGACGAATGAGAATCGTACCCGCAATTCTGACCGACAACCCCCGCGACCTGAAGAGGATGCTTGCTCATGCGGAGACCTTCACCGATTTCGTTCAAATCGATTTTATGGATGGTGATTTCGTCCCTTCCAAGAGCATTGGTCCAGAAGACCTGGCCGAGATTGAAATGAGTATTGGTTGGGAAGCCCATCTCATGGTCAAGGACCCCATCGGCAACCTTTCCTCTCTGAATAAAGAGGGGCTCAAAAGGGTCATCTTCCATTGGGAGGCGGATCCCCACCGCGAATTCATTGTTTCGGCCATACGGGATTTGGGATTGGCCGTGGGGCTGGCCATAAACCCGGAGACGGCCCTCTCCCAATTCGCGAAATTTATCCCCAATATTGATTCGGTTCTCTTCTTGTCCGTGCACCCCGGTTTTTACGGAAGCCCTTTCGTCGAAGAAGTCCTCGAAAAGGTGAGGGAATTCCGTTATCGATTCCCATCCACGGTCATTGGAATTGACGGGGGAGTAGCTCTGGACAATATTCGAAGGCTGAAAGCATTGAACATGGATTACGCGTGCGTCGGAAGCCGAATCTTTGGCCATGATGACCCCCATAAGAGTTACGAGGAATTCGTAAAGGCTGCAGGATAACGCATCGAAGAAGCTATTCCCAACACCCATCCGCTCAATCCATTCTGCTTTTTACCCAAGGAGTACGACCATATCATTTTAGGTATAATTTGAAAAAGAGCTAAAAAATGGTCTCACACGAGGAGAAGGGGGGATGCCATCCGATGTTTCACGGTGCCGATAGAGTTTTGAACCAAAAAGGAGATACCCCTCTTGAGAAGCCCACTGAGGATTTCTCGGCTTCATTGAGACAGGCTATCGGGGATCTCGAGGCCAAATTCTTCGATCTTGAGGTTGGCCGTCTGAATTACCAGGCCATGAAGGGATCTCCGGAATATGATGCCTATCTCCAAAAGGCGGGCCTCCTGAGAAATTTCGATTTAAGTCAACTCAAAGAACGGCGGGAAAAATTGGCCTTTTGGATCAACCTTTACAACACCATGGTGATACACGGGGTTATCGATTGGAATATCCGGGAAAGTGTCAAGGAGAAGAACGGGTTTTTCAAACGCCTGAAGTATATGATATCGGCGGTCATCTTTTCTCCTTAAATGACATAGAGCACGGGATCCTCAGGGGTAATTCGAGGCCTCCTTACGGAGTCTTCAGGCCTTTTGGGCAAGGTGACCCACGATTTGCATTCATCGTCGCGCCCACGGATCCTCGTATCCATTTCACCCTAGTTTGTGGTTCCAGATCATGTCCGCCCATCGGATTTTACACCTCCGAGCGGATTGAGGAACAGTTGGAATTGGCAACGGCTAGCTTCGTCAACAGCCCAGAAGTGGAGATCGTCCCTTCCGAGAACCTGCTAACGATTTCCCAGATATTCCGGTGGTACCGCAGGGACTTCGGGGAAAACCAGAGGTCGATTATCGAGTTCCTCCTCCGGCACCTTGATGCAGGCAAGAAGAAGGATTTCTTGGAGAATCACAGAGAGGCGATAAGAGTCCGGTACCGGGCTTACGATTGGAGCTTGAATCATTGAGGCCCCTTCCCCTTGTAGCCACAACCATCCTTCGCACAGTGCAGGGTCACCTTTCCCCTCTTGCTGGACTTTTCAATGAGGAAAGGGGCGCCACAATGTGGACACGTTTGCTCTATTGGTCTTCCCCACGTGGCGAACTGACATCGAGGATAACGGCTGCACCCATAGAAAACCTTCCCCTTACGGGTCCTCCTTTCCGTTAATTCCCCCCCACATCCCTCATTTGGACAGCATATCCCCAGAGTCAACGCCTTTGTCGTCTGACAACGCGGGTAATCGGAGCAAGCGAGGAATCTCCCGAATTTCCCATTCCTTACGACCATGGGATGGCCACACCGGTCGCATCGGTGCTCGGTCTCCTCATGGGTTTCGATGACAATTCTTCCCTCTCCGTCTCGGGAAAAATCCTTGGTATTTTTACATTTCGGATAGGTGCAACAGGCCAAGAATTGCCCCATTTTCCCCCATTTTATCACCATGGGATTGCCACAGACATCGCACGGGATATCGGTCATCTCCCCCTCTCGTTTCACGTCCCTCATGTTCGCCTTGGCCTTTTCCACGCTTTCGCTGAAGGGCCCGTAAAACTGCTTCAACACCCTCACCCACTCCACTTTTTCCTCCTCGATCTTATCCAGTTTATCCTCCATTTTGGCCGTAAATTCCACATCCAGGATGCGGGGGAAGCTGTCCACCAAAAGGTCATTAACCAATGCGCCCAGTTCCGTGGGGATAAATCTACCCTTTTCAAACCTCACATAGTCCTTCTCCTGGATGGTGCTCAAAATGGTGGCGTAGGTAGAAGGTCTCCCGATCCCCCTTTCCTCCAACTCCTTCACCAGGGTCGCCTCGGAAAATCGAGGTGGGGGCTGGGTGAAGTGCTGTTCCGGAGAAAGGGAGAGGAGGCTCAGCCGTTCTCCCTTCCGCAGTTCGGGCAATCCCACCTTCTTCTCGTCATCCTCTTTTTCCTCATCTTCCCCTTCCACATAAAGGGCCATAAATCCCGGAAACCTCTGGATGGATCCCGTGGCGCTTAAGAGGTAATCCTTGGCCTCAATCTCCACGGTTGTTTGGTCGAAGAGGGCAGGCATCATCTGACTGGCGACGAAACGGTCCCAGATAAGCTGGTAAAGGGCTTTCTTGTCCTTATCAAGGTAAGCGGCAACTTTTTCGGGCCCCATTTCCATGGAGGTCGGCCTAATGGCCTCGTGGGCCTCCTGTGCTCCTTTTCTGCTTTTATAGTGGATAGGCTTGGGAGGCAAGAATGGATCGCCGAATCGTTGGCTGATATAGGTACGAACCGCCCCCAGGGCTCCCTCGGACACCCTGGCGGAATCTGTACGCATATAGGTAATCAGGCCCACCGCACCCGCTTCTCCCAGTTCGATGCCCTCGTACAGACCTTGGGCTACCATCATCGTCTTCTTGGCGGAGAAGCGAAGCTTTCTTGCAGCCTCCTGCTGCAGTTTGCTGGTGATAAAGGGAGGGGGGGCATACCTCTTCCTCTCCTTTCGTTCCACCCTCGACACGATGAAATCGGCTTTGTCCAGGTTTTGCATGATCTCCTTGGCCTCGGCCTCGGTGGAAACATCGGCCTTTTTTCCCTTCACCTTGGCCAGTTTTGCCTCAAAAGTATCTTCGGATGCCAGTTTCTTAAGCCGAGCGGCAATGGTCCAATATTCCCTGGGAATAAAGGTAGTAACCTCCCTCTCCCTTTCACAAATGATCCGTACGGCTACGGATTGAACCCGTCCGGCACTCAATCCTCTTCGTACCTTATCCCAAAGCAAGGGACTGATCTGATATCCCACCAATCGGTCCAATATACGCCTTGCCTGCTGCGCCTCATATTTACTCCTTTGGAGCTCAATCGGGTTCTTGATGGCCTCCAATATGGCCTTCTTCGTGATCTCATTGACGAGGACCCGATATATCTTTTTGCCACGATCCTTCAACTCCTCGGCGATATGCCAGGCTATGGCCTCCCCCTCTCTATCCGGGTCGGGGGCAAGATATATGTTTCCAATATCTTGGCTGACCCTTTTTAACTCCTTGATTATCTTTCCCCTTCCGCGTATGGTTACGTAGCTGGGTTCAAAGTCATGCTCAATATCGACGCCCAGTTCCTTCTCGGGCAAGTCTTTTACGTGTCCCACCGAGGCTTTAACGATGAAGTTGGATCCTAGAAACTTATTGATGGTATTGGCTTTGGCCGGAGATTCAACGATCACAAGAGATTTTCCCATGCTCTTCCCCTGAGTATAAGGATTTATCGAAGGCCATGCAAAATGTACACCAAAATTCCCTCTCTTTCCACCACTCATTTCTTGACGAATCGCTTCCCGGATAACTGTTGGACCAACCCTCTCAACTCCAATTGGAGCAAAATGGTAGACACACGGCTCGCGCTCATCCGGGTTTGGGCGATAATAGAATCGATGTGCATCGGCTCATCCTCCAAAAGGCAGAAGACCCTTTCCTCCTCCTCTTCAAGGGAAAGATCCCGATCCTCGGATGCCGACCACTGATGCCGAAACCGGGGAAGGACTTCCTCCAAAATGTCCTCGGCGGATTCGACTAATTTGGCCCCTTGTTTTATTAATCGATTAGTTCCCTGACTTCCGGCCATTCCTATATTGCCGGGAACGGCGAATACATCACGGTTCTGTTCCAGGGCCAATCTGGCGGTGATCAACGATCCACTTCTCGAGGTGGCCTGAACGATTACTACCCCCAATGATAGGCCGCTGATGATTCGATTTCTCCTGGGAAAGTTCACCCCTTCCGGCGGTGTGGACATGGGAAATTCTGAAATGACCGCTCCATGAGCCATGATCTCCTCAAAGAGATGGCGATTTTCCCGTGGGTATACGATATCGATTCCACAACCCAGTACCGCTATCGTCCTCCCACCAACCGATAGGGCTCCCCTGTGAGACGCCGAATCGATTCCCCTGGCCATACCGCTCACGATCGTCACCCCATGTCTTGCTAAATCCCCAGCGATCCTTTCGGTGATCATTCGACCATAATTGGAGGCAAGACGAGATCCCACCATCGATACGGCAAAGTCGTCCCTCGGTTGTAAATTCCCTCGTACATAGAGCAATGGGGGGGAATCGTATATCTGTCTCAAATTATTCGGGTATGATGGATCTTTGATGGTTACGATAGAGGCGTTGAGTTTCTCGATAAGCTTCAACTCGCGATGGGCCTTCCCTTGAATATCGGTCTCCTTAATCATCCCTGCCAATCGTTCGCCAATTCCGTCGACCCGTGCTAACTCCCTGCGAGAGGCCTCAAAGATGCGCTTGGGGTGCCCAAATCGGTCGAGCAGGGCCTTGATCAAGACTGGCCCGAATCCGGGAATGGCATTTAATGCCAGCCAATAGAACCTATCGTCCACCCATTCACCTTGGAAAAGCCAATCCCACCGTGGAAGGAAAGAGGGGAATGAATGAATATGAGAGGGGAGTCGTTGCAGAAGATGATTGAAACACCTTAGGAATGAGATCGTCTCTCATCTCATTTTTTAAACTGCCGAGGTCGACTTTTTCGTCAGTTGGCTCTCATTGCCCCGTCTGGGGTTGGTAGTGGGTAACCCGATCGCCCACGACAATTGCCCTGTAGGATTTCAGAACTTGAGCCGTATACATAGCCCCGTGGCCAGCAATGATCTTGCAATCTCCCAGAATATTCACCTTCCTGCCCAGACTCTCTCCGGTAAGGGGATGTTTAACCATCGGGGAAGTCCTAAAAATCGTGTACCGTTCCCCAACCTCAATGGGATCCCTCGTCTTAAAGGCCAAATAAATGATATCTCCCTCCGCCATAATGAGCCTTCCGCTCTCCTGGGGTTCGACAACAACCCCAACGCCGGGAAACTCCTCCTTCGTAAGAAAACCCGCCCATCTCGCATCCTTATGCGGTATAGCCTCGGGCCTGAGGACCACCTCCGGGGGTTTAACGGGAGGGACAACCTCTTCGACCGGCTTTTCCTCCACAGGTGGTTTTTTAGCAATTTCGGGCTTCACCTCAGGCGGCTTTGCCTCAGGGGGCTTTACCTCCGTAGGTTTGGCCGGTGGGATTTTCACCTCCTCAAAGGGATAGAACCGAATGGGATTCCCGGGATAAATCCAGTGTGGGTTCGTAATATATTGATTGCTCTGCCAGAGCTTGGGCCAGAGAAAGGGATCGCTGAGGAATTGCCCGGAGAGATCCCAGAGAGTATCCCCCTTCTTAATAATATACACCCCCTCTCTCGCCCCCCCTTTCCCTTGCTGGCCAAGGACGGATGCCGGCCCAAAGAGGATCGAACCCAAAAGACATACAACCAATAAAACCGATAAAAAAAAGCTTTTTCTCAATCCCATGTTCCCCTCCTTTACGATCATCTTTCCATAATTATCTAATTATCCAAGTAATTCGCCGTTTGTCAAGCAAATTGAAAGTCAACCATGCCCTTAAATATCTTGAACCTTAGGCCCATTGAGGATATATTTGTGGTATCCTTATCCGCATTTCCCAAACCAAATGCTGTTCCAAGACGAAACACTTGGCCATCTCCTTCCGGGTAACCTCAAGATTCTCCAGAAAAAAAGGGGGTATCGCTTTTCCATCGATTCCATCTTGCTGGCCCATTTCGTCCGGTTGAAGGAGGGGCAGAAAGCTGTGGATTTGGGAACGGGAAGTGGCGTTATTCCAATTATTCTGGCCACCAAGGTTAAATCGACTGAAATTTGGGGGGTGGAGATTCAGGAAGAACTTGCGAAGATGGCCAAGAGGAACGTTGAAATAAACCATCTGCAGGGTCGCGTTCATATTGTGAAAGGTGATGCTAGAGAGCTGGCAGATCGAATGAAATCTGAGGGGTTTGATATCGTCCTGACCAATCCACCTTATCGAAAAATTCGCTCTGGACGTCTTAACCTCCAAAGGGAAAAGGCCATAGCCCGTCATGAGATAAAGGGATCCTTGACCGATATGACCAAAATTGCCTTCCGCCTACTCCGGCCAAAGGCGAGCTTCTACCTCGTCTACCCGGCGGTGAGGCTCGTAGACCTCATTACCTACCTGAGGAAAAGCCGCCTGGAGCCCAAACGATTGAGGCTCGCCCATCCCAATGTGGGAAAGGGTGCTAAACTGATCCTCATTGAGGCCATTAAGGGAGGTGGGGCAGGACTCGAGATACATCCACCCCTCTTCATACACGACTTGAATGGTCAATACTCCGAGGAAATGCGATCCATTTATTCATCCACAACATAGGCAAACCAATCTCCTGATTTTATGGGGATATTTTTGTTATTCTCTGATTTCTCTTTCCCCTGCACCTCCCAACTATATTTTCTGAGCTTTGTAGGAAGTATTTCTGCAAGTACTTAATGTAATTACATATCTTCAAACCGTAGGACTGCGGTATCGCATAACCGCAGTACCCAAATTCGGCTGAAAGCGACAAGTATTCCCCGCCTGTCCCGCCAGCGGCGGGAAAAGGGTCCCTTCAGAAGCATTGAAACGAAGGGACAACGGAGCACTCACGAAACTCAGAAAACTCCAACAGCCAAGGTTTGACAACACAGGGCAATTGGGATATCATTTTTTGATTTTGAATAAAATAAAGGCCAAATGGTTTTTTACTCGCCGAGGGGTCTGGAACGACGGTGCATATCATAACGGATTTAATAGGGAACGAATTAGCCCAAGTTGAAGATGAATTCAAGAAGAACTTGAAATCCGAGGTCCCCCTCATCTCGAAGATCGGTGAACATTTATTGTTAAGCGGGGGAAAACGTTTTAGGCCCACCATACTCCTTTTATGCGCTAAATTATGCGGTTATAAGGGCAGACGCCAAATCCAAGCCGCCAGTGTAATCGAATTTATTCACACCGCCACCCTGCTCCATGACGATGTAGTCGATGACGCCGAATTGAGACGCGGTAATGCCTCGGCTAACTCCATATGGGGTAGCGAGGCCAGCGTCTTAGTGGGAGATTTCCTCCTCTCAAAATCCTTCTTCCTTATGGTGGACGATGGGGACTTAAAAATTCTGAATACCATCTCCAAGGCAACTACTCAAATGGCCGAAGGGGAAATCCAAGAACTCGTGAAGGCCAGTGACCTTTCCATTACCGAGGAGGAATACATCTCCATCGTAACTGACAAAACCGCCTCGCTGATTTCAGCGACTTGCCAGATTGGGGCAATTTTGGGCGGTGTCGACGGGAAAAAAGAACAAGCCCTCGCGAATTTCGGGATGAATCTGGGTATCGCGTTCCAATTGATGGATGACAATCTGGATTATACCTCGACGGAGAAGAGGTTCGGGAAGGAAATCGGCATCGACCTTCAGGGAGGAAAGATTACCCTTCCATTAATTCACACCCTTCGAAGCTGTTCACCCTCGGAAAAGGAGGAGGTTTTTGATATCGTTCTCTCCGAAAGCGCAGATGAACGGGCGTTTCTGAGCGTGGCGGATCTCATCAACAGGTACGGTGGGAATGAATATACCCTGGAGAAGGCCAAGGGGTATGTAGCCAAAGCTAAGGGAAACTTGGATTGTTTCCACTCCTCAAGGGAAAAAACAGCCCTTCTGACCATGGCCAATTATGTCGTTGAACGAACTTGGTAGCGATAAAAAGACTATCCCTTTAAGATGGCTCAAATATGTCTTGCCGTTTCTTGTAGCTATTTTAATCCAATACCCCATAGGTTGCAAAAGAGAGGCCTCCAAGGAAAAGAGACCTCTGGCTCCTGATTTTACCTTGGCCTCCGTCGATGGAAGCACCATAACCCTCTCCCAGTTGAAGGGGAAGGTAGTCCTTCTCGATTTCTGGGCAACCTGGTGTGCCCCGTGCCGATTGGCCATACCCCACCTCAACGATCTGTACAAGGCTTATCGGGAAAGGGGCCTGGAAATCATCGGACTGAGTCTGGATAAAGGGAGTCCGGACCGGGTGAGAAGGTTCGCCGTCAATATGGGTATCGAATACCCCATCATCATGGCCGATGAGGACGTGGTTAAGAACTACGGCATATCCCCCATCCCGACTACCTATCTCATAGACCGGAGGGGCTATATTTCCAATAAATGGGTTGGATTCAGTCAAAATCTCATGAGGAAAATCGCTGCTGAAACCGAAAGGCACTTATCGAAGGGAAGCGGTTAACCCCCTCCAATTTTCCCCCACAGCTTGATTTCACCCATCCATTATCGTATTTTTCCATAAAAGGGATCGAGGGGGATAGTATGGTCCAAGAACCAAATCGCCGAACATTTCTCAGAACCCTCGGCTTTTCGGCCGCTTCCATTACGCTCTCCCCTCTCGTAGAATCCCTCCTCCCCGGCTCTATTTCGCCAGCAGAGAATGTTCCCATTGATTTGGCGGTTGCAGAGGGATCCTCCATCCCTAAAATCACCTCCGCGGTCGTTGATCTGATGGGGGGGATAAAAAAGTTCGTTTCCAGGGGAGATATCGTAGTAATCAAGCCCAATATGGCTTGGGACCGCAAGCCGGAGCAGGCCGCTAACACCAATCCACACGTCGTGGCTACATTGGTCTCTCTATGCCTGGATGCGGGGGCGAAGAGGGTGAAGGTCTTCGATCATTCCTGTGATGATCCAAGGAGATGTTACGTTCAAAGCGGTATCGCCCATGCGGCAAGAAAAGCCGGCGCTGAAATCACCTTTGTTGACGACAGAAAATTTAAGGAGATGAATATCGGAGGGGAGGTGCTTAAGTCCTGGAAGATCTATACCGAAGTGGTGGAGGCAGACGCGTTGATCAACGTCCCCATCGCCAAACACCACAGTCTAGCTAAACTCTCCATGGCCACGAAGAACTGGATGGGCGCTGTGGGGGGATGGAGAGGAAGGCTCCACTGGAGGTTGAATCAGTGTCTGGCCGATCTCGCTTCCTTTTTTAAACCCAGTCTGACCCTGTTGGATGCCGTTCGAATCCTTGTGAACCACGGCCCCCAAGGTGGCCGCCTTGAGGACGTGAAAGGGACGGATATGGTCATCGCGGGGGTGGATCAAATCGCCGTTGACTCCTTCGGGGCTACCCTGTTCGGCATGAAGGGAAGCGATCTTGGGTACGTGAAGGAGGGCCACACCCGGGGCTTAGGGCGAATGGACATCGAAAACCTCAAGGTCAAGAGGGTCCACGTTCCAACCCCTTAATGGAATCCGCTGTGGTAAGATATCGGATCATCAGCCAAGCTCTCTTCCTAACAATATTCGTTCTCCTCTTTTTACTGACCAACTACCGGGGATTCGATGAAATTCGGTATCCCGTCCGGATCTTCCTCGAGTTCGATCCCTTGATTGCCTTCACTACGCTCCTGGCCGCCCATCATCTCCCCACGCTTATGCTCCTCTCTCTCGCCGTCGTGGGATCGGCCCTTGTTTTAGGAAGGGTCTTTTGCGGATGGGTTTGCCCCCTAGGTACGATCCATCATTTCGTCAGTTGGCTCTATCACCGCAAGGAAAAGGATATCCTCCCCCGATCTAACCTCCTTGGCTACCGGATCAAATACTATCTTCTGTTCTTCATCCTTGCCTCATCCGTGTTCACCCTTCAGGGCGTCGGCTTCTTCGACCCCATCTCCCTTTTAATCCGGTCCATGACCCTCTTTGTGGAACCGCTGGTAAACCTGATGGTCCATTCGATTTTTGGTTTCTTCTATGACACCGAGATCCGCTGGATTACGGCACTAACGGAACCCATCTACTCCCTTTTGAAAAACAATTTCCTCTCCTTTAGACAGCCCTATTTCCACCAAGCCCTGTTCATCGGCTTTCTCTTTGTCGCCATCCTGCTGATGAACTTTTACAGAATGCGGTTCTGGTGTTTTTCCCTTTGTCCTCTGGGTGCATTACTTGGGCTGGTTTCCCAGGTAAGCCTTTTGAGGAGATGGATTTCGGAGTCTTGCACCAAGTGCGATATCTGTTTTTCCGGCTGTCAAGCTTTTGCAAGGGGTAACCAAGATAAATGGCTTCGGTCGGAGTGCCTGGTGTGCGGGAATTGCCAAAATCGATGTCCCGAGGGGGCTATCGATTTTGGCCTTTCCCCTTCGGCCGCGTTGACGAAGCCAGGGCCAAATCTCATCAGGAGAAACCTGCTCGTTTCGGCGGCATCTGGTATCGTAGCTGTCCCCTTTTTGAGGATGAATTCCCGCTACCGAAATCCCAACCCCAAGCTCATTCGGCCTCCTGGGGCCCTGGAAGAAGGGGAGTTCCTGAAACGATGCCTGAAATGTGGGGAGTGCATGAAGGTCTGCCTTACCAATGGCCTCCAGCCCACTCTCATGGAGGCCGGCTTGGAGGGAATCTGGTCTCCCATCCTAATCCCCAGGTTGGGATATTGCCAGTTTTATTGCACCCTCTGTGGCCAGGTGTGCCCTTCAGGGGCTATAAAAAAGCTCACGGTAAGCGAAAAGGTTCAAGTGAGGATCGGCCTGGCCTTCATCGACAAAAATCGCTGTCTCCCTTATTCCCAGGGGATTGACTGCATCGTCTGTGAGGAATATTGCCCCACGCCCAAAAAGGCTATCTGGTTCATAGAGAAAAGGGTGAGGGATAGAGGTAGGATTGTTAAAACCGTCAAACAGCCCGTGGTCGACTTAGAACTCTGTACCGGCTGCGGGATTTGTGAAAATAAGTGCCCCGTGGTCGATAAACCTGCTATCGTGGTAACCAGCATCGGTGAGTCAAGGTCAGGGGTAAATCGGCTCAGCCTCTATTAGGGACCACTTCCTCTTCTTCGCGCTCTTCTTCGCGCTCTTCCTCCCGAAAGACCTCTATTACGCTCCTCACCTCGATGCCGGCCTCTTCAAGGGCTCTCTTAATATCCTTTGCCTTGACCCTCTTTGCCTTGACGATGAAATTAACCCTTTCGTCCAATCCAAACACCTCCTGAAGGAGCTCCCCTCCCCACCCTCCATCTTCCCCTTAACCCTTCCACTCCTTCTTCCATTGATGAAGGGATTGCAGGTAACTGTCGGCCACCCTATGGGGATCCAGGTTGAGCGCCTTGGCGTATTCCATGATGAATCCCCTGATGTAAACTAGTGCGGGTAGGTTTTCGAAACTCTCCTCCTCGAGCCACTCCAAGTTCTCCCTGTTGATCTTAGTCTTCTGAGATATCTGCTTGAGGTCTATACCCATGGACTCCCTAATTCCCCTCAGACTGCTTCCCGTAAATCTGAACTCGTCGGGGAATGAGATCCCCGCCGGCTCTTCCCGAACGGGACCGGTTTTTCGAATATCGGGGGTCCCGAGGGGCTCACCTGAGAGGGCCTTTCCCTCAAGGCCATCCAGCTTTCGGTTATACTCCGATCTCAATCTCTCATCCGTCAAAACCTGATAGGCTTCGTCTATAAGAGCATTAACCCTGTTGAGCTCTTCGGCCCCCAGAAGGGAGTAGATGGCCACGGAGTTGGAGCTGAAGATCTCCTTTTCTCTCCGGTAGGCCTTTCGGATCTCCTCCGCCGACGCCCCCCTGCCAACCTCCAACAACTCATAATAGGTCTGATCTTTGATTCGCTTCATCCCTCGGAGCTGAACACAAATGGCTTGTCAGTTATCAATTTTAAAGTGATCTCGTTGAGGCACTTGGAAGCCCTGGATTGGGGAAATTCCAAGACCAGGGGTTTCCTCCTTTGGACCGACTGCCACACGTCGTTATCGTAAACGATATAACCCAGGTAATCCATGGAGATTCCAAAGTATTTCAAAAAGGCACTCTTCATGGACAAGCCTATATCAACGTCGCTCTTGGTCCTGACCTGATTGACGATGAGTTTTGGCCTGAAGCTCTCCAACTCTCGCTCCAACCTGAGGCCGATGGATTTATCGATCTTCCCCGCCAATTCGATGATATCAAAGGGCGTTTTGATCCCCCTCTCGTTCCTCTGATCCATGGCCATATCGATGATCTCCTTCACCCCGAAATGGGAAATAATCCTTTTCACCTTCCGAAAGAATGCGCTTTTGATAAAACGATAGGTATTTTCTATGCACGTTGGCTCGGGGGTAACCACCAATATTTCGTTCTCCGAGATGAGGAAGAAGTCCAACACATTGAAGGAGTTTCCAGCTCCCAGATCGAGTATGACATGGTCTACGTCCAAGGAATTGATATGCCGGATCAGCTTCCACTTTTGGGGCTCCTTTGGATTTGCCGCGTTGAGGAGGTCTTGAGCGCCGACGACCAATCCCAGGTTTGGAATATCCGTATCCACCACGACATCCCGTATGCTTCCAACCCTCTTATTGATGAAATCGGACAAGGTTCGCTGGGGGAAGGAAAGGCCTAAAAGGGTATGGATGTTAGCGCCTCCCAAATCTGTATCAATCAACACTACCTTCCCGCCAAACCTGGAGAGGCAGATTCCCAAATTGACGGCTATGAAGGTCTTACCACTTCCTCCCTTTCCTCCGCCAATGGTCCATATGGTTCTTCGACCCTTCCTCGCCTCACTTCCTGCCCCTTGATCCATGGAAAATAAATCCATTAACCCCTTTTCCCCTGTATCCTATCTCTCATCTTCACCTCCCCCGTTCCCGTGAGCTGAACCCCTTTACGATGCCGGGCTCTAATGGCTCTGCCATGCAAACATCATGCCCATTCTGAGAGGCCGGGCTCTATCGTTTTGATCTCTCCCCATCTTCCCCCCTGAATTCCCTGTATATGATATGCAGGTTTTTGTCAAGCCAACCCCGCCTCCAGGGGAATGTGGATCTCCCCTCATAACCCCTCCAGGGGGCACCCGTCACAGCGAGGGTTCTTTCGACACCAGTGTTTTCCCAAAAAGACCAATAAGGCGTGAAATTCATTGTATATCCCTGCGTCTCGGCCTAATTCTCCCATCACCATGTCCTGAACCTCTTCATCGCTCCATTTTGCAGAGATGAGGTTGTGCCTGGAAAAGATCCTCTTGGTATAGGCATCAACGACGAAGATGGGTTTTTCCAGCGCGTATAGGAGGATGCTATCAGCGGTCTCGGGACCAATTCCATCGACCTTCAATAACCTCTCCCTCAAGGAGTGCAGATCATGGGATCTCATCTGCATCACATCACCATCGAACCCATCGTAGAAGAAATCAACGAATCGTTTAAGGCGGCTTGCCTTCAATCGATAGAAACCCGATGGCTTTATAATCTGAGCCAGCTCATTCTTGTCAAGACCTCTTATGCCCAGAGGGCTCAACATCCCCGCCTTCTTCAAATTGTCGATAGCTTTCTCCACATTTGTCCAGGAGGTATTTTGGGTCAGTATGGCTCCCACAATAACCTCGAAGGGGGACTCCCCGGGCCACCAATGGCGAGGTCCAAGCGTGTGCAGTAGCCTCTCATACATTTCAACCAGTATTCTCCCCTTTGGCCCCATCGTGCTTACCTCCCCCTAAACATAGAATATTGAAGGAGTAGCTGTCAAAAATTTTTCCAAAATCCCTCCCTAGAGGTCGGGAGAGAACAAAGACTCGAAAACTGGAATTTACTGGCTTTCTAAGGGACTCCGTTGTCCCTGAGCGTAATCTGCCGAAGAAGTGAAGTAACCCTTTGTGGGTCTCTTTTCATGATTAACGTATACTATCCGCATGGAATGATGGAATGTCTCATCAATCCATCGGCCCACTATCCCAACTGGTATTCC
>JAQYWG010000005.1 GCA_030145085.1 Thermodesulfobacteriota bacterium
GAACCTGGGAAACCTCCTCTTCTCGATTGAAACAACCCCTGATCTTTTGTTCAGATCTTCCCGATTTTTCTCTTTACTCATACTCAAGATTTTTCTCATGACTCCCCCCCAACAAAAAAAAAGCCGGTCATCCAAGCTAACGTATCAATTGGACTCCCGGCCCTGTCTGCCGATACCAAGAGAATTTGAAATCCCTGTCCTTTTCTCTTAATACTGCCGTTCCAGGCAATTGTCAAACTTTGTTTCCCACCGGAAGGGTTAAAATGCCCTTCGGGCTTTCATATTTGCGCTTTGCTGGACTTTTTTGAGAAGTGCTTATGATTGTGGAATGCAAGGAGGCCCCCGGACGAAGATTGCCGTCCTTGGTAACCTAGAAATTCAGCATCAACCACACCAATTCTAACGATTAGCGTTTGAAACCTTGACCTTATGGCCATTAGGGGAAATTCGCGAATACAGTTAGGAATCGTTTCCCCGACGCTTCCCGAATCGCCTTAGGGCGAATACAGCATCGGGTGTCTGGCAAAAGAAGCCAGTACGGATAGAAGTTCGTTCGAGGCAAATAACAGCCTCACGTGACAGGAAGCCACTAGCTCGATTGACGACTGAAGGAGTAACCGACATGTAAAATGGAAAAGGGGCTTGACAACAGGCGGCCTCATAGAAGAAGGAATCTGCTGTTCCCCATTCAATTGAAACTATCTCATTGAGACGCCAATTACCCGTTGTTAAATGTTATAGATGATATACTTCGATAGCCTTCTTTTTTCCTGTCCACCTCAGGACGAGAGGATAACCGTATATTTTAGGGCATCTTCCATACTCCCAGGGTCAGCTATACCTTTCCCCGCGATATCGAATGCAGTTCCGTGAGCCGTGGTTCCACAGATCACCGGGAGGTTCATGAAAATAGTCGCCCCTTTCCTCTTTGTGTGTAATTTTCGGGCGATGTTGGCCTGATCATGATACATACAGACCACGCCATTGAACTCTCCACCCACAGCCCTAGCGAAAACTGTATCAGCGGGAAAAGGTCCCCGAACCTTAATGTTCGTTTTCTTAGCCTCCTCGATGGCAGGTTCAATTTCCTCAATTTCTTCACGCCCAATAAGACCTCCCTCGCCGCCATGCACATTAAGCGCAGCTACTGCAATCCTGGGATCCACGAATCCAACTCTCTTCAGTGTCCGGTCCATGAGATGAATGTGCTTCAATACCCTGTCCTTCTTTATGCTATCGGCAATATCCCTAAAGGGAATGTGGGATGTTACAGCTATGGTCCAGATTGAATCCATCACACCTATGATAGATGTTTCAGGGCTATGAGTTATTTCCCGCATGTATTCCAATTCGTCGAGATACTGATAGCCAGCTCGGTGAAACGCCTCTTTGTTCAGAGGTGCGGAAACAATCCCATCAAGCTCCTTTTCCAGAGCCATATGAGAAGCTTTTTCCAGGCAGAGGGCAGCAGCTTTCCCCATGGCGGGATCGAGCTTTCCCCACCGTATCTTCTGAACATCAACACCTTCTGGACAGAAAACATCTAAGCGCGAAGGTGAAAACGTTGCCTCGGATATATCCCGGATTGCGTTGATACGCAGATCGCACCCAATTACTTCCGAGGCTTGCCTTATTACCTTGGGATCGCCGATGACGAAGGGATTACAGGATTCAAAAGTCCCTTTTTTAGAGAGAACTTTGATAATGAGTTCCGGACCGATTCCGGAAGGGTCCCCCATGGTGATTCCAATGGTCGGCTTCTTCATCAACTCTACCCCCTTCACTATTTTCAGAGGTTACAAGCAGCCCCTCTTCAAACCCTGTGTTAGGGACTTAAAATATGCCCGGAATCCAAAGCACGAACCAGGGAATTACGTAACCAAAAAGAGTACAATGAGGAGCGCTGTAAAGAGAACAATCAATCCCTGGAGCGATCTCCCGATCACGTCAGCGTCTAGCGTGATCGACGGCGGAGACGCTCCTCCGTGGGCTCTGTGAGAGATAGAGACTAAGGATCCTTTTAGGATCAGCTTCAAGCCACCCCTTCTAAGGGTGGTAATTGAATTCCATGCGATCCAGGCGAGATCTACCGGCCAGCGGCTGCGGGAACCTGTCTGGGAGCAGCTTATTCTGGCCGGTACCCAGCCGACCTTGCCTTCAGGAGGAGAATATGGTGTACGATGTTTCGGATTCCGTAGGCGATCATCAGGCCTCCGGCGATCGGAATGTCCAGATACAGGAGGCGCTTGGGAAGCTTGAGGATGGGGGTCCAATCATTGGCCAGCAGGGTCAATCTCAATCCTTGATGGGTCATCACGGCCAGGAAGAAGAGCGAGATCAATTCAACAATGGCGCCGAGGACATGGCCGGCAGTGCGATTCTCCAGCTTGGAAGAGAGCCACTCCACCCGGAAGTGGCTGTTCTCCCGCCAAAGGGCAGCCGACCCAATAAACACCAGCCAGGCGAAGAGCATCTCAACAATCTCATCGTACCAACCCATAGACATGATGGGTACAAATCTGAAGAGCACATTGCCGGTTAAGAGCACCAAAAGCAGAACAATGCACACGACGCACAGGCTGCGCATGGCGAATGCCAACGTTCGGTCCAGATTTGAAAGGCTATCCCTCACCCGGTTCACAACGAGGCCCTCACATTCCGTGCCCCATGAGCAGCCTAGGCAGAATCAGAGAAATCCACGGGATAAAGGTCACCGCGAGCAAAACGGCAAAAATTCCCAAAATATATGGCAACAGTTCCCTGCTCAAGGTGCCGATGGACACCTGGCTGATGCTCGAAACGGAGTAAAGGCTCATGCCCACCGGCGGAGTCAGAAGCCCCAGCATCGAAGCAAGGGTCATGATAACCCCGAACTGTACCTCATCGATACCAAAGCGGGCGATCAGCGGCATGAACACCGGAATGGTGATCACAAATACAGCGATGCCTTCGATGAAGCAGCCCAGGATTAAAAGGATCGCGGTAATCATCGCCAGCAGGGTGAACTGTGAAGTCGTAAACGCGGTCAGGCCGGTAATAACTTGCTCGGGAATTTTCTGCCGGATCAACAACCAGCCAAAGAATCCTGCGGCCGAGATAATAAACATGACCCGAATCGTGTAAACGATCGTCTCCCAGAATATCGTGGGCAGGTCTTTAAGCGTGAATCCCTTGTAGACCACCAGACCGAGAAACAGAGCGTACAGGGATGCGACAACCGCCGCTTCTGTGGGGGTAAACATCCCCCCCAGGATTCCGCCTATGATGATGACGGGTGTGCCAAGGGGCAAAGCGGCTTCCTTGGCGCTGGTCAGAAGCTCACCGAGGGAGGCCCGGTTTTCCTTTGGGTACCTTCGAAAGCGCGAGATGATGAACACGCCGATCATTAGGGCGATGCCCATCAACGCACCAGGGATGAAGCCGGCGAGGAAGAGCTTGCCCACAGAGACCCCGGTCAGGCTACCATAGATGACGAAGGGGATGCTGGGCGGAACCACGGGGCCAATGGTTGATGAGGCAGCGGTGATAGCCGCCGAGAATTTACGCTCATAGCCGCTGTCGACCATTGCCTTCATCTCGATTAGGCCGAGTCCGGCCGCGTCCGCCACTGCGGACCCGGACATGCCTGAAAAGATCATGCTGGCTACCACATTTACCTGTCCCAGACCGCCCCAGATATGGCCCACCAGAGCCTTGGCGAAGCGGAAGACCCGGTGCGTAATTCCCCCGGTATTCATTAGATTGCCGGCCAGAATAAAAAAGGGGATGGCGAGGAGCGTAAAGGCCGTGGTGGAGGAGTACATGCGCTGGGCTACCATGGTCAGGACATGGGCCTCCCCCATGAAGATGAAGGCCAGGACCGCTGTGAGGCCCATGGCAACGGCTATGGGGACGCCCAACAAGATAAACCCGACCAAGCCCACAAAAATGATCAGGGTGGTCATACCCTCGCCATCCCATCCCGCGATTATCTCACGGAGTCAACCATCTTCAGAAATTCTTCCACGTTCTCCTTGCCCGAATATCCGGCAATCCGGTCCCAGGCCGGCTTCATCAGCGCCCTGAACTTCGCGACATCCGGATTGGTAACCACCATGCCGGCACCTTTGAGCTTCTGCAGGAGCGTTTCGTCTTCCTTCTGCAGGGTTTTGCGCATGAAATCCCCCGCTTTCTTGCTCTCTTCCCGGATGATGCTCTGCTGTTTTGGGGGGAGCTTGTCCCAGGTGGCCTTGCTGATCACGTGTACCATGGAGTTGTACACATGGCGAGTGATGGCCAGGTACTTCTGCACCTCATAGAGCTTGAAGTGGTAGATCACTGAGAGGGGATTGTCCTGCCCGTCCGCCACCCCCTGCTTCAGGGACATGTATAGTTCGGGAAAGGCGATCTTGGTGGTCACGGCGCCCAATGCCTCCATGGTGGCCTGGAGCTGGATCTCGGGGGGAACGCGCATCTTCAAACCCTTCATGTCATCCGGTGAGTTGATTGCCCGCACGTTGTTCGTGATGTTTCGGAACCCCCACTCCCAGTTGGACAGATGCACCATCCCTTGTTTTTGGATATCCGGTCCAGCCCAACCCATAAAGGGACCGTCCAGAACTCGGTAGGCGTGAGCATAGTCGTTATATACGAAGGGGAGCATCACCACGCCAAACCTCTTGGAATACTTGTCCAGCTGACCCTGGGTCGGCAAGCCCATGTCGATGGCGCCCAACTTAATCTGCTCGAGCTGCTCCGGAGGAGAGCCCAACTCATTGGCGGGATATACCGTCACCTTGATCTTCCCGCCGGTTCGCTTCTGAACCGCCTTGGCGAACATCTCGGCGGCCAGGTCCCCGGGATGGCTGTCCGCTGCGAAGTGTGCGAACCTCAACTCAACGGCCTTTGCCCCTTCCAGCGAGCCGGCGAATACGACCAGGCCCGCTCCGAGAAAGAGAACCAGAAAAAATAGACTTGTTCTTTTCATGACCAATACCTCCTTTTTTTGGGTTCTCAATTTCCACCGGGAAACTCGACTTCAAGCTTCGCCGAGTGGAAGCCAGCCAATCACAAAAAACGGTAAACATGCCAGCCGTTTTCTTCAATCTTGATTCAGTTCCCGATTGATATAATCTAGGGATCCTCTCAGCACATTCCGTATTTCCGCAAGCGGCACCGCAGCAGCGCCAGGGTCAAGTCTGATTTGATATTCCGTATCACGCTTGAAACGGAGGGGGAGTTCAATGCTCATGGGAGGGACCCACTTCTCCTGGGCTAGGGCTTTGAAGATCGCCCCGTAATCGGTCACTCCCTTGCCGATCTCCACAAATACCCACTCGGCTCCGGCTGGTTTGATCTCCTTGAGATGAAAATGAGCCGAAAAGGGTAGGGCATAACGGAAATCATCCTCCGGTTTGACCGTCCCTTTTGAATAGGAAAAAACATTTGAGAAATCGTAGTTCAGTCGCACCCATTGCGATCCGATGCGCTCAATCAGAGCCGCTCCAGTCTTTCCAGTGCTGACCATGTTTTCCGTGCCGTCTCCTGGGTTCTCGAGGGTTATGATTAGATCGAGATCCTCCGCCACAGAAATCAGTGCCTCGATATTCTTCAGGAAAAAAGCTTCCTCACTGACTCGGGCCGTATTGGTATGAACGAATTTGGCGCCGAGGGCTTTGGCGAACTCCATTCTCCTCTTGAAGGCATCGGGCGAGCCGGCCTGCCCGAGATCCATGTGGGCCCCCAGCGCAACCACCTTGAGGCCGTTTTCGCTCACGGACCGGCAGAGCTGATTGGCATTTCCCGGGGTGAAATATTCTTCAGCGAACTCTTCGTAGTACGACGCGATTAGAGCTGGTTCAACATACGTTGCCCCCAATTCAGAGATTTCCCTGAGGGCCGTTTTGAAATCATGCCCGTGGTAGGCAAGGGTGTTCACTGCAATAATCGGTTCGGTGTTCACGGCTGGCCCTGTTCCTCGCTTGCCCCCTCGGCAGCCCGGACGCACCGCTCAAGGTTCTCCCGGGCGGTATATCCAGGGACAAAAACGGTGGCCAGTTTGATGGATTCAACGCCGGTATTGATGATCTGATGCATCTCTCCAGCTCTTACCCACAGCGCCATGTCAGGCTCGATGGGTATCTCCTTGCCCTCACAGACCGAGATGCCCCGACCCGAAAGGATCTGAATCAGTTCGGGCCGGTCGTGCTTGTGATAATCCGTCTTGCTCCCAGGGTCAATAATCGCATGGCTGTACGTGATTTCAGGAACGTCTCTGGTATCCGGCGCCAGCATCACCTTGATGTGCCGCTTATAGGGTTCCTTAATGGTCATACTTCTTTCTTCCCAGCATTTAATGACTTCCATTTTATTTCTCATCTCCTTGGTTTATAGCATTCCGATTGCGGGACTCTATCCAGAATGAGAGGGATCCCCAGAACTCGGTTTTATGATGGGGCGAGTATAGCGCAAAGCGGGCTTGTGTGTCAAGAAAAAAGCCTCGCAACATATGGTGATTCGAGATCGGTGGGTTGAGTGGGTGCCCCTCAAGGGATGTCAGGGAATAGGGAGGCAGGGCCTTGGAGATCACCCATCGATTCTCCTGACGAGGCCTCTTCTCTCCAAGATCCCCCTACATACTGAGCCAGCCTCCATCTACAAAGATCGTCTGTCCGGTGATGTAGTCTGACGCATCGGAGGCCAGGATAACTGCAGCCCCGGCCAAATCCTCCGGATCGGCCCATCTGCCCAAGGGGATACGGTCCGATATCTCGGCGAACCGCTCCTTGTCCTTGAGAAGTGCTTCGGTGAGCTCCGTGTTTACCCAACCCGGTCCAATGGCGTTCACCAGGATGTTATAGTGCGCCCAATCATTCGCCATAGATTTGGTCACCTTTGCCAGCCCTGCCTTCATAATTGGGGGAGTTAATGTGATCAAAATCAAAGTAATTACATTGGCCAACGGAGAGGGGACGGCTGCATGGAATATGTATATCGGAAATCTCAATTCTTCCTACCCGGGACCGAGTATGTTACTCTATCGCGAGGAACAACTTTAACATTAAGTAACATAGGAGGCCTCAAATGAATCAATTCTTAGGACTGGATCTCAGCACCCAGAGCCTGACGGCTGTTGTCATAGATCCGTCAGACGGTGAGGTTCACCGGTATTCAATTGATTTCGATGAACGATATCCGGCATATAAAACCCAAAAAGGTGTTCTGGTTGAGGGTGAATCGAAAGTTGTGCATGCTGACCCCCGAATGTGGGTTGAGGCAGTGGATGACATTTTGAATGTATTAAGAGAGAAACGGCTATCACCACGTATTGGTTGTATTGGTGTGTCGGCACAGCAGCATGGGACCGTATATCTTAACAGGAAGGCAGAATACGTTTTGTCTAGACTCGATTCCTCTCAGCCCTTGCTTCAGCAGATTAATAATATTTTCTCCAGACCGACCTCTCCAGTTTGGATGGATTCAAGTACACACCAGGAATGTTTAGAGATTACAGCAGCCCTAGGCGGCGAGGCAAATGTTGTGCGACTCACCGGATCAAGAGCGACCGAGAGATTCTCTGGTCCTCAAATCCGAAAATTCTGGAAAGAAGATCCATCGAGTTATCGAAAGACCGAACACATCGGGCTGATCAGCTCGTTTATCACTTCTCTTTTGATAGGGCGAGTAGCTCCCGTGGACTCCGGGGATGGTTTTGGTACGAATTTAGCCGATATCCGTAAAGGTAAATGGAGTAAAGAGGCTCTTATTGCGACATCACCGGACCTGGAAAGTCGATTACCGAAATTGCTCGGAAAAGACGAATCTCTTGGCACTGTGGCACAATATCTTGTGGAAAGATATGGTTTTACCCCCACGACAGAAGTTATCGTCGGTTCCGGAGACAATCCGAACAGCTTGGTTGGGCTTGGGCTTATTGGAGAGACCGAAAGAAGGGCAATCAGCCTTGGGACGAGCGATACATACTTCGGTTACATGCGTAAATTGTCAGATGGCGAACGATCTGAAGGGCACATCTTCGGCACAGCCGATGGAAACTATATGTTTTTGTTGTGCTTTAAAAATGGGAGTCTGGCTAGAGAACATATCAAAAACATGTATAACTTGTCATGGAATGATTTCTCAGAAATTCTGCTCACGACTTCACCGGGCAATGACGGCAGAATCATGCTGCCCTTTTTCTCGTCCGAGATTACACCATTGGTATTAAATCCTAAAGTTTGGAGGTTTGGAGGGCTCGCCGAAGAAGATGTGAAAGGGAACGTTCGAGGGATTGCCGAAGCTCAAATTATGTCTATGTATCTACACTCCGCTTGGGCAGGTAAGCGGCCTAAGACAATTTTGGTGACCGGTGGAGGATCCGATAATCCCGGGCTATTAAAGCTCATTTCACAAGTTTTCAATGCTGTTGTTCAAACATTTGAGGTAAAAGATAGTGCGGCTCTAGGAGCAGCAATCAGGGCTGCCCATTGGTCATTAAACAAAAAAGGAATTGCAAAGAGCTGGAACGAGCTGTGGGACTTATTTACAAAAGAAAAAGCTGCTGAAACTGTATCCCCATATGAAGAAGAAGTTCAGATATACCATGCCAAAGATGGATTGCTGAGTGTATATGACTCTTGTGAGAAATTTGCATTAGGATTCGGCGAGAACCCAGACGGGAAACTACGTAGATTTAGGAGAATCTTTGTTAGAAATACGTAGCTTTACTAGTAAATATTTCAAGATGAACTCGTGCATGAAAAGATGATGGAAAAGTGTTGATTTGCGTTTGTATTATGGTAAACACCGGGACCTGGATAATCTGAGCAGTTCAGTTAGGAATCGATACCTGGCAATCTCCTTCCTTATCCCAACCCGGAGAGTAAAAGGGAAAGGGCAGTAGATGACCGTTAATTATGCCAGAGGTCTGGAGGGTAACAGGAGCACTTCGAAATTACGGTTTCATGGTAGCTCGCATGCATTTCCAGCTCTTAGCAACTCTCAGGGCACCCATTACTCCTTCCTCGGTCAAATCAAACCAATGGGTTTGAATTTTCCGCCAGGGGTATTTAGTGAGAGTTCTATCAATGAGGGATATAGCATCGGATACGGTATTTGGAGGATAACCTTTGCTTCCCAGGATTGTTAGGTCCTTTCGAAGGATGTGGTGCCAGTTGGTCTCAACTGGACCTGCGTCAGTAAAAACTCCCATTTCTACATAGGTTCCTCCGCTTCGAACCATCTCCAGCCCTTCCGGAATAGCGGAAGGCAATCCAGTACAGTCTATAACAAGGTCTGCGCCTCTAGCATCGGTTAGCTCTTTTACTTTTTGGATTCTCTCCTGAGGAGCCCTCACTTCGTCAATGTTAATGGTGTAGTCTGCTCCAAACTCCCGACATAGACGATTCCTTGGCTCTTCTGGTGATCCAATGACTATGGTTTTCCCCGCCCCAGATTCCCTGGCCACTATCATACAAAGAAGCCCAATAGCGCCTGATCCCTGAATTACTACACTTTGTCCTAGTCCAAATCCTTCTCTGGCAAAGGGCATACCTCCTAGAAAAGAGCGCTCTATTGCCCTGATAGCAGATGATAGAGGCTCCACCAATGCCCCTATATCCACTTCCCAGTGATCTGGAAGTTTGAAGATATTAGTGTTGGGATAGATGTCAAAGTCGAAGTACAATTTTTCGCTCCAGGAGCCCCAAAGATGAGGAGGGTTAGCTACCCCTATGCGAGCATACTGAATCTGCTTATCGCATATATTTTCCCTGGCTCTAGCTATCTTGCAATTGTAACAGCTCCCACAGGGGATAAGAGGGGGTATGGTAACCAAATCTCCTTCCCTTAATTTCTTTCCGGTTCGGTCCTCTTTTACTTCAGCTCCGAGCTTGGATATTACCCCGGAGAATTCGTGCCCCAGTATTAGCGGCCATTCAAGAGGTGTTGGCCACTTACCATCCCATATGCCTATGTCTGTACCGCATATTCCGGAGGCCTTAATCTCAATCAAGCCTGACCTTCTATGAACCTCTGGTTCTTTAAACTCCCTTATCTCGACGGGTGATCCAGGCCCCTCAAAGACGGCTGCTCTTACTTTGTTCATGGCAATATCTCTAGATCTTAAATGGTTATGATAGACTCTCGATGAAAAAGGGAAGGACGGTTAGAGACCAACATCATTCTTACCGTATTGAATTTTGTTGATAGGAAATTGCTTTTTGAACCTACAGGGCATTTAACACAAAAATCAGGAAAAGGTCAACCTTTTTTCCTGTTTTTGATCCGAGATTGATCTTTGGAAGCCGATGTAACGGTAGGAGTTGAGATAGGATTGAGATTTTGCAGCTAATTGCCGGCTTTTGGGTAATGAGCCGGCAGGAGATGAGTAGAGCTTCCCTCTAGCCCTCATGACAGCGACAATTTGGGGTAACTCATTCTGGCCTGCTTTCCCGATATTGCCAGGGGTGAAGAATTCAAGATGAACTCGATAATCCAGCCCGGGTCCAGATTATGCCATAATTCAATCGCAATTCGATAGTTTTCGGTTGGGGTGCTGAGTATCGAATACAGTTAGAAATAGATACTTGGGAAGCTCCGTTGGTAGGGGCAAGTTCGGAATATCCCCGCAGTTCCCAAAAGCCGGAGATATAACGGTCCATAAATTCTACCTTAACAACACTCTTAGCGGACTTGTAGCCCCACAGATAAGGGAAAAATCCCCTGACAGGGCCTCCGTAATCCTCTTCCAGGTATTCGCCATCGAACTCGTAAGCGAGAAGGGTTCTATCACGAAGGGCACCTCGATAGGAATGGTGGTATCGTAAATCATTCTATAAGACCAGAAACGAACTTACTTGGTGGTAGTATCAACCTGGACCTCATCGAACAGGTCGGCAGCCTTCACGCCTCCCCACCTCCCTCGCATTTAGAATCTGGTGACGCTCGTTAGGCGTGCGTCGGCAATCGATTTCGGTAATGCGGTCAGTTCCTGCCATGTGAATGTTTTTGGGTTCGCGCAGAGGCCGCTCACCTCGATGCCCCAAGCCTCCCGGTTGAGTTCGCCCGGATGGCCTTCCGCCCAGAAAACTGGCGTACGCAACTCTTTCAGCCTGCTCATACATCACCTCCTGAGTTCGGATCTCCTTTTTCAAAGTATAGGAGGTCTGCGGAAGTCTGGCAAGCGCCTCACCTTCGCCTTCCTCTATACGGCATCCATTTTAAAGGATTATCTTCTCACCTTATTTTAAATCATGTTATAATTAGGTTTAATGTTAGGGATCACTTGATAAAAGGAGATGACAGTGACGACGTTGTTTGCGCTAGAGACAGCGGTCATTGGGGTTTACATGACGATATGGTTCCTGATCGCCCTCCGGCTGAGACGAAATGACGTGGCAGATATTGCCTGGGGGGGAGGGTTTATCATTGCCGCCTTCATCGCTCTATTCGCTGCAGGAACAGTAACGCTGCGCTCGGCTATCGTAACGCTACTAGTTTTGATCTGGGGCGTGAGGCTGGCCATACACATCGGTCTCAGGAGCTCACGCAAAGGGGAAGACCCTCGCTACCGCGCATGGCGCGAGTCGTGGGGGAGATTCTTTATTGTCCGCTCTTTTTTCCAGATTTTTATGCTCCAAGGCCTTCTGCTCCTTGTCATCTCTTTCCCCGTGATCCAGATTAATGTGGCGCCAACTAGCCCCCTTACCCTCCTGGATGGCCTGGGAATCGCCGTGTGGCTCACGGGCTTCTTTTTCGAAGTGACAGGAGACTGGCAACTGAAGCAGTTCGTCCAGAACCCCGCAAATAGAGGAAAACTCATTAATACCGGACTTTGGCGCTACAGCCGGCACCCTAACTACTTCGGCGAGGTGACGCAGTGGTGGGGAATTTACCTCATCGCCCTTTCCACGCCTCGGGGATGGATAACCATCCTCGGGCCGATCACGATAACGGTCTTGATCCTTTTTGTCTCCGGAATTCCGATGCTGGAGAAAAAATACCATGGCAGACCGGAGTTTGAGGCCTACAAACGGCGGACCAGTGCGTTCTTCCCGCTGCCGCCAAAGCAATGAAGGAGACGCTTATGTGGCATACCCTAAAGGTTTATCTTTTGCTGCTTCCGGTCCTTTTTGTTCTCGATTTTCTCTGGCTGGGGGTCCTGATGTCCGGTTTCTATAAAAGGGAACTGGGCCCATTCCTGAGGCTCTCGGGTGACGCCCTAAAGCCCATCCCCTGGGCAGCCATCGTGGTTTATCTCGCAATTCCGTTGGGGGTGGTTCTGTTCGCGCTTCCGCGGGTTTCAAGGGAGAACCTCTTGGCCTCGTCCCTCTTCTGGGGTTTTCTCTATGGTGTTGTTCTTTATGCTGTCTATGACATGACGAATTATTCGCTGCTAAAAGGCTGGCCCCTCAAGGTCTCCATGGTTGATATATGCTGGGGGGGATTGTTGAACGCATCTGCCACATACGCTGCGGCCCTGCTCGACCGTTGGATGAAGTAGACGAAACTCATTTGATACCCTGATAGGGGCAGCTCCATGAAGATCGCTATTATCGGAGGGGGCATTTCCGGGATGGTTGCTGCCTATCTCCTGAACCAGGACCATGGCATCACGCTTTTCGAGGCCAATGATTACATTGGCGGGCATACGCATACGATTGACGCACCGGCGAATGGTAGGACCTATGCCGTGGACACGGGCTTCATCGTTTTTAATGAGACGACTTACCCGAATTTCTGTGACCTGTTGAATAGGCTTGACGTTGCCTCTCAGCCCTCGTCCATGACGTTTAGTGTCAAGTGTGAAAAGACCGGCCTGGAATACGGTCCACATTCACTTAATACCCTCTTTGCCCAGAGAAAGAATTTGTTCTCCCCGTCTTTCTATCGTATGATTTTAGATATTTTCCGTTTCAGGCGGGATTTCGATCGCCTCCTCTCCGATGATCAGGGTGAGCAGGAACTCGGACCCTATCTGACCGGGAAGGGTTATTCCCGTCGATTCATCGATCATTTCCTTATCCCTCTGGGGTCGTCGCTCTGGTCGGCGGACCCGAGGGACGTTCACAATTTTCCCCTCCAGACTTTTGTCCGCTTTTTTAAGAATCACGGCTTTCTCAAGGTGCGGCATTCCATCCGTTGGAGGGTCATCCAGGGGGGCTCCCGGGAATATGTTAAAAGGCTTACAGCCTCCTATAAAGAAAAGATCCGGCTGAAAACGCCTATCCGAGGAGTGACCCGTCATCCCGATTACGTGGACGTGCTTCCGGCAAATGACGATCCCGTACGGTTTGATCATGTGTTGATAGCAACCCATAGCGACCAGGCGTTAGAATTGCTCACGGATCCTTCCCCGGCTGAAAGGGAGATCCTCGGGTCCATCCCGTACCAGGAAAACCTGACGGTCCTGCATACGGACAGTTCTATCCTCCCCAAGCACTCCTCTCTCTGGTCGAGCTGGAATTACCTCATCCCGGATGAGGAAGTTCGAAGGGCTGCCCTCACTTACGATATGAACATCCTCCAGACGATCAGCGCGCAGGTTGAATTTTGCGTCACCCTGAACCGACCGGAAGCGATCGCCCCGGAAAAGGTCATCGGAACTTTTGTCTATCATCATCCCATCTATCGGAAGGATGCTCCTCAGGCACAGCAGAGGCATGGAGAGATCAGCGGCAAGAACCGGACGCATTACTGCGGAGCATACTGGGGCTATGGGTTTCACGAGGACGGCGTGAAGGCCGCCCTGACCGCGTGCCGGTTCTTTGGAAAGGGACTTTAATATGGAGAGCTGTCTCTACGAGGGGCATGTACGTCACGTGCGGCACAACCCCGTTCACAATGCCTTCCGCTACTCGGTCTTTTTCCTTTACCTGGATTTCGATGAACTCGGCAGGGTGTTTAAAGGCAGGTGGTTCTGGTCCATTGACCGATTCAACATTGCCTATCTCCGGAGGAACGACCATTTTGGCGATCCCTCCTTACCGCTGGAACAGGCGGTCCGCGACCTCGTTGAACGGAAGACCGGCAGACGGCCCTCTGGCCCCATTTGTATGCTGGCACACCTACGGTACTTCGGCTATAACTTCAACCCAGCAAGTATCTATTTCTGCTATGGCAAGGGTAAGGTGTCCGTCGAAACGATTGTGGTCGAGATTCACAATACGCCCTGGGGAGAAGTCTTCTGCTATGTCCTCGACGAGGCCAATAACGAGGGTACAGTTAAAGACAAACGGTTTCGGTTCCCCAAGGCTTTCCACGTATCGCCTTTTATGGACATGGACCTTGATTATGATTGGCGATTCACGGAGCCCGGTAATTCCCTGAACGTGAGTATGATTAACTTCGAACAAGGGAAAGAGATCTTCAAGGCCGACCTCACCCTGGAACGCCGTGAGATCACAGGTCGGAGTCTCGCCCGCGTTCTGACCCAGTATCCGCTCATGACCCTAAAGGTGATCGCGGCCATCTACTGGCAGGCGTTCAGGCTTTGGATCAAGGGAGCCCCTCTTTATACCCATCCGGCCAAGCGCGGGACCATAACAGAGGCAACGAAACCATGAAAAAGAGCATCATCCCTTCAAGCCCCAGACCAGGCATTAGTATCGTCCCTTCCGGACTGACCGGCATACTGGGCACAATAGCTAAGAAAACCATCGATTCCCATCTCACGAAAATTAGACGGGGACAGATCACCCTCATTGACAATGGGAAGCGCCAAGTATACGGAGAAACAGGCCCCTCGGTAAAGCTCCGCGCCACGGTTACAGTCCACGATCCGGCATTTTACACCGACATGGCCTTTGGCGGGAGTATCGGGGCTGCCGAAGCCTACATGGCCGGGTTCTGGTCCGCTGACAATCTCACTGCCCTCATCAGGATCATGGTCCTGAACCGAGAGGTACTCATGGGCATAGAGGGAGGGTTTGCACGGCTCACAGCACCTCTCCACAAGTTGATCTATGCCTTCCAGAAAAATACGAGGGATGGGAGCAGGAAGAACATCGCGGCCCACTATGATCTAGGGAACGACTTCTACGCCCTTTTCCTGGACCAAACCATGACATACTCCTGCAACATCTTCGAACGCGAGGACACAACCCTTGAGGAGGCGGCGATCGCCAAGTACGATCGTATCTGCAGGAAACTCCGCCTCGGACCCCACAATCACGTGCTCGAAATCGGGAGTGGCTGGGGTGGATTTGCTATCCACGCAGCCAAAAAATACGGATGTCTGATCACGACCACGACAATCTCTAGGGATCAGTACGACCTTGCGTCGGAACGTGTCGAGAAGGCGGGGCTAAGGAACAGGATTGAGCTCCTGTTTGAGGATTACCGAGACCTTAAGGGGAAGTTTGATAGACTCGTCTCTATCGAGATGATCGAGGCCGTTGGTCATCACTTTCTCGATACCTTCTTCAAGGCCTGCAGCAACCTCCTGACGGACGACGGAATGATGGCCCTCCAGGCCATCACCATCACCGACCAGGCCTACGACGGGCAAGTCCGATCTCCAGACTTCATCAAGCGCTACATCTTTCCCGGAAGCTTTATCCCCTCTGTAAGTGTCATAACCAGCTCCGTCGCGAGGGGCACGGACATGAAGCTTTTCCATCTTGAAGACCTCACTCCCCACTATGCGCAGACCCTCCGGGCCTGGCGAGAACGCTTCTTCAACCACATCGACGAGGTGAGGAAACTGGGTTATCCCGAGAGCTTCATCAGAATGTGGGAGTACTACCTCTGCTACTGTGAGGGGGGATTCTTGGAGCGGTATATTGGAGATGTACAGATGATCTTCACCAAACCGGACTGTAGACAGGATCCCATCCTGCCAATCCTTGGCAGGAATAACACATCAAGAATGTTAAACAAGGCTGTCGCCGCTACTCCGGAGCTCAAATCGGGCTAATCATCGTATGCGTAAGTTCATTAACGTTTTGTCCTTCCAGGTTGGCTGGTTTGCAGCAGTACTGGGTGTAGCCCACAACATGCCGTGGCTGAGTGTGGTTATTGTCCCGCTCGTACTCCTAATACATCTTGCAATGGCACCTGAGTGGCAGTCAGAGCTGCTTCTTGCCCTGGGGGCGGCAGTGACGGGGTTCGTTTTCGACACGGTGCTTATTTCGGCCGGTGTCTACTCCCCGGTGCCCTTTCTGTTTCCTCCTCACCTGAGCCCTCTATGGATGGTATTGCTGTGGGTCAACTTTTCGACAACGCTCAACGTATCGCTCGGCTTCCTCAGGGGAAGATACTTACTCTCGACGGTCTTCGGCGCCATCGGTGGCCCCATGGCCTATTACAGCGGTGCCCGCCTGGGCGCCATGACTGTGATCCCTGCAACAGTCAACCTCATGATCCTCGGAATCGCATGGGCGGTTGCAGTGCCATTTCTGGTTTTCCTTTCATCAAAGATCACCCCACAGCCGAAACGATGACGGGCTTTCTCAGCGTTGCTCCCATGCCTTACGGATCTTTTCCACCCGCCTTCTGTTTACACCAAGATCCGAGTATCCGATTCTCGACGCAGATCGAATATGAATAAGTTTCGCGGCATCGTCTAAACAAAATTCAACATCATCGACAAAACGGAATAATGCGCTCTCGAACTCCACATGGAGATATGTGAGTGATTCCTGGATGATCGAGGCCCTTTTCATAGAACCGACGATTCTCTTGAGGTCGGCGATGGCATTGCTTGCGGTCGACTTGAAGGTTAAGGGTGCGATGGCATGGGCCTTGTCGGCGCTTTGGCTGGAGACACAGTTGGGCCTATCAGGGCATGGTGCCAGCATTCCGTCTCGTACGCCAAGATTCGATGGACGGATGCCGGAGCATGCGGACAGAAGACTTCCCAAGAAACCAATGATGATGACCTTTCCGTTCATATTCTCATGCCGGTTTGTTCTTTATTCTTTTCGGGTGTACCGGGGCCGAAAAAGGTAGTGCGCCACCCACCATTCCTGTCCGTTCCGGAATCCCCAGAGCTCGGCACAGGCCATGAAAAAGATCCTCCACCTTTGGAACCATAGGGCCGCTTCTTTTCTGCCATAGGTTTTTTCGAAAATCCCCAATACTTGATCCTTGCGCACGTCAAGGTTTCGGAACCAGTGCTCCGATGTCCGTTTATAGTGCATGCCGCTCACCCGCCAATGGTGTTCCAGGACAACGTCGTCCTGGAAGTAGAGGAAAAGATCATCAGAGGGCATGATCCCGCCACTGAAGAAATATCTGCCCATCCAATTGTCCTCTCCCTCGGTCTCAAAGGTGTAGGCGTACTCCCTGTGGCAGAAGATATGGACGAAGAGCCGTCCGTCCGGCTTCATCCACTCCGCGATCCTCCGGAGAAGCTGTTTGTAGTTGCGCATGTGTTCGAACATCTCGACGGAGACGATCCGGTCGAACCGCTCAGCTGTGGTGAAATCGTTCATGTCCGATGTGATTACCGTAACGTTTCCAATCCCTTGATTCATGGCCTCGGTATGGATGAACTCGCGCTGTAGAGTGGAGTTCGAAACAGCGGTGATCCGGCTTTTCGGGTAATGCTTCCCCATCCAGAGGGTGAGCGACCCCCAACCACATCCGAGTTCCAGGATATCCATCCCGTCCTTCAACCGCGCCCGCTCGCACGTGAGGTCGAGCATCTTTTCCTCGGCATCGTTCAGGCATTCTGTCCCATCGGAATAAAGACAGCAGCTGTATTTACGATGTTTTCCGAGCACCAGGCCAAAGAACTCGGGCGGGAGCTCGTAGTGTTGCCTGTTTGCTGCGTCGGTCAGTGCGGCAATGGGGCTCTGACACAGCCGCGCAATAAAGGCCTGCTTTTGATCGCAACGCGTCTCGGTGTTTCCCCAGTTTTCAATGCAGAGTCGTTTTCTATTTAAGGCCCGGATCCCGGCACGAATCAAGATGTCAGGAACCAAACCGGATTCGATGAGATGGATGAGAGTTTTCATCTTTATAATTGTTCTTTTTCAGACGGATGTGCTCTTCCGGTGTTGAATTCTTAAAAGTGTAGGTTGTTGGAAAAGATTGAGATAATTTGCAAACCCGGTCCAGAGGGATAAAGGGACTGTGGCCCAGCAGAGCAGCCGCTCTTTGACTGTAAGGTTGCCCATATCTCGCTCAATCTCCCGGAGGAAGGCGTGGACCTCGGCCCTACGTTCCCTATTCGGACCAAAGAGAATGGCCGGGTAAATTCCCGCGACAGCACTTCGCACCTCAGCGGCCAGGCGGTCTGCCCTCCCCTGGAGGAGGTGATTTGAAGAACCCTTTAGATTTCGATACCCCTCGAACCATGTTCGGATAACACGCATCAACGACGGGCCTAGGATCTCGAAGCTCTTCCGGTACAGGTCGCGCTGGAGCTGTTCTATTTCGTCTGGACTGAAATGGGGGTGTCTGAAGTGCATGGAGAAGCCGTCAAAAGTCCGGTAATCGGGGTCCTCTCGGTATTCGGGGAGGTAGAGGTTCTCGGCAATGGCCCGACGGTAAAAGGGCGTGCGTGGGAATGCGAAATAGATGAGGATCTGCCAGAGAGCGGGTCCGAGCTCTGTAAACCTGCGAAACTCCTTCAATACCTGCTCCCGATCCTGATAGGGGAACCCTATGATCATGGACGTAAGGATGGCAACGCCCCGGGACTTGAGGGATGTATAGAGCTCGGAGACCGGTTTGCCTCTGAGTTTATTATAACCCGATTCAGTGCCTTCGACGGCTGTCCAGACAACGTCAAAGCCCATTTCGGCTATCTCGTCTGCCGTGAATTGGGAGAGGCTCCGTACACTGCCAAAGCCCATGATGGAGAGCTGTTTGCCGTTTTCGCGAACGCACTTTAGGAATTCCCGGGCCCGCTTGGTTTGCGTGAAGAAGTCCTCGTCGATGATTATGAAGCCGTTGAGATTGTCTCCAGCCCTTTTTGACTCCTGCTCCATATGCAGAATGACATCGTACAGTTCACTGCCGCTTTGAATGAAGGGAACGTATTGCCGATTGAAGAAGTGGGAGGTGCAGCAGAAGTCGCAGCCATTGGGACATCCCAGACCGCCAGTAATATGCGCAACTTTTGTTCCGCGTGCATAGGAATACAGGCGGGGGGATTCAATCGGTGCATACGGGTGGTGAATCGGTTGGGTCACGTCCTCGCCCAGGAGCCTGCGCATGAAACCCACACCTTCCTCCCGGCAGATGTGGTCACCTAAAGGATAAAGCTGTTCGTCATTTAAGACAGTGCCGTACCCACCGAGGATGATCTTTGCCTTTGGGGAGTGTCTGCGGATGAGTCCTGCCATCCGCTTGACCTTGTGAAACGTGGCAACGACGAAGTTGATACCGACGTAATCGTACGGGTGAGACTTCAGTTCACGGACAAATTCCCGCTCTGAGGGATAGTGGAGCACAACCGTTGGCGCTTGGATGTTCTCAGCGATATAGTCCAGCCCCCAGCAGCGAATGACCTGGCGGTAGCTGAAAATCCCCTGTTCTCTTGTGACCTGAGCGTGGAAAAGTTCCGCTCCAACGGAATCCCCTTCGCCTGGACCACCGAAAGGACGACAGACGGTTGTAAGCAAAATATTCGGCAATCCTCGTTCCTCCTGTGGAGGCATCCTAAATGCCGCTAAGTTTTTAGAAAGCCTATCCTGGAACTTAAAGACTGCGAACAATAATATCATACCCTCAAAATGATATCAAAAGAGATTAAAGGGCCATGAGGAATGATGAACCGATTGGTGTTATTGGCGCCAGAGGTATAAAGGGAAGCGACACGGGGAGGAGGCGCAGCGGAATTTTGAGTTCAAACTTTCAGCTTTTTAGCTCTTCAAGGGACGAGCAATGGGGACGTAGTTCAAAATATTCAAACTTAACATGCTTTTATCCTGGCGCCATTCGGGTTTCAATGTTTTTTGTGGGCCAAGAATCCATCCCAGAGAGGGGGATGCAATGGAAACCCTCACTCGCTATATTATCCGGGCATCTTTCTCACAGGAGCGGATGACCTACATCCGAGAGGAATCCAAAGTCATATACAAATCAAAATACGGCAGGCAACAGAAGGCCTTTGATGCCCTAGAATGGCTGGCTGCTATGTCTTTTCATATACCTGATAAAGGAGGGCAGATGGTCCGCTATTATGGCTACTGCAGTGACGTCTGCCGTGGGAGACGGCAAAAGGAAAACCAGGATGGGGTGATACCTTGTATTATTGAACTGGGTGAGACCTCAAAAGAATATCACAAGAACTGGGCCAGGCTGATTCATAAGATTTATGAGGTGTACCCTCTTACCTGACTCACTTCGCTGCGGCATTGTCTTTCCCTCCAATGCACTATCGCACCCGCCCTTCCCAAATAGTGAGATCCCGTTCTTAACAAGACCATGACCGCCTGGATAGGATCATCGCAGTGGAGAAATCGTTCTCCGTCAGGAGCATTGGTATCAGTTTTTCTTCTGATGCTATCTGTTGAATTCAAGATGCAATCGTGCGCCGGAAGGGACCCAAAAAGTGTCGATTTCCGATTGAATTACTCACCATGTAGGATATCCATCCAGCGGATGGCCTCTGAACCGCTTACACTCAGCCTGCTTTTTTTCTTGTAAATGGGGGGTTGCTCTGCTATGATGGGGCAACACCTCCAAAACCAAAGAATCAGTGAAATTCAAACGAAAGGGGGAACAGGCTATGCATGTACATCGTCTCGCTCTTGTGGTAAGTTTCATACTCATCTTTACTTTGATTGGATGCGCCTGCGATCTTAAAATAACAAGCCCTCCGGGAAATGGGCAGCCTATCACAACGCCCTATGATCTCAAGGCAGAGGTCACAGGTTGTACTTATTGTGAAATACATTGGTTCAGGGCTTATCTTGACGGTCAAGATATAACTTCTGCATTTACTTTTGGTTCCAAAAAATGCACCGCATCTTCTTATCCGTTACCTTTGGGTAGTCATACACTTCGCGTTGAGGCTGAGGTTTACGGTTCGTCCTTCTGCCGTGACGCAGACGTGGAGGTTGAACGCCAATTTGATGTTCAGGCGCCTTGAAGTTTATTTGTCTTAAACAGGAGAATTGTTAGAAGAAGGGAATTCAATGCAGGGTCAGCAATGGCCCTGCTCTGTTTTCATCTAATACAAGATGATATCGATCATCGTGGGGCGAGCCAAAATTATCGATATGCGAAAGAAATCTTGCATTTATGTGGGTCTGCGGAAATACAAGGATACAGTTAGTTATCGCTCACCCCGCAAGTTCGAGATAGGTGTCTGGCGAAAAAAGGCCAGCACGGATAGAAGTTCGTTCGAGGCAGACAGAAGCCTAACGTTTAAGGAAGCCGCTATCTCGATTCAAGACTGAAGGAATAACCCATGTTGTAAGTGAAAAAAGGAGTTTGACAACAGACGACCTCATAAAAGAAATACACATCTGTCATTTGCTCCGATCTTCAGAATAATCGATAATCGGCCACACCGGGATCAATTTTTCCTTGATTTTTGGGGAAAAATTATGAAACTATGGTTTCTGGTCTTCGGGCGAGGAGGAGGCACGCTTTTTGCTTCTGTACATTGGGCAAAAATGTATTCTTTGATCGAAGGAGCGAAATCTGACATGTCTTTGCTTAAGAGAACCCTGGGGATAAATGGAAAAGAACTCAGTCGCCGTTGCTTTCTCAAAGTGGGTGCCTTAGCCGCACTGGCTTGCGCATCACCACGGCTTGGTTTTGCGGCCGCGGGTGAATGCCTACAACTCGAAAGGTCTCTCTCCTTCTGCAACACCCACACAGGAGAGCACCTTGAGGCTGTTTACTGGAGTGGTGGAGAATACGTCCCCACAACTTTGGCCGATATAAATTACATACTGCGAGATCACCGCACAGGCGAGGTTAAACCCATTAACACCCGGGTTTTAGATCTCCTCTTCGCCATGCGGGTGAAACTCAAACCCCTATGTCCCTTCCACGTCATTTCTGGCTATCGCTCGCCAAGGACAAACGCATTTCTGCGCAACTTTGGTAGAGGCGTTGGCAAAAAGAGCCTCCACATGTGCGGCAAAGCTATAGACATTCGCCTGCCCGGACTTTCCCTCTCCCTGGTGCATCGCGTAGCAATGGATCTGAAAGCCGGCGGGGTAGGGTACTATCCGCGTTCGAACTTCATCCATGTTGATGTCGGAAGGGTCCGTTACTGGTAAATCCACCTTTAAAATTGGTTCAAGGATCGAATCTGCAGGGGGGTGCTCTGTATAGCATTTCCCACAAGGCTTTTTAACGGGTTGGAGGTGGTTCGTTGAGTGCCTCATCCAGCGGCTTATCGCGCCCGTAGATGTCTTCCCGGTAATGGACCTTTCCACTTTCATCGACCCATGCCGTCCAGTAGAGCAGATGAACGGGGATCGGCTCCGGTAGCGGAACGATTTGCGTTTCCCGGCTATTGATCGCCGCGATTATTTTTTCCCGCGTCCATCTGGGATCGCTTCGTAATAGGTACGCTAATAATTCAAAGGGTTTTTCGATGCGGATACAGCCTGCGCTGAAATCGCGCCTAAGCCTTTGAAATAGTCCTTTGGCTGGCGTGTCGTGGATGTATACGCCGAACTTATTGGGAAACATGAATTTCACACGGCCAAGGGCATTCTTAGGCCCGGGTTCTTGGCGGAGTTTGAAGAAAAGATTTTCCTCCGTGATCTGTGTCCAGTCGACGGATTCGGGCTGGATTTCCGGAGCCCGGGCTTCCCAACTTTGGAAAACCCGGATGTTTTGCCTGGTTAAGTAATTGGGGTCTTCTTTTATCTTCGGTAATAGGTCCATACTGGCGATTTTCTGGGGAACATGCCAGTAAGGGTTCAGCTCCAGATACGTCATTTGGCCGCTGAAAACTGGGGTGTGCCAAAATCTTCTTCCCACGACAACCCGCATAGTCATTATTATCCGGCCGTTTTCCACGACATCTAATTTGAAATTGGCAGCATTGACCAGTATATAGCGATGCCCGAAGTCATGGGGGAGCCAGCGCCATCGTTCCAAATTCAATTCAATTTGCCGCACCCGCTCTTCCATCGGCACATTCAGTGCCTTCAGCGTAGCAGGGCCAACAATTCCATCGACCCTTAGTCCGTGTCTCCTTTGGAATCCGTGAACTGCCAATTCCAGGATTTCATTAAAAAGATCTTCATCATCCATCGCGAGTATTCCGTCGAGATCGCCCGAGGCAGTCAGTCGGGAGCGCAGTGAGGCAACCCGCATTCCCTGATCGCCTCTTTGCAATGTTGGTCCCCTGGGCAACGCTGCCAACCCCCCCTTTTGCAGGATATCCCGGTACTGCATGAGAGCCCGTTTCAATCGGATATAACCAGTGCGCTGTGGCCGTAAACTCTCCAGGGCCCTGTTGATTTGGTCTGCATCAAGCGCGCTTTGAAGAACCTGAGGCAAATCCGCGTCTCGATTTTTGACAAACCACTCTGAGTGAATTGTCTCAGGGTTTACGCGCCCCTTAAGCAAATGGGAGCCGTAAATGAGAAAAGCGTCCGTCAGGAGAAAATCGAGATCGGCTAGGTCATTAGGCTCGAGCGGCATGCCCCTTGCTTTGTTGTAGCGAATTTGGGCAACCAAAGCCTCAATGGTACCCAAATGGTAGTCTGCAGGCCTCAGCCCTTCGGAGCGGGCCTCATGGATTGCGTTTACCAAAATCATTGCTTGGGACAACCAGCCATCGTCTGTGATCCAGGCTGGTTGAAATCCTCGACGGTAGTAGAAACGCGGTAGCACGTCCGATCCGCACAATAACTCCGCTCTGCAAACGATGTGTTGAGATTCCCTCGGGATCGTGATCCTATTTCGCAGTATCTCAGTTACTTGCTTGGACAAACTCCGGGCTAAAACGCCTTCACAAAGAATGGATACGGAGCCCCACACGAATATCAGTACTATTAACGCGACTCTGTACATAAAAGGCCTCACCGGGACACTGAATTCCGCTCAATCCAGCTGCTTCACAGGCATGGACTTCCTCTTGCACCGTAAAAATACGACTATCCCTGGGGCGAATCCATGGGGTGAACTATGTATTTTTATCGGGGAAGTGCTGTATTTCTTGGGGCAGGATACCCGCACCGCAGGCCTGATGTTGGCCAAACCTTGGACTTGAATGGGTCAGGATCGGGTCATTTTGTCTTGGGTGGAGGAAATATCAGCAGGAAGCGAAAAGGCCACTAAATGGTGGCCGCTTATTTTGTTGAATTCAAGATGGATTCGTTCATCCAGGCCCTCATCCCGATTATGCAATATTTCTTCCGCAAATCGTTAGTTTTGGCCAGGGTGGCAGGTATCGAATACAGTGAGACTGTCGAAAAACCCTAATATTTGCGTTATCGTAGCCTCGCATGACTTGTAAGTATTTGATTTTACAGAGGACGCAAACAGGCAAAAATCCAGATTTGGACTTTTTCGACAGTCTCGTTAGCATCATATATTTTTTATTCCCCTTTCAGTGTTTTTTTGTTTTATTCACTAAAACATCTTTAAATTTCTCTTGACAAAATTTCTTCAGTTCGATAATTAGGACGTATGGTATCTGAGATAACCTTCCGTGAGGGTAAGATTGAAAGCCCTTAGGGGATGACGAAAGGAGGTGCGAAATGGCAAAAGTACTTCGATGCAGAGATGTCGGCATGGACTGCGACTTTGAGGCACGGGCTGAAACTGAGGAAGAGATTTTGAAGAAAGCTGCTGAACATGCTGGTGCGGCACACGACATGAAGGAGATTCCGGAAGAGGTCCTTGCGAAAGTACGTGCAGCTATTCGGGACGAGTAACGAGGCTGGAAACACCTGAGAGATGGTTCCCAACGATCTCTCCATTAAAGGCAGAGTCAGCAATGGCTCTGCCTTTATGTTTGATACAAGATGAATTCATCACTTCAGCCCGAGTCCCGACCATGCAATATTTCTAACGCCAATCAACAGAAGCATAAGGAGGGAGATCCGTTTGGTTCGGTTAAAGACACCTACCGCCTTCGGGGCATCAATTACAGATATCTGCTATTTATCCTAAATTTACAGGTTTCCACGAATGTTTTGATATGATTTTCATATCTTTAACTTTATCTATCGCTATCATTCAGCCTGGAGTAAGGTAACTGTCAGATTGGATCTAGGTTTTAGGTAATTCATTGTCGAACGTAATCCCGGTCACTGGAATTTTGATGGATTACTGATGGACCGTCTTGACCCCCGGGGGTACATCGAGCTTGAAGGTACCCGGTTCGATGGGACCATTGGTTCTTACGCTCTGGAATTCGAAGGACATGAATGCCTCTTTCATGGGTTCGCCGAATTCAATGCGGAATGGCCACCATTGTCCATCTGTCTTTTTGTATTCCGCGTAACTGGTGATGAGGTAGGGTTGCTCGCCCGGTCCAAGAAGGGTTTCCCTCTTGATAAAAAGGGATCGGGAATCGATCTCGGTGCTCTTCACCAACCTCCCCTCCTTCAGGTGATTCAGCACGATATCGCCCTGCGAGCCCTGAGAAAGGGAGAGTTCCTCGGACTCATCAATGTCCATCTGGAGAATCCCCTTCATTAAATCCAGAGGCGTTAGGCCAGATCCCTGCTTTTTCGTTCCCTCACCTAAATCGGCCTTGAAAACTGTATTCTTATTGGGTATATAGGCTTCAATGAGGTTTCCTTTCATCACGAGATCGGAAAGGGTAGGGCCGAAGGTTTGGAATACCTTAAGCCTCAATTGGCTCGGCTTCTTGAAGAAAAGAAGCGCCTTATATCTTCCCGCGTATGGTTTTTTCTTAGATATAATGGTTACCTGGGCTTCAACGGTCCGGATCGATCTGACCCTATCATTTATGATTCGCTTTACCCGTTTTGGAGATCGCTCCCCTTTCACCTCGGGTGGATAAAGGGGTTTTACGGAAGGGCCTTTACAAGATAACAATAGAGCCAATGATGAAAATACCAGGAGTACCCATAAGACGGAGAGCTTCAAGGCGTTCATTTCATCCCCCGAATCCGTGTCTTTACATCTTATGTAAAACAAAAGCAGGGAATTGTCTACCCCTTTGTGGAGCAGGCCATCCTTTGAGAATGAGGAAACCGTATTGATACGCCTTCGGGTTTTGGAGCAGGAAACGAGGGTTAATGGGCTGGATTGACCTCCATCTCCATACTACCGCATCCGATGGAGTACTTTCCCCTTCCGAGATTGTGCGATATGCGAGGGAGCAAGGGCTACAAGCCGTCGCTATCACCGATCACGATACCATTGATGGAAATGCGGAGGCCTTGGATGAAGGGGCAAAATCGGGTCTCGAGGTCATCTCGGGGGTTGAAATCAGCGCGCAATTCGATTTGGGAAGCATGCATATCTTAGGGTTCTTCATCGATATAGGGAATACAGCCCTGAAGGAGAGGTTGTCATTGCTCCAGGAAACGAGGGCCCAACGAAATCCCAAGATGGTGGAGAAGCTCAGGGAATTGGGCGTGGAACTCAGCTATGATGAGATCCTCCATGCCTCTGGGGGAGGGCAGGTCGGGAGGCCCCATTTCGCGCAAGTGTTGTTGAGAAAGGGATACGTAAATACCGTACAAGAAGCGTTTGATCGATATCTCGGAAAGGGAGCCCCTGCCTATGTTAACAAATTTCGTTTCGACCCTGAGGAGGCCATGAAACTGATACGGGAAGCGGGGGGAATTCCCGTATTGGCCCACCCATTCACCCTACATATCCCATCCCCACACCAACTGGACGCCTTATTTGGTGAACTGGTCCCATTGGGGCTGATGGGGATTGAAGTCTTTTATCCCGAACATACCAAGGATCAAATCTCCCTCTATAAGGGCCTCACTCAAAAGCATGACCTTCTGGTCACAGGGGGTTCCGATTATCACGGCATCGAGGCCGATAAGGTAGAGATCGGAATAAGGTCGAGGGATATGAAACTCTCCTACTCCATGGTTGAGGCCATGAAGGAAGTCCTCGATTTGAATTCCTAGTCATCTCACTCCTTTTTCCTTGACACCATAACGTCGAGTATGGTAAAAAATTCAAGCAGTTGCGAATCTTTGAGCCAAAGGGTGGGGAGATAGAAATGAAAAAAGGAAACAGGAGGACGAGGCGAAGAGCCCCCCTTTGGGACCTTCTTTGCTCTGTAAGATTGAGTATATCTCTCCTTATCCTCTTGGCGTTGACCTCCATTGTTGGGACCCTCATCAAACAGAATGCGCCCACTATGGAATATATGCAACACTTCGGCCCTGGACTTTATCGATTTCTGAATTTCTTGGGCCTCTTCGACATGTACCACTCCTGGTGGTTCAGGGGAATCCTGGCCCTTCTGGCCGTGAACATCTTCTCGTGTTCTTCGAGTCGATTCCCCCGTATTTGGAGCAAAATCACCCGTCCACGGGGTGAAATCGACAAGGTTCAGATTGCGAACCTTCCCTATACTAAGCATTTCAAAAGGTCCTTATCACCCGAAGAGGTGACGGAGAAGGTGTCTTCTATTACGAGAGGGGTTTTCGGTAGGCCTCTCGTTTCCGAAACAACCGAAGCCATTGTCATCTTCGCCGAAAGGGGTAGGATGTCGAGGTTAGGGGTTTACATAACCCACCTCAGCATCCTCATCATTCTCCTGGGCGCTCTCATCGGTTCGCTTTTTGGGTTCAAAGGCTTCGTAAATATCCTGGAAGGGGAGACCGTTGATCGGATCTTCACCCGACAGCGCCACGGAACGACGCCAAAGCCCTTGGAATTTATGGTGAGGTGCGATGACTTCAGGATCACCTATTACGATATGAAGACTCAAGAAAGGCTTGTCAGGGAATACATCAGCACCTTAACCTTCTTGGAAGATGGGAAGGAAGTCATGAAAAAGGAGGTTCGGGTGAACCATCCCCTTACCTTCAACGGGTTGCGTTTTTATCAATCCAGCTATGGGGGTATCCCCGAAATCACCGTAGGTGTTGAAAGCAAAAATCAAGGGGAAAATTTCTCCCTTGTTGCCCATGAGGGGGAAAAAGTGGAGATACCGGAGTCGAAGGCTTTTTTCCAGATTTTGAAGTTTCACCCGCAAATCCATAATTTCGGGGAGGGCGTTGCCATGGCCCTCTTTCAACCCGCGGCAGTGCCCCAAAGGTTTTGGCTATTGAAGGCTAGACCGAAGCTCGTCGATGGTTATCAATTTACCTTAAAAGGGGTGATGGAAAGGGAATATACGGGGTTACAGGTAACCAAGGACCCCGGTGTATGGGTGGTCTGGGTGGGGTGTATTCTCCTGGTTTGGGGCTTAATAGTGGCTTTCTTCTTCTCCCACCAGAGGATGTGGATTCTTATCCCAAGGGGGAAAGCTACCATTGTGGTCTCGGGAACGACCAACAAAAACCGAATGGCCTTCGAGAGGAGGTTCCAAAAGACACTAGGCGCATTAGAGCGTGAGGTATGAAGGAGTGCATTCCCTCGGGGGTGGTATGGTGCCCAGGAAACAACGGGTAAAGGCCATTGTCCTCTATGGATATGGCATCAATTGCGAGACGGAGATGGCTCATGGATGCAGGTTGGCGGAGGCCGATGTGGTCGATATCGTCCATATGAATGAAATCCTTCAAGGAGAGGTTACGCTGGACCAGTATCATCTTCTGAACCTACCCGGTGGTTTTTTGGATGGCGATGATCTGGGTGCTGCCAAAGCGGCGGCGAACCGGCTCAGATATGCGAGGGTGGGGGCAAGAGGGGAAAGATTTCAGGATCAACTTCTTCGCTTCATAAAAGAGGGGAAGCTCATCTTCGGCGGTTGTAACGGCTTTCAGTTGATGGTTAAGCTTGGGTTGATCCCGGCGTTTGATGGCAGCTATGACACCCAACAGGTTACGTTAACCTTTAACGACTCCGGTAGGTTTGAGGATAGATGGGTCTACCTGAAGATCGATGAGAAATCACCGTGTATATTTACGAGGGGGATCAAGGGAGTCTATCTCCCAGTAAGACACGGGGAGGGGAAGTTCATCCCCGGCGGGGAAGAGATAAGAAAAAAATTGAAGCAGCGGAATCTCATCGTGGCCCAATACAGTGATCCGTCCTTTACCCACGAGGTGATGGATTATCCATTAAACCCAAACGGATCGATAGATGCTGTCGCTGGCATCTGTGATGAGAGTGGTAGGCTTTTTGGCATGATGCCTCATCCGGAGGCTTACCTCCATTTTACCAACCATCCCAGATGGACCAGAGAGGATCTGCCTGAGGAGGGAATGGGGTTAGCCTTCTTCAGAAATGCAGTGGAGTACATTCGGGAGGAGTTACTCTGAGGGTTATTAAGGAACCATTGATCTCATATGGGGGAAAAGAGATGAATAAGGCTGAGCTTGTACTAAGGGTCGCTGAAAGGGCGAATGTAACCCAGAAAGTGGCAAAGGTCATCGTGGATACGATCTTCGAAGGGATGAGGGATTCCCTCGCCAAAGGAGAAAGGATCGAGATACGGGGGTTTGGCAGCTTCGTAGTGAAGAATTATGAGGGGTACAGAGGGAGAAATCCCAAAACAGGGGCATTGGTAGATGTAAGCGGAAAGAGGCTTCCCTTTTTTAAGGTGGGAAAGGAGCTTAAAGAGAGGGTGAACTCCTGATCCTCTCCATCTCCCTTGGGATGGTCACATGAGGAAATCACAGCTTTTCCCAATGCCTCTTGTGATATCCCTTTAGTTTCCCTAATTCACCCTCTATCTTTCCGTATCCGTTCCTCTCATTTCTTTGGCATTCGGCAATGTCAATTACCGAGTCCCCCCTGAGTTCCCGCAGTACGGCCTTGACGGAAGTGGCCAGGCCATCCAAATCGTATCCTCCCTCCAAAGCGATAATGATCTTCCCACCACAGGTCGTTTGGGCAATGTCCATGGTGATATTGATTAGACGGGCATACCCTTTCTCCGTCATGCTCATTCCCCCCAGGGGATCACGGGAATAAGTATCAAAGCCCGCGGAAACGAGAATGAGCTGGGGCTTATACGATAACGCAATGGGTTTTAGAACATGGAGGAAGATATTTCCATATTCTGCATCACCGCATCCAAGAGACATCGGGACGTTCACGGTGAACCCCTCACCCTTTCCCGTCCCCGCTTCCGCAGGAGCCCCAGTACCCGGGTAAAAGAAGCCATAACGATGGGTTGAGAAGTATAATACCTCAGGGGCCTCATAAAATGTGTTTTGTGTTCCATTTCCGTGGTGGACATCCCAATCGATAATGAGGACCCTTTCGAGTCCGTGAGTCTGAATGGCATATTTCGCACCTACAGCGATATTGTTAAATATACAGAACCCCATGGCGCGATTCCTTTCGGCGTGATGGCCCGGGGGTCTGACGAGGGCGAAGGCATTATCCAACTTTCCCTGGAGGACTGCTTCGATGGCCTCCAATACCCCTCCCACTGCTAAGCAGGCAGCTTCATATGATTTGGGAGAAGTCACCGTATCAGGGTCCAACCTGCGAGCGGGTTGACCCGCGGTGGAAGCGATCAGATCAATATAAGAGGGAAGGTGGACCATCTCCAGTTCTTCCCTGGTGGCAAGCCGCGGCGGAATCTCCGTATAGAAACCCTCCATATCCCCCCCTTGGAGCATGCCATAGATTGACCTGAGTCTATTTGGGTTTTCCGGGTGATAATCGTCGGTAATATGGTCGATATACCTTTCATCCCTGACGATCCCTGTCCTGTTCATTGCACTCCCTCCTTTACAAAAGGTCCCGGCTCATGCCAAGGCTACCCCCTTTAACCCCCCTTGTCAAGGACAAGGGCTATGGGAGAGGCTCAGCTCTACTGATAGAGCTTGACTTTTACGGAATAGATTGCTTACAATTCACTAAAGATGAATGTGAGGCGATTGGAGAAATTGCTCGAGGACGTCAAGACGGGGAGGATTGAAATCCGTGATGCCCTGGTTACACTGAGAGACCTTCCCTTCGAGGATATCGGTCATGCCACCATCGATCATCACCGTGCGCTTCGGAAGGGGTTTCCTGAGGTAATCTTCGGCGAAGGCAAATCGAGCGCACAAATCATATCTATCATCCAGCGGATGAGACAACAGGGAGATAATGTCCTCGTAACCAGGGTGCGCAAAAGAAAGGGATTGGCCATTAAGAAGGCTATCCCAGAGGCAAACTATTACCCTATCCCCGGGATCATTACCGTAATGAATCATGAGGTCGAGCGGGTGGGGAAAGGGCTCATTCTGGTAATCAGTGCGGGAACCTCTGATGCTCCTGTAGCTGAAGAGGCTATTCTTACCGCGGAGATGATGGGCAATCGAGTGGAACGACTCTACGATGTGGGCATTTCCGGGATCCATCGGTTGTTTAGCAAGGCTGAATTGATCCAATCGGCCAATGTGATCATCGTCGTCGCGGGAATGGAGGGGGCCCTACCAAGCGTTGTTGGTGGATTAGTGGATCGGCCCGTCATCGCCGTTCCCACCCGCGTGGGCTATGGAGCCAGTTTCGGAGGGGTTGCAGCCTTACTTGCCATGCTCAACTCCTGTGCTTCGGGGGTTTCCGTGGTCAACATCGATAACGGGTTCGGGGCTGGATACGTGGCCAGCCTCATCAACAGGGACCAGGAAGGGACTGTTTAGGAGATGGGAGTGATAGGTCAAAGGATCTTTTCAAGGTTGACGGCTTCGTAAAAAGTCCATCTGCCATTCGACAGGCCGTTCGACAAGCTCACGGTCCTGAGCAAGGTCGAAGGACTCATGGCCCTGAGTAAAGCCGAAGGGCTGCGTTGCCTTGCATCTGGATCTTTTTTCTTTGCCGTCTGATTTAAACTTTTCAGAATGACGTCAAGTTTATCTTTGTAGGCATAAAATGATCGGATCCCCTTCTGGACATTGGCTTATTTCATACCTCCAGCCTATCAGGCCGTTGTTGTTCAGCCTCTTGGGACTGGACAGGTGGATTTACCTTGTGGTGGTTGGCCTTATGGCCTTTTTTATCTACAGGAATGTGAGGAATTACGATTCGATAACCCAGGAAATGGATGCCCTCTTTCGGAGATATCTCCTCTTTCGAAGCGATAAACAGATAACCCTCAAAATGCATGAGCAGGATGTGAATGTCCGCAATGAAATCCTCAGATCCATTTCCAAGAGTTGGAAACATTTCAGGGGAATCTACGGGGAGCTGGTGGGCACATTGCTCGGGAATATTCGGAAAACGCTCTTGGCCTATTATGTTATCCTCGGGATTTTATGTATCAATACCCTAAGGGTCTTCCTCACGGATTGGTTCAAGACCGGGGCAATTTCGGTCCCCCTTGGGGTAGCCGTAAAGGAGGTTCCAGGCTATTTTCTGCTTGCCTTGGGCTTTCTCTTAATTCGGATCCAAACCGGGCGAAGAAGGGGGGGAAGGGGGAGACCCTTCGAAATCGAGCTGGAAGAAATCCTCCCCGATATCGGGGTTCAGGATCGAAGCCTTTACGATGAATTTGAACCCATCGATGAAGGGGAAGGAGGTGGAGAAAATGATTCCGAAAAGGCAGGCAGGCCTTAGGGCAGAAATGAGGTCCAAAAGGAGAGACGATGGGTAGAAGGATTAAGGTTACGGTGGGCGAAGTGGAGGTATATGGTGAATTGAATGAGACGGGGACAGCCGATCTCATCTGGAGGGGTCTTCCCTTTGAATCCAAGGTCAATACCTGGGGGGATGAGATCTATTTCTCCATTCCAGTCCAGGCGGAATTGGACGATTCGGCCCGGGAGGCTGTAGAGCTGGGGGATATGGGGTATTGGCCTCCCGGTAACGCATTCTGCATTTTCTTCGGCCCAACGCCAAACAGTCGAGGGGATGAAATCAGGCCGGCCAGCTCGGTGAACGTCTTCGGAAAGGTGGTCGGAGATCCCAAGGTGCTGCAGGCCGTAAGAACAGGGGCGTCCGTCCGCATAGAGGCTGAGGCTTAATGTCCATGAAAACCATCGGCACTCAAGGGAAAGACGGTTTGGCATGAGGGTGTGCTATCTCGATTGCTTCTCAGGCATCAGCGGGAACATGGTCCTCGGGGCCTTGATCGATATCGGTTTGCCGGAATCCATCCTCCTCGAAGAGGTTGCCAAGTTGGGGGTTGAACCATTCAACATAGAGGTAAAACGGAATGAAAGGATGAGGATTTATGGGACCCATGTGAAGGTGAGGAGCAAAGGGGATGAAGGCCCTCAGCGTTCCTATCGCGAAATCAAACAGATGATCGAAGTAAGCCCATTGGATCTGCAGGTAAAGGACAGGAGCCTGGATATATTCCGTCGATTGGCCTCAGCCGAGGCTAAGATTCACGGCGAAAAGATCGATGAGGTTCACTTTCACGAAATTGGCGCCCTTGACTCAATCGTAGATGTGGTGGGAGCTGCTGTTGGAATGAACCACCTGGCGATTGAGCGGGTATTTGCCTCCAGAATTCCCGTGGGGTCTGGGTTCGTTCTTGGGCAACATGGGAGATTACCCGTTCCAGCACCGGCCACCCTCGAGATATTGAAGGGGATTCCCATCTACTCTTCCTCCCTGAATGAAGAGCTGGTTACACCTACAGGGGCAGCCATTTTAACCTCCTTGTCCTCCGGCTTCGGTAACATTCCCGAAATGAGGATCGAAAAGGTGGGGTATGGATTGGGCGATAGGGTATTTGAGGGCATCCCTAACGTATTGAGGATTATTTTAGGAAAGGGTGATGGATCACGAGAGGCGGACTGGGTTTGGGTAGTAGAGACTGATATTGACGATATGTCCCCCGAAATTTATGGCTATCTTATGGAAAAGCTTCCCGAGGCGGGAGCGCTAGACGTGACTTTCACTCCCATCCAGATGAAAAAGAACCGCCCCGGTATTACTATCAAAGTCCTCTGCTATGAAGCGGAGGTTGATATGATCATCGATACCCTCTTCAGGGAATCGACCTCCATCGGGGTGCGCCTCTATTCCGTCCGAAGGGCAAAACTGAGTCGAAGAACCGAGGAGGTGGAGACCAAATATGGCACGGTGAGGCTCAAGGTTTCCACTGACCATAGGGGTCGGGCAATTAACATAATGCCCGAGTATGAGGACTGCAAGAGAATTGCCGAGGCCATGGGAATTCCCCTCAAAGAAATCTATCGAGAAATCCCATCGGCGATGAAGGGTGCACCGGACAGGTGATGATCAGGGAGTTTTCTCCTTCCGCCTCCCCAGATCCTTGCGCATTACCCTTCCGAGAATCTTTTTCATTTGCACATCCTTGATAAGGGAGAGGGTTTTTCGAATCTCCTTGGGGATGCCCTTCCCCGGCGATGGAGTCGGATTTGGGGATTGCGGAGGAGTTGTGGATGGTTTCCATTGAGGATCGACCTTTCCCAATTTGAAACGGATCTCCTCGATAATATGGGTGCCCAATCTCTTATTGAGTGCCTCGGTGATTCCCTCGCCCATGTAATGAAGTTGCTGCATCCAGGGAGAACTCGAAACCTTTACGAAGAGGATTCTGTTTCTGATGAAATCGGGCTGAGCATGCCGAGAGACATGTTCTCCCACTACACTGTCCCAAACATTCCAGGTCTCATGCTCCTTCAATTTCCTATCCAATGACATCTTCTTCAGGGTCTTCTCCAATATCGACCCGACCCGTTGTGGATTTCTCCTTGCCTTGGCTTTCATCCATCCATCCCCTGCGCTTTAGGAGTGTCGACCCTGGGAAAGAGAGTCCTTGCCCTTTCCACAATGGAGCCAACTCTATATTGGCCCCAGATCTTGGCCTGGCTAAATTCTTGTTCTGGAAGCTGAGCCCCCAGGTCGATCTGACGCCATATTTCAACTCCCGTTCGGGGCATAACAGGGTAGATCAGGATGGCGATAATCCTCAAGGATTCAAGGGCGTTATATAATACGGTAGCCAGTCTCCTTTGCTGTTTCTTTTCCTTGGCCAGGGACCAAGGTGCCGTCTGATCGAGATATTGATTGACCTTGGCGATCAGTTTCCAGGTGGAGCTGAAAGCTTTGTTGAAAGCCATTTCCCTCATGAAAACCTCCACCTCCTCAACAACGGACGAGGCGGTTTCTCTGAGGGCCTCATCGATGGTTTCTACAGGGCCTGGCGATTGAACCTTTCCCTCGAAGTATTTGATTACCATGGCCACCGTTCGGTTGAGGAGATTTCCCAAGTCATTGGCGAGGTCTGAGTTGATGCGCTGAACCAGCGCATCTTCGCTGAAATTCGAATCGAGGCCAAAAGCCATCTCCCTCAAGAGAAAATAGCGAAAGGAATCCAACCCGTATTTCTCTTTAACCTCTAAGGGTCTGATGATGTTTCCCAGGCTTTTCGACATCTTGCTTTCCTTGATATTCCAGTACCCATGGACGTTGAGCCTTTTGTATGGGGGAATGCCCGCGGCTCGGAGCATGGTTGGCCAATAAATCCCATGCGGGATGAGAATATCCTTTGCTATGAGATGTTCGGCCACTGGCCAGAATTTTTTGAAGGCGCTCCCCGAGGGGTAATCCAAGGCCGAGATATAGTTGATAAGGGCATCGAACCAGACATAAGTCACATAGCGTGAATCGAAGGGAAGGGAGATTCCCCAGGAAAGCCTGTTGTTGGGACGGGAAATACAGAGATCCTCCAACGGTTCCTGAAGGAAGGAAAGGACCTTATTTCGGTAGATCTCAGGCCGAATAAAATCCTCATGCTCCTCGATGTGGTGGATCAGCCAATTTTGATATTTGCTCATCTTAAAGAAATAATTCTTCTCCTTAATGAATTGAGGCTCCTTCTGGTGATCCGGGCATTTTCCATCCACCAGTTCTCTCTGGGTATAGAAGCGTTCGCAACCGAAGCAGTAATGTCCACCGTATTCTCCGAAATAGATGTCCCCGTTCTCATGGACTTTCTTCAGGATGAGTTGAACTACCTTCTTGTGTTTTTCAGCGGTGGTGCGAATGAAGTAGTCGTTGGAGATATCCAATTGGGGCCAGAGGTCTTTGAATAGGGCGCTGATTTGATCCGCATACGCCTCAGGAGTTTTGCCCGCCGCCTCCGCCGCCTGGAGTACCTTGTTACCATGCTCATCAGTTCCCGTCAGGAAAAAGGTCTCAAAACCCGATTGTCGATGGAACCGGCTCAGCACATCGGCCACGATGGTAGTATATGCATGCCCGATGTGGGGAACATCATTCACATAGTAGATTGGCGTGGTAATGTAAAACCTCTTTGCCATCTCCCTCGCCTCTTAAAGGTCGTATACATTTAGGGTCATCTCGGTTCCGTTCTCCAATTGGAGGGTCACTGTCTGCGCGAGGATGTTTTGCCGAATGACCTTTCCTTGCCCGAATTTTGTCTTGATCCGCTTGCCAAGTTTGGGGAGGTTCTTCCCGAGCTGGGAATAGATTTCATGTTCAAAGGCCAGGCAGCACATAAGACGACCACATGCGCCTGAAATTTTTTCGGGATTGAGGGTGAGGTTCTGTTCCTTGGCCATGCGAACGGATACCAGATCAAAGGTGTTGAGAAAACGGCAACAACAGAGCTCGCGGCCACAGCTCCCCGTCCCTCCGACCATCTTGGCCTCATCTCTGACGCCAACCTGTCTCATTTCAATTCTGGTATGGTATTTGGAGGCTAAGTCCTTTACCAGTTCCCTGAAATCAACCCTCTTTTCCGCGGTAAAATAGAAGATGGCCTTGCTCCGATCGAATAGAAATTCGACGCGGACGAGTTTCATGAGTAGCTCCCTATCCCTTATCCTTTGGAGACAGAAAGCGAAGGCTTCCCTCTGCATTTCAACATTCATCTCCTCCTGTTTCAAGTCCTCATCGGTTGCCTTCCGAAGGATTGGTGGGGGAATTTTTAGGAGGGACTGCTTCTCCTTTTCCCTAGGCTCAACGGCCACCTTTCCCAGAAATCGACCCTTTTCCGTTTCCACTAATACGTTGTCGCCCAATTTGAATTCCTTATCCCCGGCGTCAAACTCATAAATTTTGGCGTCACAAAGCTTCACGCCGACAATCCTAACCATCTCGTCAACTCCATGTATCGCCATGGAAGCCTCTGGTTCTGGCCAAATCCAGGAGCATTGCCTCCAGGGTTATCTGTCGATTGGCATTTCGCTCCAGGTTCCATAAGGCTCCCTGGATGACCTCCATTCGATGAATCAGGGATGGAGTATCCGTCCCTGGGGCCGCCTTATGGATGTCGTGCGATAGGTCGATGTTAATCAATTGAGCACCGTTTCCCCTCTCCTTATAGGACAAAAGGTCTCTATACCATGTATGGATCATCGTTAGAAGCATGGGTAGATCATCATTCCCCTTGGCCATTTCCTCGGCCAAACCCAATATTTGCTCAGGCCCATAGGAGGGAAGGTCGATGATCTTTCCGATAATCTCCCTTCTCCCCCGATGGACAAAATCCAAATCCGTCTGCAAGGCATTCCCAAGGCTCCCATCGGCAAGGGAGGCCAGAATGTGGGCCTCTTCTCTTTCCAGTCCCAATCTTGAACGAACGACCTCCGCTATTCGTTCAGAGGGCAACGGATTGAAAGTAATCCTTTGGCAACGAGAGGTAATGGTGGGAAGCATGAAATCTACATTGGCGGCAAGGAGGATCAGCACGGTATGAAGGGGAGGTTCTTCCAAAATTCGTAGCAGAGCATTGGCCGCCTCCTGTCTCATTCGATCCCCGCCCGTGAGAATACAGATTCTCCTCTTTCCCTCATAAGGTCTGTGACTCAACTCCCTCTGCAGGTCCCTGATTTGGTCGATTCGAATCCATTGGCCGTGAGGCTCTACCAAAAGGACGTCGGGATGATGAAGGTGATCTATCTTCAGACAAGACCGGCATTCATCACAAGGTTCTTCATCGCCACGAAGACAATTGAGGGCTTTGGCTATGTTTAGGGCAACCAATCTTTTCCCAATCCCCTCCTTTCCCAGAAAAAGATAGGCGTGGGCGACCCGCCGATTCCTCATGGCATTTCGGAGATGTTCTATCTGCCTATCATGTCCGATAATCTTCTTGAAAGACATCTTACTCACCGATGAGTCACTTCAAAAAGGGATTAACGAGATGTCGGATTTCCCGCTCAACGGTATGCTCGCCCTTTAATCCATCCACGACCTTAATGCGGCGGGATTCAGCTTTGGCGATTGTGAGATAAGCATCCCTCACCCTCTGATGGAAATCCTCTTGTTCCCCTTCGAACCTGCCCTCTTTCCATGATAAGTTCCCGGCCTCCATTCTTCCCCTGGCCCTCTCTAACCCCACTTCGACAGGACAATCCAGTAAAATCGTCAGATCGGGGTTCAGCCCTTTGGTAACCGTTTGGTTGAGCCTTTCGATCAAATCGAGGGCCATTCCTCGTGCAAACCCTTGATAGGCCACCGTCGCATCGTGAAACCGATCACAGATTAGAACGTTTTGATTCTTCAGAGCGGGTTCGATTACCTCCACAACGTGCTGTCCCCTATTCGCCATGATGAGGTATAATTCGCTGAGGGGCGTCAAATTTTCGTTATTCGTATCCATAAGAATATCCCTGATTTTATCCCCAATTCTGCAACCGCCGGGTTCACGGGTAATGCGGCATCGACATCCCTTTCGTTCCAAATAACCCCTCAGCAGTTGAATCTGTGTCGTCTTACCGCTTCCTTCTATGCCCTCGAAGGTAATGAATAATCTCACGCTGACCTTCCATCTCTTAATGTGGAGGGCTCATTTTACCGTAAAAAAACATAACTATTTAAATTTTTAGGTGAAATTATAGGATATACCTCCATTCATTGTCAAGGAGATGAGCCCCTTCCAGATGCAGGAGGGATTTCTCCTTGAGGAAATCCATTTCTGTGATAAGATGAAGTTCCAAAGCCCTTTGGCGGTTACAAAACGGGAAGATCGAAATAAGAGGAATATGGCACCTATTCAATGGGGGGAGGTCAGGGTTACCGTTCCGAAGGAGGCCCAGGAGGCCTTGGCCAACTTCCTTATGGAAAGGGGTTCCAGCGGGATTGTTATTGAAGATGCGGAGGGGAAGGAGGGGTTCGAAATAATTAAGGCCTATTTCCCCCATCCGCTTATGATTGAGGCCCAATCCATTTCCCGCTATTTGGGGGCTATAAGGGGATTTTTCCCCGAGATTTATCCGCCTGGCGTTGAAATTCGCTCCATCGCTGATAGAGATTGGATGACGGGATGGAGGGCCTTCTTCAAGGCTTCCCAGCCAGGACTGCGGATCGTCGTGAAACCCCCTTGGATCAGACTAAGGCCAAGGAAGATGATTGTCATCGATATCGAGCCAGGAATGGCCTTTGGAACGGGGACGCATTCGACGACGAGGCTTTGCATCCGGGCGTTGGAGAAGGCCTTAACCGGCGTATATGACCCCCCACGAAGAGGTGGGAGAACACCCCACTCGGTCTTGGATGTGGGCATGGGATCGGGTATTCTCAGTATTGCGGCGGCCAAATTGGGTGCCCGGCATGTCTTGGGTATCGACATTGACCAAAAGGCTATTGATAATGCGAGGGAAAATGTTCGTATTAAT